>JBDONA010000142.1:0-6412 GCA_039831575.1 Fuerstiella sp. | reverse complement strand
GGTAATGATTCGACGCGAACGGGTGAACGATACGAGTGTCGAACTTCGCTTTGCGAAACGCGCGATAGACCGGCTTGTGATAGATGCCGGTCATCTCGACAGCCACGATGGAAGCGGTGAATCCTTCCGTCCTGCACGCCTCCGTGACGCGTTGCGTCATCACCTTCAATCCGCCAGCCGTATGTTCAACGGGAGTCGGTTCGACGATGACCCTGCCGTAGAAGTCACACAGCATCCATTTGGATCGTCGTTTGCCGCAGTCGACGGCCACAACGCCGAAGTGTTCCGGCCCGACCGCTTGCACGCGTTCCTGAATCTGTCCGGTGGGCTTGCCAATGAATCGTTTCTTCGAGCTCGTGGATTTCCGTTTCCTGGTCTTCGTAACCATCTGAAAGTCTCCTGATTGAAGGGTGAGCAAATTCCTCCAATACAGACGCTGAGATGGTCCTCCTATTTCTTTTTAAGGATCTTGGGGATATACCAGGGAGCAGGCCTCTTTGACGTTTACAAGCACAATCGAAACGCAGCCGCCGGGAACGAACTTATTGACCTCATATTGATTTCGATTCTTTGGATAGGATGATTGACCAGTCACGTACTTTCAACTTTCCTCTTCTACTGGTTCTCTCAATCCACCATCTTGATCAACTTCAGGAACGCATGGCCTTCTTTGGACGTTAGGTCAAGTTTGTCTTTGGTCTCTTCATCCACAATCGAGATTTCAAGTGTCGCGATCTTCGACCATTCGAGCGTCTTTCCGTTGGCGCTCTTGAATTCCTCCCTGCCGATCACGACCTCCTGAGTGCCCTGGCCACGTACATTTTTTACGTATGAGAAATCTCCGAGATTTTCTTGTCTGCTCAGGAATCTGCTTCCGGCACTCAAACGCAATGACAGCCGTTTCCCTTGCGGATTAATGGTCAGGGAGAGCTTTCTGGTGTTCGAACGATCCAGTTCAGGACTCTGGAATTTGTAGGTCTTGATGCTTCGCTGGTCTCTCGTGCCCCAGTCCTGAATGCCGTTAGTGAAGTCTTCAAAAACGGCTTCGGGATCTACAAGCTTCGTCAGCGACGCCGGATTGACGGTTTCCGGCACGATCGATTGCTCAACCGAATTCAACACAAAGGTCGAGGTTTCACCGCGTTCAAGCTGCTGCTTCTGTTCCAGCTTATAGCGACAGAGAGCGAACACGTAGAGCGGTAGATCCTTATGAACCGACAAATCCACTGACCACGTATCGCCGGAACGTCTGGCATCCGCCTTGTTCCAGAACCGGGTTCGCGAATTCGAGTCGTAGCTGAAATAGATCTCTGTATCGAGCAAACGTTTTTGATCAGCCGGAGTGACGGTGAAGGTCGCCTGATCGTCGCTGATGTTGCATGTCGAAGGAGGCGTGATCGGGATGTGTTGATCGGTTCCCTTCAGATACTGGTTGAACCAATGATTTAGCATCACCCACTGCTCGGGCCCCGGGCCGTGGTTGTGATGAATGTTGGTGCTGACTCGCCAGTCTTGATGTTCCAACAACGCCATCGATTGATAGATCCGATCGAAGGCCGAATGAAAATCATTGGAGGAGCTGATGAACAGAACGGGGCACTTCACCAAAGGCCAGTAAGAGCTTGCATCGATCGTTTGCGTGTAGAGATCGAGGTCCTGGAAATGCCCGCGCAGACTGCTGCCTTCGATGCCGGGAAAGTCTACGTATTTGAATCCCGAGCCGCCGACAAAGGGAACCACCGCTTTGAGCCGCGGATCGATGGCCGTCAACGCCGTAATCATCCCGCCCATCGAGAAACCCGCGAAGCCAATTCGATCCGGATCGACCTCCGGCTGCTGTTCAAGAAAGGTAATGGCTCGCCTGGCCGCAACGGTCAGCAGAAACCAGTTGGCGTTTCGTGGGCTTGGTACAGGGTCAATCGAGTATTCATCCGGTTGCAGGTTCCGTTTCCAGCCTTTCCTCAACGCTTCGGAATAAAACCGTGGTCCCTGAGTCGGATCGACATTTCCCCAGTCCGTGTTCACATCGATCCCGGGCTCCATGGGTCTGCCGAGCCAGTTAATGTCGACCGTCGCAAAGCCCTGTTTCGCAAAGTAGACACCACGGCCACGTTCAGCTCGCTGCCCTCCGCCGTGGCTCCAGACAAACGCCGCGTTCTTTTGGCCGCCAGCCGGAAAGGAATAGTAAGCTGCGATGCGAGTGTCGGCGCCCTTGAATGTGCCGACTTTGAAGGTCACGTACCGCGTGACAACTCCTTCCGCTCTCCACTCTTCAATCACCTGAACATCCAGCGGTTCTTTCCGTGCGTCGTAGTCCTTCCAAAGTTCCGTCACATTCTGTGGAACTTCGTCGGCTCTCTTGAATGGTGTAAATGTCTCTTCAGCCTGTAAAGCAGAAGACATGATCATTGCAAGGCTAAGCCAAAAGAGTGCCATTTGCGTCTCGTTGTAGTCGATCTCGTTGTAGTCGATCTCGTTGTAGTCGATCTCGTTGTAGTCGATCTCGTTGTTACAGCCGATGATGGTCAGGTGCCGCTTGCCGAAATGATCGGTCTTGTAGCCTGGCGTAAACGGCGGCGGTGGTAGCCAGTTCTCTGGACCGATTGGGTAGACGCTTCACTCGCAGGGGGAAGAGTCAACGCCGCTCCCGCGTATCGGCCTTGCTATGGCGCGAGAAGAAATCACCCATAAACCGGATGGCCTCCTCTAATTCGGGTCGTTCAAGCTTATGCCCTCGACCTTTCACCGCGTGGAGCAACAGCTCGTAGGGCGCGTCGGCCGTGGAGTAGCGAGTCAAGGCCAGAACGTCCAAATCCTCCAGCGTGGTCGGCGCGGAGCCGTCCGCACCGTGGTTGGCGGCCCACAGCGCCATCGTCTCCTGGGCAGGATAGAAGACCTCGGTCGGAACCTTTGTGTTGCCGGTGAACAGACCATCCTCGGTACCACAGGCGAGGAGGATCGACAGCTTCGGCCGCCCCTTGGGCACTGGAGGCCGCTTGATCATCGCGCCACGCATGGGGGCGATGGCCGCGAAGAGGTCGGTCTCCATGGCCAGACGGAAGCAGAAGATGGCGCCGCTGGAGCCACCCGTGGCAAAAATGCGATCACGATCGATGGAGGCATTCGCGGCGAGATAGTCGATGGTCCTGGCGACAAAGCCCACGTCGTCTGCGTTGCTGAGGCGGTGATTCGCGAAGCCGTTCCAGGCGGTCTTGCCCAAGGCGTTGCTGAGACCTTGTGGGCTCACACTTATCATCCCGTGCTCCTTGACGAGGCTCTCGAGGTGCCGGTGGTAGGCCTCCTTCGGACCCCCGGCGCCGTGGAAACCGAAGACGACCGCGTAGCGCTTCGCCGGGTCATAGTCGTCGGGGAGCCGCACGAGCACCTCACGTTGGTGCCCATCGTCTTCGAGCTGGAACTCGTTGGTCCCGGCCTTAAGGGACGGTTGACTGGCCACTGGCGATTCCAAAGCCGCTACGAAATTAGCCAGGCGTTCCGTTTCCGACAGCGTTTTGGGATCTTCGAGTTCACCGTCTTTCTTTTCGACTTTTTTTGGCATGCTGTCGATGGCCGCTTGCAGCTTCTTCCGTGCCGCTTCCGCTTCCGGTGTGCCCGTTCCCGGCGAGATGTTTGTTCTCTCGTGCCGGTCTTTCACCTGGATAAACTTGCCGTGCGAGTAGAGTTTGTAGTGTTGGTCCTGTGACCAGATGATGTAGGGCTTGCCGGCGCCGTGCTTCATGGCGGCGTCTTTGAACTTGGGGTAGTAGTACTGAAAGATCCATTCGCGTGGGTTTCCCGTCTTGCCGATGCACTGGGGCCAGAAGCTGCGACCATCAAGCGTCACATCGGGCAACGTGGCACTGCCGATCTCCGCCAGCGTCGGCATGACATCCGAGAAATCGACGATGTCGTCGGTCTCTTCACCTGACGTGACTCGCCCTGGGCAGTTTACGATCAGCGGCGCGTGGCAACCGCCATCCGTTGGATACGCTTTCTCGCCGTCACGCATTTCACCCTTGTACGGATACTTCAGGCTTCTGCCGGTACCATTGTCCGTCGTGAAAATCACGATCGTGTTTTCGCGCAGGCCGTTCTTTTCGAGTGCATCGACCAACCGGCCGACGCACTTGTCCATGTAGCTGACCATATCGCGATAGTTTTCGTCCTTGCTCTTGTTATTCCGATCGGCGCTGTCTGGCGTAGGAAGGAACGGCGAGTGAACCGATAGCATCGGGTAATAGGCGAAGAATGGACAGTCTTTGTTTTTCTGAATGAATTCAATCAGAAAGTCCGTGCAGATATCCGGGCCGTAGGAGTCTTCGGTGACTGGAACCAGCTTACCGTCACGAATCAGGCTGGGGTTCCAGAATCGCTGCCGTTCGGTTCCCGGATAGTTCCACAAACAGAAGGTGTCAAAACCACAGTCAGGAGCGAGTGCACCGTTGTTCCCGTGAAGCTGCCACTTGCCCGCGATGCCCGTTGCGTAGCCGGCGTCTTTCATCATCGTGCCAAATGTCTTCTCTTTCGGGTCGAGTTTGCCGAATACGGTGTAGTTCCGAATGTTATCGCGGCCGGTCATGATTTTAACGCGGCTGGAGGTGCAGACGGGCTCGGAGTAACAGTGGTTGAATTTGATTCCTGTTCGCGCAAGTTCGTCCAACCGCGGCGTCTTGAAGTGCTCGCTGCCGTAGCAACCGACATTATCGTAGGCGATGTCATCCGCCATGATCAGAATGACGTTGGGCTTTGCAGACTCTTCAGCGGCGACAAGACCAGTTGCGGCGAGAGCAAGCGGAATGAAGGCGAGCCATTGGAAAAGGGAATAGATTCTTAGGTTGTGATTCATGAGATTAATGCCTGCGTAATCGTTCGTGCTGGTTATCCAACCAGATGCCTACTTCGTGTAATCGGCACCGGTCAAGCTGCTCTCGACCGACAGTTGCCAGACGATCAACTGCTTCACCATCGAAGTCACTAGTTTACTATGCTTCGATGCGATGTCGTTGGATTCGCCGGGATCTGTGTGCAAATCGTATAGTTCGTATCTGTTCGCCTTCTTCCCCCGACTCATTGATCTGCCGCCGCGGATGGTGCCAGATCCTAACTTAGATCTGGTCTGAAATTTATTGCTGACATCCCTGCTTCTGGCGATGGCGGCCGGTACGTTCGACCTATTGGAGCCCCCCACATACAGCTCGCTTGCACGCCTTGTCTCGCCCGAACAACGGCAAGACGAAAACGACCAGCGGCTTCACCCGGTACATCAGGTGTGGTGTCGGAAATCAAGTTGCCTATCAGTATCAGTCAGGGGTTGATATCGCCGAGAGGATTCGGCGGAACGGACGACTTCCATTTCATCAGGCTTTCTACCTTCTCAAAATTCTCTTTGTAAAAATCGCTGGGCAATGGCTTGCCATAAAAATGGAAATCCGCGAAATCACACAATGCGTGCCAATCCTCTTCATTGTGTTCATGACCTCCCGGTCGGTAGTGATTGCCGACCTTCTCCGGGACACCCAAAAACTTATAGACCTCCTTCACAGCTTCTGTCGTTTGCTGACACCCCCATGGATTGGCCCACTCATCTTCCAGACCTTCCGTACATAGCAAAGCACGGGGAGCGACCAGTGCCTTAAGAAAATGCTGGTCGAAAGGCAGCCGTTCCACTCGTCTCATAAAATCGCGAAATCTGGGTTGGAACCAGTAGTCGAATTTATCACGCCGCGTGATATGAATGAGTGTCTGACCGCCTCCCTGCAGGTATTTAAGGCATCCGCATCCTCCGGCACCGGATCCAGCGGGTACAACTACGGCAATCCGAGTATCCATGGCTCCTGCCAGCAATGCGGTTTTGCCGCCCCGGGAATGGCCGGTAGCCACAATTTTGTCCTTGTCTACATTTTCCAAAGTCATCAGATAATCCACGACTCTGTAATACCCCCAGGCCCAGACAGATAATGTGGCCCAGTCATATTCCGGATAGAGGGGATGCACGCCATTTGTCCGGTCATTATTACCCGGATCCAAATCGATTCGATAAAAATCGGCGACCATGTATCCCCTGTTAGTGGCCACTTCCAGACCCTCGGTCCGGCCCCATCCCCTGTCACCGGTGATCACAACCGGAAAAGGTCCACTGCCTTTTCGCGGGACAGATAAATCGACCCTGATCGTAATTGCATTCCGGGGTCCCATAGAAAGAACCAACCGTGTTTCGATGGCCTTTCCGTTTAGTATTTCCTTTGAACCTAACTGGACAGCGCCAAGTCTTTTTGTGTTGTGTGTTTAAGTCGTGATGTGGTTTGGTTTTATGGATCTTGACATGGCGACGGAAAAGAGACGACCCTCCGCGTGATAAGACGTTTCACTCGGAAACCACGGAAGGTCATCTCATGTCTGTTCAGGATATCGC
>JBDONA010000684.1:0-1572 GCA_039831575.1 Fuerstiella sp. | reverse complement strand
ATCAACTGATTGTTCAGCCCCACAGCTGTCACACGTCCACTCATCCGCCACAAAAAACTGTTTCTCACCACACGCCTCACACTTCCGCGTCCACAGCCACTGGCGAACGTGCTCAGCAACGTCAATCAGACGCTGGTCGTCGATGCCCTGGCGGTAGACGGCGGCCATTGATTCGTCGCTGTGGCCCATGGCAAAGTTGACTGCCGCTTGGTCCTTTGTGTTCCCGGCCACTGTCTCATACGTGCGCCGGAGCGAGTAGAAACTCCTTCCGGGCTTGTGCAATTCAAGCTGTCGGCATTTCGTCAAGAAAGCTCTTCCAACGCTATCGCTGATACTTCCGGAAGCGTGCTCTCGCCAGACGGGATTCCCGTATCCAGTCAGGAAGCACAATTCGTCGTCGTCTTGGTTCTTGGCCACCGGCCGCTGCGCCATCGCGTCTCGAATAGCGGCGCGAGTCTCCGTCCACACCAAAAATCGTCTTGGAATGGCGGTCTTGCGCCGTGGCAAATCGTACCAGCCGGTTTCAAAATCGACGTTGTTAACCCGGAGTCTGCCACAATCAGCGGCACCAAAACCGGCGTTGATGCCGAGGAGGACTGATGCACGTAGCGAGCCGGCTGAGCCGTTCAGTATCCCGCGCAATTCTTCCGCTGTGAAATCGAGCGTTCCATGCCTCGACTGTCTGTCCTGCTTGACGCGGCGTATAACAGCCTTCGATGGTTGTTTGAACTCAGGTCCGAAATTGGGCAGGGCTGGAATAGTCTCCGACTCAGCGGCCCATCTGAACGCCGCCTTCATGCGCCTGATTTCATTTCCTGTCTTCGTCGGACCCCATGTTGACGGGAACGACTGTCGCAGCCCAGCGAAGTCCGCAGCTTTCAGAGTCGATGCGCAAACGTAACGGCCGAAGTAGTCAACAAGTACTTTGCAGGTGTGCCGGTAGTCGGCAAAGTGTCTGGGTGAGATCTGACCAGCTGCGCGCCGCGCGTCCATTGCTTCAAGAAACAGGTTACACATATCGGCCACAGCAACTGCATCGTGCGACAGCGCGCGGCGTTGTCGGCGAGGGTCGCGACCTGCTCGGATCTCGTCTACTTCATCGAGGTATTTTTGCAGCGCCGCTTCGTGTTCATTCCACATACCGAAGTACCAAGCCTTGCCGCGGATCTTCTTGCACCACTGCCCGTTTGGATGGGCAAAGAGTGGGAATTCTTTGTAGGGCTTCGCCGGTCTTTGTGTCGTGGTCATCTGGCGTATCCGGTGTCGTAAGGGGTGTCGTTAAGATCGACGAGAACACCGAATATGCTATAAACATTGGCACATTAGACAACACCGAATTTCAATCGTCGGCTTTATCGACCGAGCGCTGTATGCGCCAGCGAAAGTGGCCGGCCGGTGTCATCAGATTGACGGCGTGAAATGACGGTTTGCGGACTCCGTCTCGGCTTTTCATTGCGCGCTCATGACCATCCGTCCGGTGTTGTCAGGAATTGGCGACCGAGGACACACGAGCCCGCAGTGTACGTCGATCCCGGCGTTGGCCATCTTCGGGCTATCGATCGCGCCATCACC
>JBDONA010000060.1:0-27357 GCA_039831575.1 Fuerstiella sp. | reverse complement strand
TGCCGGTTGCTCGCCACCGCCAAAACCAAGGATGGGAAAACAGCTTTCCCGTGGTCGCCGCACCTTGTCCGGCCACAACGATCGATTGCCACAAGATGCAACTAACGCTTGCATCCTGGCTTTTCCTGTATTTTTGCTGCCAGGACATGCGGACAACTTTCCCTTCAGGAGACCAAACTGTCGATGCGGAGCAAACGTGACATAACGATAACGGAAAGTTTGCGGCGTGGATTGCCGCACGGACGGCTGTGTTCGCCATTTGTTTTGGAATTGCGAACTTTCCGCTGTTGAACGTGGTCTTTTTCGTGTAGGTTACCCGCGCAAAGAGTCTTCGAAGTCAGCACAACTTCGAAAGAATTCGGTCTTGTCGGCCGATACAGAATGTCGCGAGCGTTAAGTGGCGACCAATTCCCCACGAGGCTCGCAGGCGACAGGTCTTCCGAATGTTCTCCCCGGGTACAAACCCGCACAATGAGAACACTATTGGTGATTGAAGCGGCGTCGCTATCTGTGCTTTTATAACACGATGCGTACGCCCCAATCGCGGTTTCGCTTAATTGACGAGACGCACGCGCCACCTTCGTAGATCGAAGGCGGTGAGAGTCTATTTACCGGAAGAATCTGATCCTGATGTCTGACAATGTTTCTACAGTTGAATTGCGCACTGACAATCCTGGCGGCTCGCCATTCGACACGTTTGAAGTGCCTACGACGCAGATTGTATTAGAGCCACTTGAGCCGGTCGTGACCGCAGCCGTGGCTACGACCAACGAAGAAGTCGCTGCAGCGGAACCCGTTGTCGTAGCGGAACCCGTCGTCGTAGCGGAACCCGTCGTCGTAGCGGAACCCGTCGTCGTAGCGGAACCCGTTGTCGTAGCGGAACCCGTTGTCGTAGCGGAACCCGTTGTCGTAGCGGAACCCGTTGTCGTAGCGGAACCCGTCGTCGTAGCGGAACCCGTCGTCGTAGCGGAACCCGTCGTCGTAGCGGAACCCGTTGTCGTAGCGGAACCCGTTGTCGTAGCGGAACCCGTTGTCGTAGCGGAAACCGTTGTCGTAGCGGAAACCGTTGTCGAAACTGAACCCGTCGTCGTGGCAGAACCCGTCGTCGCAGCGGAATCTGTCACCTCGACTAAACCGACGGCTGTCATCAAACGCGTCACCAAATCCGATTCACCCGCTGAGGACAGTCCTCAGGCCCCATCATTCCTGGACCTAGCGCTCAGCAGCGATGTGCAGCAGGCCGTGCAGACGTCGGGCTACGAAACACCGACTGCCATTCAAGCAGAGATCATTCCGCACATGCTGGAAGGACGCGACGTGTTGGCACAATCGCAGACCGGCACAGGAAAAACAGCCGCCTTCGCCTTGCCGATTCTGTCACGGATCAAAGTCGGTCAGCGTAAGCCGCAGGTTCTGGTACTCGCGCCGACTCGCGAGCTGGCGATTCAGGTGGCGGAATCATTTTCCACATACGCGTCAGCCATTTCCGGCTTCAACATTGCGGCAATCTACGGCGGAACAGACTATCAGCCTCAACTTCGTCAACTGCGACGTGGAGCGCAGGTGGTTGTGGGCACTCCGGGTCGCGTCATTGATCACATCAAGCGAGGGACACTGGATCTCAGCGGCATTGAATGTCTGGTGCTGGATGAGGCCGACGAAATGCTGAACATGGGCTTCCTGGAAGACGTCCAGTTCGTGCTTGAGCAGACTCCCGCCGAGCGGCAGGTGGCTCTGTTTTCGGCGACGCTGCCAGCTCCGATTCGCAGCATTGCTCAAAACTATCTGAACGATCCGGCACGGATCACCATCAAGAAGAAAACAATGACGGCCGAATCGATTCGGCAGCGGGCGTTATTCGTCGCTCCACGTGACAAGATTGACGTGCTGACACGCATCCTGGAAGCCGAAGAGAGTGACGGCGTTATCGTCTTCACGAAGACCAGAGAAGCCACGGTAACTGTCGCCGATCAGTTAAAGAGACACGGCCTGTCAGCCGTCGCACTCAATGGCGACATGCCTCAGAAAGTTCGCGAAAGAACGATCTCACAGCTCAAATCAGGTCAATTGGACATTCTGGTGGCGACCGACGTCGCCGCGCGTGGACTGGATGTCACTCGGGTCAGCCACGTTTTCAACTACGACCTTCCTCAGGACACCGAATCGTACATCCACCGCGTCGGTCGCACCGGGCGAGCCGGGCGCAAGGGCGAAGCAATCATCTTTCTGACGAACGGACAACGCCACAGGCTGCGGTTGATCGAACGAACGACCAAGCAGCCCATCGAAGTTGTGCAGCCACCGACGGCCGATGACATCAATGCCATGCGGGTCATGCGATTCAAACAACGCATTACCGACATGACCGCTGGTGACGATCTGACCGTATTCAAGCAGTTGATCACAGAATACGCCGAGGAATCGGGCAAGCCGATGGAAATGATTGCGGCGGCGCTGGCACAGATCGGTCAGGATGGTCGGCCGTTTTTGATGAAAGACCGTCCTCGACGGAACGAGCCTTTCCGCGACCAGAGGAATGACGAACGAGGAGGGCGTGATCGCTTTGAACGCAACGGTTCCGGAAAATTCGCAGACCGCCCCCGTCGAAATGAGCGGAGCGGTGGTCGTCAGTCCGGGCCTCCGCAGAACGGCATGGACCGCTACCGAATTGAAGTCGGCCGTGACGATGGCGTCAAACCAGGAAACATCGTCGGAGCTGTCGCCAATGAAGGCGGCATCGACGGCGAACACATCGGTCCGATCAACATCCATGATTCGTACAGTACGATCGACCTTCCGGAAGGCATGCCCCGCGACGTTTTCCAGACATTGCAGCAGACGCGAGTGGCCGGCAAGCAATTGCGGCTCAGTCGTGCCGCGGCTGAAAACTACAGCTCCGGTCCACGCCATGGCAATGGGCATCGAAGCGGCGGTGCAGGCAGAAGCGGAAAATCATTTCGCTCCAACGGATCGGGCGGCAGAGGGTTCGCAGGCGGCAAAGGCAAGAAGCGGAAACCCGCCAGGCCACGCGATTAGTGCGTGTCGCAGGGACGTGTAGCGGGTCCGGCAAGCAATTTCGCAGCTGAACGGTTGCGGAAGTCGCTACACTTCGGTGAAGCGCGCTCTAGACGAGTTGTCGGATTCGTCTGCACACGGCCGAACGCAGGAAGGCAACCGTGACAGAGTCGTCAACGTAGTGCAGGCTGCCAGCCTGTTGCCTGCATTACGGAACAAAGAAACGGCATTCAAACGAGGACATGGTACTTCTCGTGCAAATCGAACGACGCGGCCCGCTGGTCATTGGTATCTACGCATCTTTACCCTCCCGTCTTTACGGGAGGGTCGCGAGGAACGAGCGGGGAGGGTCATTGAACGTCGAAGTGGAATGTATGATTGCGGTTATTGCAGACCCTCTCCGGGCCTGATAGCCCGACTCTCCCGCCAGCGGGAGAGTAAATACGTGAACCGATCTGCACGCAGACGCTTCGATCGTAGTCTTCAGATTTGTGTAGATACCAATGCTGGGCAACGCGGTTAAACGAGAGAATCGTCGCTGTTGTCGTGGTCGGGACGAACTGACGCCGTGATTGTTCGGGCTTCAGTGAGTGTTCCAATCCAGGGGACTGAGTCCGTATTCGCTGCTGTCGCGATGTCGCGGTCATATCCGAGTTCAATCAGATTTCGCCCGCCCTGCGACCGCCGTAAGGCTGCCTGCAGAGCATCGATGGAACCGTTGCCGGATTCTCGACGCCAATGATCGAGTGCTATACGGGCGGAATCGGACGTTGCGAACTCTTCAGCGGAACAGTCGAGCAGTTGACTGACCACCGCACCGGCAAACAGCACGTCTTCTCCTGTAATCTGTCCGTTCGTACCGGCACAGACGATGTGCACAGGAACCTCGGAAGTGCCCAGCCGATCGGTGACCGCTGACAGATTCACGAATGCCCCAATGAGAACGTGGTCCGCTTTTTCAGCACGGATAAGTGCCCGGGTTCCATTGGTCGTGGTAAAGCCGATCGACTTGCCTTTAACAACATCCGGACCGTAGTCGGTCGGCGAGTTACTCAGATCAAACCCATCGATCCGAACACCGCCGCGTTCGCCGCCCAGCAGACATGTGCCTGCCGGCAAGTCGTTTCTGGCTGCGAGGGCTTCTTCAACAGTGCCGCACGGAATCACGCAGTCCGCTCCATTCGCCAGCGCGTGAGTAATCGTTGTTGATGCTCGAAGAATGTCGACGACAACCGCAATGCCACCCAGAACGTCGTCCGGTTCAAACAATGTCGGCAGTAGATGGACGAAGATGGGGCGGGGCATTGGATTCCAGGGGGCTGAATGTTCGTGCGAACAAAACACAATCTTAGACCGGAGTCGACCAGGATTGGACAACCGCTGACGTGTTTCGACGGCAAAAACTGTTGATTCCCGTTCGACGGAGCGTGTGAACGCGTCCATAGCACGCTGGACCGGACAGTGTCGTGAACGGAGATGGGTATCGGACCGCGACCGCACGACTTGAATCTTCCGCACAAGCCACAAGGTTGGCCGATGTTTTCCAGACGGACCATCGTTTTCGAGGGTTCGACTTCAGTTCCTCCCGCCGGACTCGATTTGTGACTCGGAAGTCCTTCTGTTTTCCCCAGTCGTTGCGCGGCTGACTTGACCTTCGCCTGCTTACTGAGCCGGCGGCACGACAGGTGCAGCAACGTTTCCCTCTTATGCAGCAGTGGCATCACGTCAGAGCTGCGCCGACATCCCCATGTATTCTGATCCAACCACAGCAGCTGCCGCACAAAGGCAATCCGCCACCGGAGGGATTCAAGTGTGCGCAAGCCTGGATTCGGGGTTTCCGTTGCCGGTTGTTGTGGAAGACGTTGCTCGGGGAGACATCCGTTTTCTGACGGATCGTCCGTTGCGATTCGGCACGCGACTTCACATGTCGATGTACATCGACCTGGCATCGGGTTCCATACCGCATCGCGGTGTTGTCCACTGGTGTCGGCCCTGTCACCAGGGCTGGCAGATCGGGGTGTTTCTGAACGGTCCGATTCCGAATGCCATCATGTCCAAATCATGGTGGGAACTGCGGAACAGCCTTCGTTACGAATCCAACTGGCAGGCCTGGATTGATGTCCCCGATCGGCCGCGGCGAGCGCAGATTCAGGTTCTGAATTACTCACAGTGCGGAGTGAGGATTCGCTGCCCCGATGGTCTTGCTGTTGGTGACACCTTCAGAATCTGCAATGTCAAGGCGGGCGACTCGCCCGCTCTGGTATCCGGTTATGTGGAACGCATCGACGCCAATCCGGGAGAGTACGGTTGCTTTCTGAAGAATTACGGTGGTCGTTTTCTGCCAGGAATGTTTGGGCAAAGCACCGCGTTGCATGTCGAGTCTTCAGTTGTCCGAGGCATCCCCTGTCGCGACGCAATTCTGCCGGAGATGATTCTGATTCTTGACGCAGATACCTTTGCCACGGATCCACAGCACGAGGCCTGAAAACGCGGCAGGTCAATTTCAGATCAGCTACAGCGAATTTCGCTGACTCATGGCCGCGGCTGATGTGTTCTGATAGCAGAACGGCTGCCCCCACGAGCCAGCACAGTTTCCGTTTATTTCTAAACTGCTCTACCGGCCAGTGGTCCCAATCCTGCCGGACGCCGCAGCCAGATAGTCCAGCAGGGCAACAATTTCGCCGGCCGTAAACGTCGACAACAGACCTTTCGGCATGGGCGACACCTTTGAGTACTGGTGAGTGTCGATTTCGCTCTTGGAAACCTCAATCATCTTTGAGGGCGCCAGAGGGTCCGTTGAGATCCTGAGTGTCGGTGAACGATAATCCCCACTGGAAACGACACGACCGACGATTGTCTGTCCGGCCGTCGTGACGATCTGAATGTTTCGATATTTTTCGGCCACTACATCGGAAGGCGCAAGGATTGACTTCAGGATGTCTCGGCGACTGAAGCGATTACCGACTGACGTCAGATCGGGCCCGGTGACGCCGCCCCGATGGTGGACTCGGTGGCAGCGACCACATTGTGCCTCAGCAAACAGTTGAGAGGCCCGTTCTGTGTCGACATTGTGCTGCTGTGCAGCGTCCAGCAGTTCGTCAATGTCCGCAACACTCCAGTCACGAACGTGAGGACGCTCGATCGTCGCGGTGCTTTCATTCTTGTCGTCGTGGCGTTCAATCAGATCTCCCAGCCCGATTCGTTCGACCTCAGACAGGCTGTTGACTGCCGCCTGGCGAATTCGCTGCAGAAATCCCGGCATACCATCGCCACCAATTGCGTTTCTTTCCAGTCCGTCAAGCGTTTCAAAGAACAGGACCCGATCGTCATGTTGCCAGCCCGTCCTGGTATCATGCAGTAGAAACAGATATCGCATCTGGTTTTCCTGGCTGGTCGACGTTCTCAAGAGCTGAATGACGTCGGCATTGGCGACCGTACCTTCCAGCAGTTTGACCATGCGACCAAGTTTTGCGGGGATGCCATGGCCCGTACCGAGTGGTCCGATTCGCTGAAATTGAAGTACGGCTTCTTTAGACAACCACCTCTTCAGATGTGTCCGCGTACGACTCAACACAGCCGCTGGAACGTGCGTCGTGTCTGCCAGGCACAGCGAATAGGCGTGCAGCATGCACAGTGTGTCGAAGACAGAAATCCTGTCCGTCGAAAGATTGTTCGCCGCAGTAATAATTGCGGAATAATCCGTGGCCACCATGCCGCGTGCCAGGGCAAGCAATGATACGGCGGCTGTCGATGCATGTGTCTCCCGCAGAGCACGATCTCGCCAGTGATCAATGTCCTGGTGCTCCAGGGCAACTCGTGCAGCGTGGCGGATTACAGGATCAGGACTCGACAAGTGCGGCCAGATCTCATCGACGGCATCCCCGTCATCAGACCGGCTGTGCCAGCGTTCCAGCTGACGTCGAAGTTCTCTTTGCTGCGAGGAAAAGGCAATGCGAGCGTCCTGGTGCAGTGTTGCCTTCTGAGACGCCGTCGGTTCGCCAGTCCATTGCACTCGGTACAGCGACGATTCAGTCTTGCGGCCTCCCGTGATCAGATACATGGCGCCATCGGGACCAAAGTCCACGTCAGTGACATTCAATGGTCGCCCCTTCAGAAATGATGCACTGCGACCAACGTATCCCGCTCCCCGTGGATACAGATGACACGCGACCACACGTCCATATGCCCAATCGAGGATAAACAGGGCATCTTTCCATGGCGCCGGGAACCTGCTTCCCCGTCCGAATCGGACAGCCGTTGGTGATCCCTTGCCGATCGTCGCGGTGGGCAGAGCATTGTCGGCGTGATCCAGTTCATAGGGCGGCCATTGATTGGTCAGGCCGCGCCAGCCAAAGTCGGCCCCCGACACCAGATGATCCAGTCGTGTCGGCCGATACCATGGTGCTCCCATATCGAATTCGGCATCTGCGTCGTAGGTAAACAGTTCTCCGTCTTCGTTAAAGTCAATGCCGTACGGATTTCTCAGTCCGGCGGCCACCAGCTCCCAGCGCTCGCCATTTCTGTCCGTGCGCATAACGTGTCCCTGTTTCTGCGGTTTCTCCAGACGTCCGTCGCGAAATGGCGATGTCCGGTCGTCCACGTTCGTCTGAGGCAGATTGACAGCATCGCCGTGAATGCTGTAGATCAATCCATCCGGGCCAATGGCAAGATCGTTGCGGCCGTGCCCCACGCCTCCGGGAAATTCACGCAGCAGTTTGACCTCGTCCAGCTGATCATCGCCATTCGAATCACGAAGTCGGTATAGCCCCTTCGAATTATTAGCGTTGGCGTACAAACCACCATGCGCATACAGCAGGCCGCGACATTCCAACAATGTGTCGTTCAGCGTTTCGAGGGATTCCGGATTTCCATTGGTCGCCAGTGTCAGTCGCAGCAGGCCCTTGTCTTCTTTGCTGATGGTCAGGCGTCCCTGAGAATCGAATGCCATGCTGATCCATGAACCATCTTCCGGTCGAGCTGTTCGCAGCAATTCAACTTCAAAGCCGGGCGGCGCAGAAACACGAATTTCAGCGGCAGTTGTTTGATCGCCACTGGCAAGCTTCCACTGCGTATAGTCGTCAAAGGCGGTGATCCGGCTGTGCCGGGGATCTGTCCACATTCGGGCCGCCACTTCTCCAAAACTCACGGCCGCCGACCATGCCACGTTGTGTCGTGGTGTTTCGGACGTTGCTGCGTCGTCGACATGAACCAGCCATGAGGAATCAGTGACGATGGACTTCATGGCAGCTCCGTCAGTCGTAATCTGCAGACTCATTGCAAGCGCGGACGGACCATCGGAACCCTGCGCACGCACACGAATGGTGTTCTTGTGCCGTCGCAGAAAATTCGTGATATCCAGATCCAGGTGAGGGCCAAAGTCATCCACCGCCACAACCGACTGCCCATTCAGCGAAACGGAACACCCCGCAAAATCGGCGAACAGTCGAAGACGAGCCTCACTGAACGCTGCTGGCGCATCGAAAGCGTAGCTGAAGACGACGTTCCGGCGGCCATGCCGGTCGTCATTGGCCCAGATCCACTCGGGTGCCCGGTCTGCCGGCGGTACCGTCGGTTCAGGTTTTTCCTGTGCAGCAATACCTGAATGCGCCGATATCAAGACCAGCCACAGGGTAGTTGGTATTCTCATACTTGGGTCCAATATAGGCATTTTCCGACAAAGCACTTCGTACTGATCGTAACAGGAATGCTGTTTGTGCCGCAGCCTGTACGTGCAGTTGAAAGTGATTCCCGCGTTCCACCACCGGTTTGAAGAATCTCCAAAAGCGTTTTGCGACAGGGTTGATCGTGCACTATATTTTGATGGATACTGTTTCTTCTGATTGTGCCAATAGGTTAAGAATCCGCAACATGTGGCGACAAGTTTTGAAATTGTCCGCGAGTCCTCGCGTTCTGCTGCGAGGTGTGCTCGCGCTGGACGATTCGCTGCATGCTATCGCGCTGGGTGCTGCGATCGGCATTTTCGTGGGATTGACTCCCTCGGTGGGCATCCAGACGATCGTGGTCCTGGCGCTGGTATTCCTGACCCGTCGGTTTTTCTACTTCAACGTTACGGCAGCCATGCTGTCGACTTACGTTTCCAATCCATTAACCATGGTGCCGCTGTACTATTCTTGGTATCGCCTCGGCACATGGTTCGTCCCGGGCAACGCCACGGTTGATCAGTTCGAGGCAATTCTGAACTTTGAAGGACTCGCTGGCTGGTGGCAGGCCACCTGTTCGCTCGCAGTCCAGGTCGGAACGCCAATGGTTATCGGGTCACTGCTGACCGCTCCGATTGGAGCACTGATTGCATATCCGCTGACGCGTTTTCTGGTGCGGTGGTTTCGACGAACAAGCTCGGACGATTCCGCGGGGCATGGTTCGTCCGGTACCGTTGATGGACGTGTCGACGAAGCTCACAAGGTCACTGCCGGAGACCGTACGGAACCGGAAAGTTCCAGTCCTGCCGCTGACACGACCGACGCCAATCGCGCAAGCACACATTCTGCTTCATTCGTCGCCTCGCCCTGACGTCGAACGACGTCTCGATGCTCGCACTCCACGTCCATCACCCAGCCAGGGAAGGGACGCGGGTCGAAATTCCACTGCAGACGGCCACCCAACGGGACGCTTAGAGCAGTTTATGAATTGACGGAACCAGGTCTGGCTCGTGGGGGCAGCCGTTCTGCTATTGAAACACGTCAACCGCGGCCACGAGTCAGCGAAATTTGCTGTAGGATCGATGCCTGGCAACTTCCTCCGGGACGCGGTTAAACTGAACGCAGTTTAATTCGCACTGAACCAGACCGTGGCCGAGCACAGGGACGTTCCGGAGACATACGCAGATGCCGCCTTTGATCGTCACGGATTCCAACTACGAATTTGTTCCGCCGCATCAGGGTAATATCTGTCCACGATTGCTTGCCCGATTTGCAACTCGGATTCTCAGGACTCGTTACGGAATTCACTCGGTCGAGATCCGTGATCAACAGAAGCTGGCACCACTGTTGGCTGCAGGGCATGGAATTGTACTGGCACCGAACCACTGTCGCATGTCTGATGCGATGGTGCTGCAAAGTCTGTCACAGTCACTGCGCCAGCCATTTTTTGTGATGGCAAGTTCGCACCTGTTTCGAGGCAGCAGATTGTTGAAATGGGCGCTGCGACGAATGGGAGCATTCAGCGTTTACCGCGAAGGCGTTGACCGCAAGGCGGTGGAAACAGCAATCAATATCATTGCACAGGGCAAACGCCCGCTGGTCCTTTTTCCGGAAGGAGCACTTAGCCACGCCAACGACCGACTGAATGCACTAATGGAAGGTGTGTCGTTTATCGCCCGTACGGCAACCAAAAAGAGACAGAAGGCAGCCCCCGACAGCGCAGCGGGTGTCTTTGTCGTTCCCGTGGCGATTCGATACCTTTTTCAGGGAGATATTGCCGATACGGCTGGACCAATTCTGGCCGACATTGAACGACGGCTATCATGGAGAACTCAGGACGACATGCCCATGGTCGAACGTATCTACAAAGTCGGGAACGCGCTAGTGGGCCTGAAGGAAACCGAGTATCTGGGCGAACCTCGTCCTGGCCATATTTCAGACCGTCTGGAGGCTCTGATCGATGCCCTCCTGCTGCCACTGGAAGAAGAATGGTTGAACAGCCGCAGTGACGATTCCGTCATCAATCGTGTCAAGAAACTTCGCCAGGCTGTTGTGCCGGATATGATCTCTGACAACGAATCGGCGCCGGACAGGACGCCACTGTCCGCGACAGAACTCGATCGTCGCTGGCGTCAATTGCAGGACATGCAGTTTGCTCAGGCGCTAAGCCTGTATCCCCGCGAGTACATCGCGTCCAACCCGACGGTGGACCGCATTCTGGAAACAGTCCAGAGAATGTCCGAAGACCTGTCGGGAAAAGAGCAGGTCCATCCGCCCGTGAAGGCCATCATTCAGGTGGGCGATCCCATTTCTGTCGCCGCCAAACGTGAACGTGGGGCTGATGGAGACCCTGTGTTGAATCAACTGGAAACCAGCCTGACCTCTATGCTGGAAAGTCTGTCCCAGGAATCGAAACTCTGTCCTGACAGTTAGACCACGTTATGACTGAATCCGAACCATCTCTGTACCAGGTTGGTGCTCCGCCACCGGATACGAACATGACAGCGGCAGCAGCGGATTCCGAAGGCATTGTAGACCGTCGCCATCAGGTCAGGGTGGTCGTTTCCCTGTACATCGGCTACGCCATGTTCATGGTACTGAGAATGATTCCGACGGTTGCGGGCACGTCAATTACTTCCGATCCGAATCTCGACGTCGACACAGGAGACAGGAGACTGGGGACTGGGGACGAATCCTTGCGATGGGAACGATTGGTGCCCTCGTGGGAAAATTTATCGGCGGATATGCTGCTGACAGACTGGGAGGACGAATTACCTTCACCATTGGACTGCTGGTCACTGCTATTGCCGTTCTGGCATTCGCGATGTCGTCAACCGTATGGATGTTTCAGGCAGCTTTTTTTCTGGCGCTGATGGCCAAGTCGTCCGGTTGGCCTTCGATGGCAAAGATCATCAGGACGACATTTCGCGCGAACGAATATGGTCGCGTCTGGGGAATCCTGGCGACCAGTTCACGGATCGGCACACTGGTCGCCACGTTGCTGCTGGGCGGTTTGCTGGTAATCATATCGTGGCAGACAATGCTGTTCGTCGCCGCAACCGCTGGCATCGTGATCACCGTCTACTTTGCCGTGTCACAAAAAGCGGCAGCCGAAAAACTTGCCGCTGCAATGCCGAACAACGCCAACGAACGGGATGGGAGCGACAGCAATGTCGATCACCCGCTGTTCGGCACCAGTCTAATGGAAGCCATCGCACATTTTTTCCGCAGTCGACAGTTCTGGCTGATCACCGGAAGCATGATGGGAATGTCCATTATGTGAGACTTTCTGCTGATAGTTCCGCTGTATCTGCGTGACACGTTCAACATGACGGACAGTGTCGCGTCGATGGCTGCGTCTGCGTTTCCGTTCGGCAGTTTGATCTCCGTACTCATCGGCGGATTCGTCTTTGACAAACTCAGTCGGCGATCAATGGCGTGGGTCATGGGGGCCCTGTTGCTGGTTGCCGCAGGCTGTATCCTGACTTTCTACCTGATGCCACGATTCGGAATTCCAGCCAACGCACTGATCGGGCTGTCACTGGCACTGCTGTTTGTCTTTGGACTTTGCGTTTCGCCGTGCTACTACATACCGATGAGTGTGTTTTCGATCCAATTCGGCGGGCCACATTCCGGTTTTCTGATCAGTTTGCTGGACGCATTGGCGTTCGGAGCAACTGCCGCGTTCTACTACTTTGCCGGCGATGTCGCCCAACGTAGTTGGAGTTTGTTTCTGTTCCTGCTGCTGGCCGTGGCTGTCTGGTCTATGGTGACGACATTCTTCTTTCTACTGGGTGAAGCTAAGAGATTGCCCGCGGAACCAGCGTAGATCTCAGCTGCGTAAGGCACAGGGTCGCCCAAACCGATACCCGTGTGCTTCGTTCAACGTACGGAACGATTATCTTCCGGATGACGCGTGAGCCGTCCGGCTTCCTGAAATGCTTCGATGTCGTTCTGCAAGGATCGGGCAGTACTAAGTGCAAATGCAAATCCCACGGCCCCCAGCGCACTGAGAATCTTAAGCGCAAACGTACTGTTCGCGTCGGCCATATCTTCGTTGGTCAGCAACAGCAGCGTGATTCCGGCCGCCGGCACACCGCCGGCAAGATACAGCGACCACGCCGACCCTTCTGACAATTCATGCAGTTCAGCCTCATCGCCGGCGGTCAATGCGTCACCGCGCAGCAACGCTGGAAAGAAAGAACGAATGGCCAGCACGGACAGCAGAAAAAACGGATAAGCGGCGGCCACCATCCCGCAGATCAGCAGCGACCCGAAGAAGTGAGCATACGATTGGGCGGCCAGTCCACCGGTGATGATGTGCAGACTGATGGGATAGGCCAGTCCGGCAATAACCCATTCCGTGATTCCCAGCAACGCCGCATAGCGGCCCAGTCGCAGCGCCCGACGTCGTGCGTTTTCATCCGGGGCACCGACCTTTGCCTCACGCACCCGACGTAAAGCCTTCATCAAGGGCAGGGCAAACCAAATGCACAGCACAGCAGCCAGCGGAAACGCGATCGAGTTAATTGTCACCTGCACCTTCTGAAATGCAACCCACGCATCGGGAAGCTCTCTGATGATCCACTCATCGTTGTATGTGTAGTTGAATACGGCTGCCAACACGTTCGGTAGAATGGCCGCACAAATGGCGGTCACTGCGGGCCATTTCAAGGCCCATCCCGCCAGCCCGTGTTCACTTTGCTGCAGCAACCAGGCGACGCGCGGTTGCAGGCACAGTCCAAGATCCTGAGCCAGTTCGTTTCCCGATTGGTATCGGTCACCGGGATCCGCCGCCAGGCAGCGTCGCAGGACAGACAGCAAACGCTGTTGCACGGGATCGGCCGAAGCCGACGGAACGGGAAGTTGCCCACGGCGGAGGGCCGCCATTGCTGCCAGTGTCTCACACCAGTTACCCACGACGGCTTCGTCATCAAACGGCCGCCGTCCGTAAGTTAATTCCCACAACAACACTCCCAGCGAAAACACGTCGGCACGACCGTCAAGATCAGTGGGCTGAGTCACGTGGGCCGGATCGCAGGCGTCCAGTTGCTCGGGCGACATGTAGGCCAGGCTGCCGCCGAAATAAGCGGCCGGACCGGAGCCCTGCAGTTCGGAACTGAAACTGATGTTAAAGTCCGCCAGCTTCGCTGTGCCGTTGGCGTCCAGCAGTACGTTGGCCGGTTTGACATCGCGATGCAGAATGCCCTGACTGTGGGCGTAATGCAGTGCGTGAGCAAGTTCCACGCCCAACTGACAGACGACCTGCGGCCACGACTTGTCAGCCATGCCGTCCTTTAGCGAAACACTCTGAGCAGACAGCACGCCCGTCGCTTCCAGAGCGTCAGCGATGCAGTCTGCGACAATTTGTCCGCACTTGCTGTCTGACTTCCTGGCGGCCCGCACCACGGCCTGCAGAGTTCCCCCGGCAGCGAACTGCATGTACAGCAGACGAAGATTCTGGTCCGGCAGACGCGTCTGATCGTACACGCGGACAATGTTCGGGTGATCCAGCTGAGCCAGCGTTTGAGCTTCCGCCCCTTTGTCAGCAGAAATTTTCAACGCCACCATTCGCTGCATGGATTCCTGGCGAGCCAGAAAGACGCTGCCAAATGCACCGGATCCCAGGTTCGACATCAGATAAAAATCGTCGATGCGATCACCAGGCTCAAACGTTTTCGTCAGCTGCTGACCGGTGAGTGACATGCTGACCGTGGGCGAATGCAGCTTAAACATGCGAATGATCGCTTCTGACTGTCCGGGAAAACGAGCCAGGCAGGCATTCACATCAACGGTTTCTCCTGCCGTTCTGCGAACGTGATACTCTTCATAGATCAGGTCGACCGGCATTCCGTCCGGCTCGACAAGGTCCGCGAACTGTGACTGGTACTCTTCCAGTGACAGCTTCTTACCGTCGCTGCCATAACGGTATTCCAGATCGACTTTGATCAGTTCGATCAGCACCATCCGCCGCAACGTTCCCTGCGGTTCGGGAAGGTAAGGACTCATATCGGGCGGGTCGTCCGCCGATTCCCATGCTTCCAGAAAACCCTCGACATGGACGGCCAACGCCTCCCAATTCGCTTCGGCGGTTTCCAGCTTTAACGGCGGGAGATCCTGACTCTCGTTGTGGCTTGAAGATTCGTCCGCAGTCATCGTTCCCGGGCTATGTCAGAAATTCACTATGCACAAATCGAGGGCCGTGCTGCGGACATGATAGGATGACAGTTGCCCTCTGTTAACCAGCGCCACGTCGCTTTGCTGGATTGGAACAGTACGTCGGACGCAATCAGAATTGAACCGTTTGCCCCTTGGTCGAAGACCATGCTGTCGGTCGGCAGTGGCTGAAAACCTGATCTTTGACCACCGAGCAAATTCACAAATCTCGGAGCCGCTGGCAGAGCACAGGCCGCTTCCAGTGGCTAAAGCTGGAGTGATTTCCCCGCCATGATCCGACCGGGAAATTCGTGTTTGTAGCGTTTTGCAACGCAGCTGATTAATACAAACAGACACCGTTCATCACGCCTGGTGCAGGTCCGGTTACGCGGAACTGCGCAATCGGTCGATCTGCAAGGTGTTGTCCCCATTGGTTTTAGAAGGATTTTTTAGATATCGCACGATTACTGAAGACTTTTGTCCGGAATTGCCCCAGAATTTGCGTTACTGGGCCTACCGCAGCCGAAAACAATTCAGAACGGTGTCGGGGCGAAGTTGAAACAGAGTCGGCTGACCCGTGGCATGGACTGATCGTTCCCCCATTCGGCTACTCCCGTCTGTCGTTCAGAATTCACTCAAGATATCCCATTCTATTGTTGGAGAACTCTCATGCAGTCACGTCGTCACACCGCAGCGTCTAAGAAGACACGACGCGGCTTCACTCTGATCGAGTTGCTGGTGGTGATTGCCATCATCGCAACGCTGATGTCCTTGATTCTGCCAGCTATTCAGAACGCTCGAGAAGCCGGTCGGCGAACTCAGTGTCTGAACAACATGAAAAATGTCACGTTGGCCACGTTGAGCTTCGCAACGTCGAACAAAAGCAGACTGCCGGCATTGGGATACTTCCCACAGAACAGTAGTGGCATGCGATTCAATGGTCGCAGTTGGGCTGTCGAATTGCTGCCGCACATCGACCAGCAGGGTACATACGACCGCTGGAACAAGGACCAGCCATTTAACAGCAATTACAATAGCCCACTGGCTCAAAACCTTTACGTTGAGGCATTCGCCTGCCCGAACGATGACTCTGCGTATGCCACACCCGGTGGCTTGAGCTACGTGGCAAACGCGGGATTTGGTGACGCACTTGTCATTACAAACGACGGTGGTGCTGTCCAACACAGCACTTTGCAGGAGCAATTCAATTGGAATGGTAATGCCGTCACCAATGACATTGCCGCATCGCCGCCTGTCAACGATCCCGAGGACACCAAGATCACAAAGGCCACGGGCGTCTTCTGGTCAGAGTTTAAAGGTTCGGGCCTGTTGGCTCAGACTCGCAACGGCAGTGCATCCGTCGGCAAGGTTTACGATGGTTCAGAGAATACGATCATGTTCGGGGAGAACATCAATGCTGGCGGGGAATCGTGGGCTGATCCTCGTATGCGAGCGGTCGGTTTCATGTTCCCCCTGGATCCAACACTGGTCGATCCAACCACCATGATTAATCCCACAGGAGCCATTGCCACCAACGCGTCCGGTGACCTGCCCGCCTATCCGAATGAGGCCAAAAGCGGGCCGGAAGGGAGCCCATACCTGAATTCCAACCATCCAGGTATCGTGGTGATTTCCATGGTCGGCGGCTCAGCAAGGACGATCAGCGAAAACATCGACAAACGCGTCTACTTGCAACTGATGACTCCTGGCGGAACACGCCTGCGAAGCATTACCGGATTTCGTCCAGAGAATCCGCTGAGCGGCGACTCATTCTAGTCAAACTCTGCTACAAAGCTCAAAGCCGTGCGGCCAATCAGGCCGGACGGCTTTCTTTTTGCGCCACTCCACGTGATCCACATCCATGAGCCATCAATTCCAGACATCCATCCGTGCTGCAGGGGCAACCGACATCGACGTCCTGACGGACTTCAATTGTCGGCTGGCAGTAGAAACCGAAGAAAAGCACCTGGACCCCGACACCGTCCGCTCCGGCGTCACGCGAGGGCTGTCCGTCGGTGACGAAGTCCGCTATTTCGTCGCCGAAGCCGACCGGAAAGTCGTGGGCCAATTGATGCTGACCCGCGAATGGAGCGACTGGAGAGACGGCTGGGTGGTTTGGCTGCAGAGCGTGTACGTCCTGGCGGATTATCGAGGACAAGGCGTGTTCCGTCAGCTGCTGGATCACGTCAAAACGCAAATACAAAACGAACCGGACGTTGTGTGCCTGCGACTGTATGTCGAGGAAGACAACGACGCCGCAAAATCCACGTACACTCGTCTGGGCTTTGACGATACTGGTTACAGAGTGATGGAACTGCAGGTGCCGCGATAACATTCGACGATTTCAGGAGCGTGGCCGGGGTTGCAATGTGCTTGCGAGTGAAACCCCGGGGCGTCCTCGCTCAGTCCAGCCACGGCCACCCTCAGTAAAGCAGGCCGGATCCAGCAGCGGAGCGACGCCGCTCCGGCAATGGAATGAACGACAACCTGAGCGTACTCTGAAAGTGCCGGTACGGCGTTTCGCCGGGTCGGCCTGTTTTTGCTCAGCACAGTCAGATGACTGAACGCGAAACCACTAATGGACACTCACGATACACTTACAAGACAACAAGTCTGCTGAAGGAGTACGAACAAACAGCTTCGGTTTTGGGCGTTCAACGTTTAGAAAACTATTAGTGTCAGATCAGTGTACATTAGTGGTCTCAAGCTCTGCCGTATCCGTATTTTTCAATACCAAGTTCTGAACGCTTTGACGTCCGTCGTATCGCAATTGCAGCAATGGCCCTCCCCGCTCGTTCCTCGCGACCCTCCCGGAAGGAGAGTGAAAGCATCGGTAGCAGAACGGGGACATTAAACGGAGCAATCAGAGAAACCATTGAACTCTGCAGCCTCCTGTTCAACAGTAGCCGCGCTATCCCTGGGACAGGGATTGATTCTCTTTGACACTTGAAAACGGAAGCTGACGCATCCGGCTCGCTCTGCGAGCATCGCCTATTCCAGTCGCTGTACCACCAGCAAGCGGTCTACATCCTGGGCCCCGCGGATTGCCGGGGTTGGAGGTTGGAGGTTGGAACGAGTGAAACCCCGCGGCTTCCATCGCAGGCTCAGTCCAGCTCCGGCCACCCACCAATGTTGCGTATGGCGTGCGGCTGGATTGCGTGTGACTGATTCCATCGACCCTGTGCCGGTGCTTCTACAACACAGCCTGAATTCTTGACAGGAACTCGTCGTTCGACGGGAATTTCTCCATGGCCTTTGTCAGCTGCTCCATCGCGTCCACAGGGCTCAGACTGATCAGACTGCGACGCAGCCTTGTGACGTCTTTGAGCGTTTCCGGATCCAGAATCTTTTCTTCGCGACGTGTGCCCGAACGACTGATATCGATCGACGGCCAGATTCGTCGGTCCGCAAGGTCACGGCTTAACTGCATTTCCATGTTCCCGGTTCCCTTGAACTCCTGAAAAATGGCTTCGTCCATGCCGTTATTCGTATCGATCAACGCCGTGCCGACAACCGTCAAAGAGCCACCTTCGTCGAATCGACGAGCGGTTCCGAACAGTTTCTTCGGAACATCCAGTGCTCGGATGTCCAGACCGCCACGCCCGGTGCGCCCCGATGGATTCACCCATTTATTGAACGCTCGTGCCAGACGAGTGATACTGTCCAGCAGAATGAAGACATCCTGACCTTCTTCGGCCAGTCGCTTGCCACGTTCGATGATCAACTGAGCAATTCGCACATGACTCTCGACGTCGTTGTCCAGCGACGAAGCGATCACTTCGCCCTCAACGCTACGCGTCATTTCCGTCACTTCTTCCGGTCGTTCATCGATCAGCAGAACAATCAGATGAATCTCCGGATGATTCTTTGAGACTGAATTCGCGATATCCTGAAGCAGCATCGTCTTGCCGGTTCTCGGTGGAGCAACCAGCAACGCTCGCTGTCCCTTTCCGATCGGGCACAGCAGGTCCATGACTCGCATCGTGATCGGACGTGGACCAATTTCCAGTTTGATCTGTTCGAACGGATTGATCGGCGTGAGCTCATCAAAGTTCTTGATGTTCTCGTACTCTTCGGGTGTAAACCCGTCGATGAGTTCAACTTCCTGAAGCCTTGGCCCCTGGTTTCTGGTTCCCGCACCAACTTCGCCTTTGACCATCACGCCTTCACGAAGCCGATACTTTTCGATGACGGAACTTGAGACAAACGGATTGGCATCTTCGGCCGCGTAGTTCTTCTTGGGATCCCGCAGGAAGCCGTATCCCTTCGGATGCATCTCCAGAATGCCTTCGAACGGACCTTCGATGACTTCGCCGGTGAATTGAACCTGCCGACCGCGTCGTCGACTACTATTCATTCCGCCGCCGCCGCCGCCGCCGCCACCGCCACCGCCACCGCCACGACCACCACGGTCTCGCGAACCCCGATCGGACTGCCGACCGCGTCCACCGCCATCACGACCACGACCACGACCACGACCGCCGCCACCGCCACCGCCGCGACCTCCGCCAACGGCTCCGCGGGTATCACCACCACCTCCGCCACGAGGATCGCCGCCACGAGGATCGCCGCCACCTGGAGCTCCGCCACCTGGAGCTCCGCCCTGGCCGTCCTGGCCGTCCGACTTGGCGCCACGTCTTCGTCTTCTTCGTCGACGACGCGGGCGATCACTCTCGTCACTACCTTCTGAGTCTCCCGAGCCACCGCCATCGCCGGAGCCACGTTCGTCACCTGGGGCGTCGGAACTGTCACCGCCCGAATGATTGCGGTCGCCGGCCGCATCATCAATCGTATCTGCACCGTGGTCTTCAAATCGTGCTGCCCGAGCTTCTTCCATCACGGCTGCTGTATCATCAATAGGCGGAGCCTTGGCAAGATCGTCAGCGAACTCCTGTTCGACTTCAACCTTCTTTTTCTTCGCAGGCGCCCTCTTTCGAGCAACACGCTTTTTGGCTGGCTTTGTTGCGACAGCATCGTCTGCGACTCCGTCTCCAAAGGAATCCTCAGTTGCTGTTGCTTCGGCCGAAGCCTCACTCTCAGTCTTCTTGCGACGAGTGCGAGTGACCTTTTTTCGTGTAGCAGTAGCTTTGGTCTTGCGTGCTGGTGAAGTTTTTTCTTCAGCACTGGAGCTGCTTGTCGGCATAGGAAACCCTGTTTTCCTGAACAAATAGAAACGTGGCGAAACCGGCGCAAAGCACGAAAATGCTTGCCCACGTCATTGAAATTGACGAAACCACAACATTAAAGGACAGCATGGTGATGCAACTCGTGCCATGCAGCGAATGTTGTTGATTCGCGAACGGTCAGTAACCAGCGAGCCTGTCTTGCAGGCGAAAAACGAACCCTTTCGGGCAGGCCAAGGGATTCATGCCACTCGACAACGAATCACCGAGAAACCTGTTTGCAGAGGCAAACGGGGAGGCAGTCGCATCCCTCAAATGACAATCTGACAAATCACCCCCCGGGAAGTGTCATCAGGACACATCATCGCCCTCGATGACAACCGGAATTAAGGCACCGGTCACGCCTCTGGGGGACTTCGTCAGTTGTTGGAGCTGCCTGTGTGAGCTCCGAGAATACGCGAAGATTTTACTTGTGTGGTGGCTGAGTGCGGGTAACCCGCGATCAGCAGCAACTCAATTAGGATTAGTATTAACTTAACAGTTTGCTGTGTCAATCGATCTCTGCGATATCTGGCCCTACATTTTGCAGGGTTTGTCAATATTTTTTGATTGGGCACTTAGCGGAAACGGTAAAATCCGCTGCCGCTGTCAGCATATTTGACCAGGAAAGACCTCTAATTCGCTGAGGCCGGACCTTGATTTGAAACGGCCGAAGGACTTGCGCATTTTGTGCACCCCTCATGTTGCAGCAACCAATGGAAACGGACCAGCAGCTCCGAGCGTAAGCTCGAATCGGGTGGCAAGCCGTGCCGTATTAGTTGAAACGCTGGCCCACCAGATCGTCGGCCCTGATGGCCTGACGGATCCGTGTGTATTTCAATGGACTCTTCTTAAAGCGGACTCGATTGTCCTCTGAACTGAACAGATATAATCGATCATCAAAAAACGCACCAAACTTGATTTTTCCCGTCACTGCCCGGTCATCCGTCAGCAGGACAATGGGATCGCACCCCATATTCTGCGGGGCATAATCCGATGGAGCTTTCAGGAATATTTTCTGCAGTTCTTCAGTGCTGAAAAAGTAGGTAATGCCTCGGTAGGTCGTTGTCAGATCTTCATGACCGGAAACCCACTCCCGGTCCCTTAACAGACGCACAGGGCAGAATCCTTCAAGGCCAATGATCCGTGTACTCTTCACGATATGTGGTCCGCAAGACCTCGCGCCTTTGGCCGCAACACGCCTTAACAGCGACATATATGCGAGCGTTGATTTGAATCCTACGTTCAGTGTCTCAGTCGTTCCGTCGCGATAAACCACAACGTCGCGCGGTATTGTTGTCGCACCGAATTGCGCCGCAATTGCGGGGTCTCGGCCAACATCAACTTCGACGGCGGCAAGTCCATCACTCAGCTGTTGCTGCACTTCACGCCTGGAAAACACCTGCTGACTCATTTGCCGGCAGGGACCGCAGTACGATGCATGAAAGTGTATCAGCAAGGGAAGCTGTTGCTGCTCTGCTGCATCGCGAGCGGCCTCGTATGATTCGTACCAGCCTTCACTCGCCATAGAAAATGATGAGGCGGTGGTCAGGAAGACTGCAATGAGTGAAACGGCGATTCGGTTCGGCATAATGACTTCCGTGTATTGTCCGACGGAGTGTGCCAGCAACAATCAACGCAAGGCGATTATCCGCAGAGGCGGTGAAGCGTTGAAGGAGGCCTGCATCTGTTTGTATCGGACACATGACGGAATCGAGTCGTTGCGCATGACGACCGGAATCGGGCTTTCTGCACAGAAACATCAAACATCACCGGAATGTGTAAAAGGGAGCGTCGCTGCCAGTTGTAACGATTAGGAAACAGACGCTGTTCGCGTCGACTTAGTCAGCAGGAATGACGCGTCCCACGGACTGCAGCATGCCAGCCGCTTTGTGAAGTGTCTCCCGGTATTCGTCTTCCGGATCCGAATCCGCCACAATTCCGCCGCCCACGGGAAACTGAACCACACCACCTTTCAATGTGAAAGTACGGATCAGAATGCTGCTGTCAAAGTTTCCGTTCGGTCCCAGATAGAACATGTTCCCGCAATATGCGCCACGTGCTGTACGTTCCAGTTCGGCGATAATTTCCATTGCTCGGATCTTGGGGGCACCCGTAATCGAACCGCCGGGAATTGCCGCCGCACACAGATGCCAGACGTCATAACCGGGTTGCAGTTCGCCAACAATTGTGGACACGAGGTGCTGCACTGTTTCGAACACTTCAATCTCACACAGCCCCGTCACTTTGACGGACCCCGGCCGACACACACGCGACAGGTCGTTGCGCAGCAGATCGACAATCATTACGTTTTCCGCGCGGTCTTTTTCGCTGGCGAATAATGCGTTGCCGGTAAACAGATCGGCGATGGGCGAACGGTGTCGACGTCGCGTCCCCTTGATCGGCCGCGATTCTACACAGCGACCATCGCTGACTTTCAGAAAACGTTCTGGTGAAGCACTGACCACGGCAAAGTCGTCGTGCTGAAACAGCCCGCAAAACGGTGCCGGATTGTGCTGTTTCACTCGGCAATACAGGTCGAAGGCGGACTTCGTCCACGGCGTCGTCAATTGCTGAGACACGTTCGCCTGAAAAATGTCGCCGGCCCGGATGTACTCAATCACTCGTTCGACCGCAGCCACGAATTGAGTCGCGGAGAAACTGGAATTGACGCCTGGGTGACCTTCCAGCGGATATTTTCCCGACAGGTCACAACGTGCTGCACCCACATAGCCCCTGGCGGGCCGCACGGCGTCGCCGTCAAGTCTTTCCAGCACCCATGCCGTGCGCCGTCGCTGACGTTCTTCCGGATCGCCCGGCGATTCAAGCTGCAGGACACACAGGCGAACGGAATTTTCGGCATGATCCCAGACGATGGCCCAGTCAAATAACCCGGCGGTCAGAGCCGGCGTTGAAAACTCGTCGACGGCGACTCTGGGAAGAACTTCGAAGGCGTGGCCGAGTTCATAGGACATCAATCCGGCAATGCCGCCACAGAACGGTGGAGCATTCTCTGACTCGACCGTTGGCAGTTGACTGGTCCACTCACGCAGTTTATCGAATAAGGCATCTCCGTGATCGCAGCGATCCAGTCTGCAAACGTCGACGGGATCAGCCGTCAGAATGGTGTACCGAGCATCCGGGTGTCGACCGGGAAGCACACTGTCAAAAACAGCCAGGAACGACTGATCAGCAAAACGTCTCACAGTCTCGACAACGTCGAGGTGATGATCCAGCTTTCGAATAAATAGACGGTTTGACACAGCTAAGGCGAAACAGAATTAACGAACCAAACAAAGCGATACGGATCACGTGACCATCACGCCCCGCCGTTGTCTTCATCGGCGCTTCCATGCCGCACGGAAGAAGATCCGGGGAGCTCTCCGAGAACTCCCCATTGCAGCGGCTCATCCTGAGTATACTGCTTTCCCAGGAATCGAGCGATTTCTGCGCGAGCCAGTTCATAGCCCAGATAGAACGCGTGACCGGCATCGACGTCTCTGTTCGCGTCCAGTGCCGCTGCGAAGACTTCAAACGGCCCGTCGCCATGCCAGTGCCCTGTGTTGTTCATCAGGTGCAATTGCGATGGTGTGGCGAAGATCCGGAAGTTCGGATCCGTCAATGCGGCCGCAAGAGCGTTCAGCGAGTCTTCTGATTCCGGCCTGAGTCTGGCGTCCCGCAGCATCACCAGCGACGAATCGAGGTGTTTGGGAATGACGTGGTTGTTTATGGAATGAGCGATCAGTCGACGCGCGGCGCTGAATTCAGCGACGGCCGTCCGACACCAGTTGATCACCTGAGTTGTCAGCACACTTCGAATGCCGAGTTCCTCGCAGACTGCGGCCAGCAACATGTTCACGCCGGCAGAATCCACTTCCGTCAGTTCCGTAACGTTGCCAACGCCCATCATCATCTGCACGTCAGGGTACTTTTGCCGAGCATCCATGTAGCGCCGCAATGACGCGGTGAATCCCATTCCAATGGGTTCGATGATCGGATCAATTCGAAACGGAACAGACGCCGAGGAAAGATGCGTGATCAATCGATCCAGCGATTCTGTGTCGGACGGTGTATCCGGAATTGCAACGACTTCGACACCAAAGTCCGTCACCCATTCAATGTTGGTGTGATTACAGCTGAGAATCAGTTCTGCACCGGCCGCGACGGCCAGTTCAACTTCGTGACGGTCAAAGCTATCGATCGACACACGCAGATTTTCGTTACGCAGTGCTCGCACGATTTCGCCGACGGATCGACAACTTTCGCCAGGTACACAACCCACATCAATCAGGTCGGCACCATCGTCCGACATGGCCTTCGCTTCTGCGACAACATCTGCGACAGACATCCGTGTGGCATGATTGATCTCAGCAATGATGTCGATCGAGTAATCTTCCAGGCAGACCGCCTTTCGTGCACCAAGGCCAAAGTGCTCAGGCAGATCGCGGTAGTCCTTCGGCCCACGTTCAAAGGGCACACCGAAGTATTTTTCAAGCTGCATCAGGTCGCCCTGGCACCAGCCCGGCAGCACAACGCGATCAACGCCGGTCGGCACCTGCAGCCGTTTCTGCAGCAGGTTAACGTGCAGCAACGCAGCCACCTGAACTCCGGGCACTGCGACTTCGTAGCGAAATCCGAGTCGCTGCGACAATTCAGCAACCGTCTCGCGCAAGCCGAATTCAGCAAGACGCCCGCTGACGAAAAGGATGGTCGAATTGCCGATATCTGATGTTCGGTTTTCCGTCACCGCACCGCGCCGCCATTGACGTTAATGACCTGCCCCGTGATGTAGGCTGCGTCTTTGCTAAGCAGAAATCGGGCCATATTGGCGATGTCCTTCGGCAGTCCCCAGCGCTGCAACGGCGTCTCGTCAAGGACCCGCTGTTGCCAGTAATCGCTGGCGCCGTCGCCCCACGCCGTCTTGATCCAACCCGGTGCGATGCAGTTCACTCGCACGTCAGGAGCCAGGCTCAGCGACAACGAGCGAGTAAATCCCATCACAGCATTCTTGGTCGCAGCAAACAGCTCGCCGCTGTCGCCTGCCATCCCCCGGTCCGACTGGTCCCAGCCGATGTTCAGAATGCAGCCACTTCCCTGCTCATAGAAGCGACGACCGAATGCCCGTGACATTGCAATCGTCCCGACCACATCAACGTCCAGCAACGTTTGCAGCTTTGTCTCAAAGTCGGCTTCTTTCAGGTCACCCGTCAACAGATCAGCGCCGGCGTTGTTAACAATGGCATCAATGCGGCCGATGGAAAAACACTGTTCTTCAAACTGACTGCGTGACGCAGGGTCAGCAACGTCGACCGCCAGCACTGACGCTTCACGACCCGATTGCCGCACTTCTGCCGCCGTCGCTTCCGCCAGATCTTTGGAATCGCGATAACTGACAACAACATCCGCCCCGGCTCGCGCGCACTCAAGCACGATGGCTCGACCGATTCCGCTGGACGAACCTGTCACGACAATTCTTTTGCCAATCAATTCTGCAAACGACATGCGGACAGATTAACGGCCACAGCCCACAAAAGCACCCGTCCGGCGGTGCCGTCTTATGGGAACGACAGACTTCCGAAAATTGGCGCACAATCTCCAGCACGACTTCCATAGCATGCCGTCATCACGTGCTGCCGGTCTTTGTCGTGACCACAAATGTTGACCGCTGCTTCACGTAAACGACACCGTAGACGGCAGTCGCCACGATCATCACGACAAAGCACGTTGGCCACAGTACCTGACTGCCCCAGCGATCAAGGATTCTGCCACCAATCGGAGCGCCGATCGCAAGGCCAACGGCATGGGACAGGGAATAGGCTCCCATATATCGCCCGCGCATGTCCGCGGGTGCAAGGTCAGCCACCAGAGACTGCTTGAACGCGGCCTGAAAGACTTCGCCCATCGTCCAGACAGAAATCGTCACCAGGAACATCGGGCCGGTCACCACAAACGTCGTCAGGCCAAAGCCTGCGGCCAACAGCAACTCACCGACAAGAATCACCCCGACTCGTTCAAAACGATTCAGCACATGCGTAACTGGTAACTGACACAAGACGATCAGAATGCCGTTCGTCGCCAGCAGTAAACCGATATCACGTTTCGAAAATCCAAGCTGATTCATATGAATCGGCAACGTGGAAAACGCCGGCATGAAAACAAGACTGGTTAAGAACGTTGCCAACGCAATCAGCAGAAAAGTGGAGTTTCCCAGAATGTGTTTCGCGGAGTCCAGCAGGCCAATTTCGGAATGCTGAGTTTTCCCACGCGTTTCGGCTGTAAGCTTCGGGTGTGTTTCCCTGATGAAGAAAACGACGATCAATCCAAAAGTGGCAGTCGTCAGAGCGTCGCCCCAGAACAACAGCTTGAACGAAAACTGTGCCAGAAGTCCGCCGACGGGGGCAGCGAAAGCGAAGCCCAGATTTAAGGCGATGTACATCAAGCCAAACGCCAGTGGTCGCTGCGCAGCGTCAACAAGATCGCCTACCATCGCCGCCGCCGCCGGTCGATACATTTCAATCGCCAGCGCGAATACGAAGATCAGCCCCAGAAAAACCCAGCGATCTCTGACGACACCAAGCAATCCCAGTGCTGCGGCTCCACCAAACAGAGCAAACACCATGACGGGTTTTCGACCGAACCTGTCGGCCAGGTGCCCGCCAGCCAGGGACGATATGATCGAACCCAGTCCGACGACACCGAAACAGCTGGCAGCGTAAGCAATGCCAAACCCAAGCTGCTCACTGACGTAGATCGTCAGAAAAACAAAGACGAACGACCCTGCTCGGTTAATGAATCACCCCAGGCACAGCAGGCGGACCGGTGTGGGCAAGTCGACATAGGACCGAAGTGTACTTCGGACGGCGGAATTGCCAGCGCTCACGGTCAGTGCTTTCGGAGGTAGAGAATTGACGGCGTATTACGCTGACTCGTGGCCGCGAGAGACGCGTTCCAGCCTAAGAAAATGGCCTGCCCACGAGCCAGAACGGTTCACGAGAATGAGTGAACTGCTCGAAATCGCCTTTCCAGTGTAGTGGACCCGACACACCGGAAACGAAGAAGGCTCGCGACATGCGCCAGATGTTTCCGGATTGGTGCCGATTTCTGAGTGAGCACCGCTCCTTCGGGACAATTTCTCGCAGGATTGGCGAAACCAAAGCGTCCCATCCTGGCAAATCAGAATCACCGGTCCAGCCGTGGACTAAGGAAGGCCTCCCGAAGGGGCCGCCGTACGAGCACGAAGACATCTGAGGTTTCTTCAAGTGTTGAGTTGAGAAAATGTCTGGAATTGTTACATGTTCAGGAAGCGTACGATGGGGGGGGTTCCTGGCGTGAATCGTGATCAGGTATTTCTGTGGATCGTAGGG
>JBDONA010000267.1:0-6419 GCA_039831575.1 Fuerstiella sp. | reverse complement strand
CGAAACAGAAACCACGCGTTTATTACGCCCATCAGGAAAAGCGGGAGGTGCGCCGCGTCGGCCGCGTGCAGCTTGTTTTTTCGACAATGAAACCCAATCTGAAAAAGGCGACGCCCGACGATGTCAAGATTCTGATGACCAGTGCGACAAGCATGAGCGTGACCGAGGTGATCGAACTGTATTCGGTTCGCTGGCAGATCGAGTTGTTCTTCAAGGAATTGAAGTCGACGCTGGGCGTTGGCCAGTATCAGTTCGAGCGCTTCGAGGCCGTTGAAGCATGGATGAACTGTGCGATTGCGACCACGCTGTTTCTCGAGCACCAACGAGCGAAGCGTCTGGCCGACCGTCGGCTGAGCGAGGAGCGGCGTCGGTGGTGGAAGGCTCAGCGTTTTCACGGACTGTGCGAAGCGTTCCGTCAGGAATGCGTCGAATGCGAACTGAACTATCTGTCGAACCGACTAAAAACTCCGGGAGGACTCAAAAAAGTGAAACGTTTGCTTATGAACGCTCTACCAAGCGAATACCGATCCACAACATAAACACACTCCAATAGGCGCAACTTCAAAATGCGTAAGCGAGGGACTGTAAACGAAGCAATTCCAAAGACATCCCTCGCTTACGCGTCGGGTTGCCAGGGGTTTGAAACTACTGGTAGTGAGTTACTCTCCCGCGGAAGCGGCAAAGTCGAAATCGAACGCTCTTTCACCCTCTCTCTGTTCGCTGAATGAGGCGTAAAATGTACGAAGATGCCGGGAAAGATTGACGACTACGCCCGCTATAGAACATAATTCAACATCCGGCCTGCTCTGAAAGATTCGAAATGCTCAGAATTCTCGGATCGCAAAACACGTTCGGTCTTCCCTGCGATCGACGCGACGTCATGCGAATCGGCGCCCTCGGTGCAGGGGCAGTCACACTGCCGCAGCTGCTGTTTCACGAGTCGCTGTCGGCGGCTGATTCATCGCTGAGTTCGGGATTTGGACGGGCAAAGAACATCCTGCTGATTTATCTGCAGGGCGCTGCGTCGCACTTTGAAACATGGGACCCGAAGCCGGATGCGCCGGAAGGAATCCGCGGCAAGTGGAGCGCAATCCCGACGTCCGTCCCTGGCACCTTCATTTGCGAAAAACTTCCCAAACTTTCTCGCATGACGGATCGCATGGCGCTGGTGCGATCAATGACACACGACCACAACAACCACTCGAACCTGTACACACTGTCGGGGGCTCCGGCAATTGATTTTTCCAGCGAAACGAATCCGTTTGACACCCGGCATCGTCCGTTTTTTGGCAGCGTGCTGGATTATCTTGCCGACCGTGAGAGTACTGCAGACGTACCGGAAGTTCCTCGTAATATCGGGCTTCCATGGCGTTTCAGTACGTATTCACCGTTTACAAAACGAGCTGGCCCCTACGGGACCTTTCTGGGTCACGGATACAATCCGGTCTGGACGGAGTTTGCAGGCAAGGCAACGAAAAAAGCTGCGCGTGTCTCGTTCTTCAGTCGCCTTAAGGAAGTGGAAGTCGCGGATCCGTTTCTGGGGATCACACCTGAAAGTCGATTGCGGATTTCAAAGGATGCGCAACTGCGTGAAGGTTTGACACTCGACCGTCTCGATCACCGCCGCAGTCTGTTGAGCCAGCTGGACAAGCAGAAAAGACACCTGAGTGAACTCATGGCCGGCCGGAGCCTTGACCGCTTTGCCGGTATGGCGTACTCACTGATGACTTCGCCCAGACTGCGGGACGCTCTGGACTTGGGCAGAGAGCCAATGTCTGTCCGTGAACAATACGGCATGAACCTGTTTGGCCAGGCCGCTTTGACGGGGCGACGCCTGTTGGAGGCCGGATGTCGGCTGGTGTCTGTGTTCTGGGATGAATACAAAGTCGTCAATACGGCGTGGGACACACACTTCAACCACTTCAGTCGGCTGGAAAAAGAACTGTTGCCCGGTTTCGATGCTGCGGTCAGCAGCCTGCTGACGGACATGGACGAACGAGGATTGCTGGACGAAACTCTGGTCATGTGCCTGACCGAACACGGACGATCGCCAAAGATTAACAATCTTGATAAAGGCGGTGGTCGAGACCATTGGTCGAAGGCGTACAGTGTCATGCTGGCCGGGGCCGGCATCAACACAGGAACCGTCGTCGGCGCATCCGATGAAACCGGGGCGTTCGTAAAGAATCGACCAGTCAGCCCGGAGGATATTCTGGCGACCATGTACCACCTGAAGGGGATCCATCCGGAGACCACCATCCCGGACCGGGGGAACAGACCGACCCGACTGGTGGACAATGGTACTGTGGTCGAAGAATTGTTGGCGTGAATTTTTGGTGGACATCTTCCTGGGCCACGGCAAATCATGAGTCTGTTTCTGCAACTCAACATGACACGCCATCGCAACCGCGTGATTGCGTGCCTGTGTTTTCTCCTGGCCGGTAGTCCACCAATGATGGTCGCAGCCGAACCGGAGCACGAAGCTGTCAACTTTGCCCGCGATGTCAGACGAATTTTTTCCGATCGCTGTTTTCGTTGCCATGGACCTGATCGGATCAGCCGCAAAGCCGATCTGCGGCTGGACAGACGCGAGAGCGTATTCGCCGATCGCAACGAACAGCAGATCGTCGTGCCCGGAAATCCGAACTCATCCGAACTGATCCGCCGCGTTGCGTCTGCGGACGACGACGTTGTCATGCCTCCACCGGATTCCGGACTGTCGCTCAGCGAGGCGGAGATTGACCTGCTTCGACAGTGGGTCAGTCAGGGAGCGAAATGGGACAACCACTGGGCGTACATCGCACCGAAGCGTCCGCCAATTCCGGACGTTCGGCTGCGGGAATGGCCAAAAAACGAAATCGATTCGTTCGTGCTCGCTGGACTGGAACAGAAGGGCATGGTCCCATCGCCTGAGGCCGATCGCAGAACGCTGATTCGCCGGGTGTCACTGGATCTGACGGGGTTACCGCCCACTCCCGATGAAGTTGCCGACTTCCTGAACGACACAGCCACCGGCGAATGGGGCCGACTTGTGGATCGCCTGTTGAGCTCTGTGCGTTACGGCGAACGCATGACGCTGCCGTGGCTGGAGGCGTCACGATACGCCGACACCAGCGGATATCAGGAAGACTATGGCCGCTACATGCATCCGTGGCGCAAGTGGGTCATTGACGCCTTTCACAAAAACATGCCGTTCGATCAGTTTGTTATCCAGCAGTTGGCAGGAGATCTGCTGCCGGACGCCTCTCAGGAACAGATTCTTGCCACTGCCTTCAACCGCAACCATCGCATCAATCAGGAGGTCGGTGCGATTCCGGAGGAATACCTTGTTGAGTATGCCGTGGACCGGCTGGAAACCATCGGCACAATGTTTCTTGGCAGCACGATCGGGTGTGCCCGCTGCCATGATCACAAATACGAACCGATCTCGCAGAAGGAGTTCTATCAGCTTTTTGCGTTTCTCAATAACAACGACGACGCGGGCGTTGATCAGCAGTCTCGCTTTGGATTCTGTAAACCGTTTATTGAATACCCAGCACCGGAAGATCGCGCAGTTCTTACGCCGCTGGAAGCCCGGCTGGACGCTTTGATGAATGAGCAGTCACCGACACCGGTCGAGTCAGCAGCCTATCGCGTTTGGCTCGACGGAATGCAGACAACGTTGCCCCTTGGAATTCCGGTCTGGCTGTCCCTTGGTCCCTTCGAACATGCGGAGTTGTCTGTTTCATCCGGGTTCCACCAGGCCTTCCTGCCTCCACAACAAGTCGATTCGGAGGCCACCGTTGACGGAAAGAAATGGACACCGAAACCGGCCTGGACGGACGGCAGGCAATTCTTCATCGGCGGCGAATTTACGACTCATTATCTGTATCGCGAACTGCGGTCTCCGACGGAGATGGAAATGTCGGTCGATGTTGCTGCCAGCGACGCGATCAAGTTCTGGGTCAATGGTCAGCTGGTGCACCAGCGTGAAACGCCTGGCAAAGCCAATCCCGATCCGGAACAGATCCGGATTCGACTCAGGCAGGGCTCCAACATCCTGCTCGTGAAGTTGTCGAACGGCGACTTTGTTCAGGCGTTTTCCTTTGCCCAACAGCAGCGTGAATCTGTTCCGCCGGAGATTCTGGCATTGCTGATAAAGGCGTCCGCAAAACGAAATGCGGATGAAGGTGTGGCGATTTACGACTACTTTCATGCCCTGCGAATCGCAGATGTCGAACGACAGATCAAGGCTGTTCACGACACGTTTCCCAAAGTCATGGTGATGAAAGAACGCAAAGATGTTCGGCCAGCGTATGTCCTTGAACGTGGTGACTACACTCAGAAACGAGAACAGGTCCAGCGGGACACGCCTGCAGTCCTGCCACCGTTCCCGTCCGACCAGCCACGCAATCGACTGGGGCTGGCGCGGTGGCTGATGTCGCAGGAAAATCCGTTACCGGCGCGGGTGACCGTTAATCGGTTCTGGCAAATGTACTTCGGCACTGGACTTGTCAAGACGGCGGAGGACTTTGGCTCGCAGGGAGAATGGCCATCGCATCCCGATTTGCTTGACTGGCTGGCGACGGAATTCATTCAGAGCGGTTGGGACGTCAAACACATTCAGCGGCGGATTGTGATGTCCGCCACGTATCGGCAGAGTTCGCAGATGACGGCCGAACAACAACGGCTTGACCCGGAAAACCGCCTGCTGGCTCGCGGACCTCGTCTGCGTCTGCGCCCACAATTCATCCGCGACCAGGCGTTGTTCACCAGCGGTCTGTTGGTTGAACGGATCGGCGGACCGTCGGTGAAGCCTTATCAGCCAGCCGGTCTGTGGAGTGAAGTGTCGAATCTGCTGCTGCAGAAAAAGTGGTACAACACCAACATGTTCGAACAGGACACGGGAGAAAAACTCTACCGACGGTCACTGTATACATTCTGGAAACGAACGATTTCACCGCCCAACATGATGGTCTTTGACGCTGGCAACCGGGAAGTCTGCAGCGTTCGCAATCAGATCACCAACACACCGTTGCAGGCAATGACTCTGATGAATGATGTGACATATGTGGAAGCTGCTCGACACCTGGCGCACCGAATGCTGAGTGAAGGAGGGGAATCCACGAATGCGTGCCTGTCACACGGGATGGAATTGGTGACGTGTCGGCGGCCAACCGCGGTCGAACAGCGAATCCTGCGGCAGTCGCTTGAACGCCATCTGTCCGTTTATCGCCATGATCCGGCAGCGGCGGCGAAACTGCTGGCTCATGGCGATTCGGCTCTGTGCGGCGATCACGAACCCGTTGAGCATGCTGCCTGGACACAGGTCGCCCTGATGTTGCTGAATCTGGATGAGACGATTACGAAACAATAGAGGCGTTTTTATCACGACATCTGACGCAGGATGGAACGTTGCCTTCTTCACACATGTTGAAAGTCTGTCCTGCAGGGTTTGAAACAGAAATCGGCGTTACACGCGATGTCCCATCCGCTCATTGAATGCCAACTGTCTTTAAATCGTCGTCGGTTGTTTCAGCAGGGAGCAGCGGGCATGGGGATTGCCGCGCTCTCGACACTGCTGAACGGCCGGACGCAGGCGGCCGCAGACACACTCCCGGACACACAAACGCGTTGGCCGCACTTTGCTGCCAAAGCGAAACGAGTCATCTACCTGTTTCAGTCCGGTGCTCCCTCGCAGATGGACCTGTTCGACAACAAGACTTCGCTGGCGAAATCCGATGGCAGCGAACTGCCCGATTCCGTTCGCATGGGGCAGCGACTGACCGGCATGACGGCCTTCCAAAAACGCTTTCGAGTCACGAAGGCACCGTTCGGATTCCGTCGCTGCGGTGAGTCCGGAGCGACGGTCAGTAATCAATTGCCTTACTTGCAGGGGATGGCCGACGAACTGTGCTTCATTAAGTCGATGCATACTGAAGCCATCAACCACGATCCCGCGATGACGTTTTTCCAGAGTGGGTCGCAGATTCCCGGTCGCCCGAGTGCCGGGGCGTGGCTGTCGTATGGCCTTGGCAGCGATAATGCGGACCTGCCGAATTTTGTGGTCATGGCCTCCAAAGGCAGCGGACGGCAGATGGTTCAACCGTTGTACAATCGGCTGTGGAGTGCCGGGTTTCTGCCTTCCAGTCATCAGGGAGTGAAGTTCCGTTCCACGGGTGAACCGATGCTGTATCTGTCCAACCCCGCGGGAATCTCTCGGGAACAGCGGCGCGGTTTTCTTGACGACCTGGCTGCTTTGAATGAACAGCAGGTTCAGAAGTATGGTGATCCGGAAATCACGACGCGTATCAAGCAGTACGAGATGGCCTACCGCATGCAGACATCCGTCCCGGAACTGCTCGATATGTCAGATGAACCCGATTGGGTGTTCGACATGTACGGTCCGGAATCGAAGATCAAAGGCACGTATGCCTATA
>JBDONA010000078.1:0-6424 GCA_039831575.1 Fuerstiella sp. | reverse complement strand
AAGACTCGGTGGACGGAGGCAGCTGCACAGAAACGTTCACCGAATTTTCTTGTTGCATCAGGTCGAAGCGGCCTGATGCAACAGCTGATGGAACAGGGACTGACTCGCGACGTCATCTCAACACGATTGAAACGCGACTCAATTCCGGCGATCTGCGACGACTTCTCGATGCGCCAAGTATGGCTTGTGCTGTCGTCTCCGAATTTTCAAGCAGCCGAACAAGTCGTGTGGAAGTTGTTTGCGACCCCACCCGTCGGTCCGTCGGGTGCCAGGCGGTTTTCAAATTCAGTCATTGCAGATGAAGCAGGATCGTTCGCTCGTCAGGCGGCAGAGTCGTTCCTGGCGGGAAAGCTTCTGGAACTGCGTGCCCATTGGGAGGTGAATGCGCCACAGAGAAACAGCCCGGAATGCGACGAAGTGGAATGGCGGAACAGCCTGGACGTCCGGAGCGAGGAAGTGCAGCTATTTGAAAATGAGGCTTGCGGTCGCTCTTGTCGAAACGCGTGCCACAGGAAGTAATTCGGAACGCCCCTGGTTCGTGAGTGAATCGAAAATGCTCGGTTCGCCGTCGCTGGTCATATTGCGGCGCAACCAGCAAGATGATTGGCGCGTGTTGATGACAGGTCTGCTTGGCTATGACATAGTTGTCGATGACCTGTCGCGTCTGCTGAGATTTCGCTGGCAGGATTCGTCACAGCAGAAGCCGACAAGACCGCGACTGCTCGGGCCGCCTGAAGGAGTGCTGGCACGAAACGGCGAAAGCTACGAATGGCAGCTCAGCGCATCAAACGCTGATCATCTCAACGTGTTGGTCGAAACCAACTACAGTGGCGACGGATGGCCCACCATTGTACTGAGCTGTCTGTCAGATGATCCGGCAACGGGTTCTTCACCGATGCAGATTGATGCCCGCCGGACCGGCCGGATATGGACGATCGCTGCTGGCGGTGAGGTGTCGTTTTCAGATATTCGTGAGTGGCAGCCTGAGCCGCGACGACTGCCCGAAGTTGAGTGACTCAGTCACGAACCAGCGAGCATGTTCAACTGTGTCGCGGGATCAGCATGACACCATGAATAACTCTTTTCGGTAAGACGTGTTATCCGTCCGTGAGCGTAGTGCCAGCGGTATTGAAATTCGGAATTCAGGCTTGACTCTTAATACTAGTCTGTCTATAAATAAAGACATGCTACAGATTACCGGCGACAAATTGCGGGGCCACCTGGAGACTTTGGTTCTGTCCTCTCTGGAACAGGGTGTGGCTCACGGTCTGGAAATCGTCAAGCGAGTGGACGCCGCCGGTTCCGGGGCGTTGAAGCTGAAGGAGGGCTCGCTCTACCCTGCCCTGTACCGCATGGAGCAGGCAGGCTTCGTGAAAGGCCAGTGGGAAGGCGAGGGCTCGGGCCGGCGCGGAGCCAGACGCCGGCTTTATCGGCTGACTACCAAAGGCAAGCGTCAGTTGAATCAAGGTCGGCAGGAATGGACAGAATTTGTCACCGTCATGAGTGGTTTACTGGGAGCCCCGACATGAAATCGCTAATGATCCACGTGGAAAAAGTCGTCCGTCCGCTGCGTATCACTCAGGGCCGCAGGCGTGCGATCCGAGAAGAGCTGCTGACCCATCTTCAAGGCATCTACGACGAGGAACTCGATCTGCATGGTGACAGCACGGCAGCGATTGAGAGATTCGGTGCCGCTGATGAGGTGTCCCGCCACCTGCGCGGTTCTTTGCCCTGGTATTCAGCGGCCCTGTCCAGTATTCCGTGGTGCGCCCGTGTTCGTTCGTGGCCGGAATCCACCGGGAGAATCGCATGGCGGGCCTGGATGACCGGAATTCTGTTCTGGATGATTGTTGGGATTTCCTGGTCCTGTGTTCTGGTTGCCACTGACCGGATGTCTGGTGGTCGAGCGATCGGACTGTGGTGTCTGCTGGCCTCTTGTAGCATCGCTTTCTTTGTGCCGTTCGTGGGTATGTTCGGTGCCGTTCACGGCGTCTACGGTCAACCCAGATCGACTCGCCGCGCAGTGCTGTTCGCAGTTGCCGGCTGTTTGGGCCAGCTGGCGATCTACTTTTTGATCAAGCTGTATGTGAAGCCGACATTGCCACTGGGGGTCTACGTTCTCCCATTCCTGATGCCGCTAATCGTTTTCGCGAGCTCACGCAGCAGCGGTCTCACAAAGGTTGTCCGCTGCGAAGCTGAGCAACACGAACGAGTGGGCGAATGGGAACAGCTGTCGTTACTGGAGGATTGAGCGACCGCGCCGCTTTTGTGGCTCTCGGCGCGGTGCTCAAGGCGTCAGACGACGTGACAGCTCCGTTAACGCCAGACGCGAACGTGGTAATATCCGTCCGGTCCGCGGAGTGTTGCCTGTGCCACCAGTTGCCCGCTGCCGATGCACGTCACGACGCGTCCGCTCACACTGAAACCGACTCCGACGAACGTTCCCATAGGAGCGCCGCGGACGTGGCCTTTATAACGACGGGCGACCATCATTTTTGCCTCGGTTTCTGCCCACACCTGCAACGGCGACTTTTTGGGTTTCACCGTGTCGGTGGTCTCCGCGGCGGCCTTCGCTGGCGCCTTGGTTGCTGACGTGGCGGTTGCTGGCGTGGCAGTTGCCGGCGTGGTGGTTGCCGGCGTGGTGGTTGCCGGCGTGGTGGTTGCCGGAGTGGTGGTTGCCGGAGTGGTGGTTGCCGGCGTGGTGGTTGCCGGAGTGGTGACCGTTCGGGTCGTCACTGTCCGGGTTACAGGACGATAAACAATATGTCGGGGTCGCCTTTTTGCGGCGTTAACGGGAGTTACGGCGACCAATACAGCCACCAGCAACAGGAACGAGCGAATCATCTTTTTGAAACTCCATTATCAGGGATGTGGGCGAACCTCTGCCGCCGAAGACGCGGGACCCTAGCGAACGCTGCCCTGCCTGACCAGTTCCCCGACTCTGCCCATTGCGAAGAGCAGCCACAATCCGATTTTCGCCCAGGCCCGTTCTCATTCAGAGGAACCGATTCACTCGACACCTGGTCGTGCCCTGCGTTCACTGCGGCACGCTTCGCGTCAACGTGGTGATCGTCCGGAACAGTGCTATTTCATGTGCCGATCGACGAATTCGAACGCGGATTCGTACGCGCGGTCGATCAGTTGCGGATCACCGCCACCCAGTCCGTGCTCGCCATTAGCGATGCTGATCAGTTCGTGTTCAACACCGTGTTTTTTGAATTCTTCAGCCATCATCGTTGATTGTTCATACGGCACATCCGTGTCGTTCGTGCCGTGAATCAAAACTGTCGGCGGGTAATCCGGCGTTACGTTTTTCACAGCCATGTACGGATAGAACTTTTGCGGTTCCGTGACCGGATTCCAATCGGTGACTTCCTGTGGCCAGATGCCACGTTGGCGGCAGAAATTGTAAAATATGCCACCGTTGCCCTTCCGGTCGCGGGAGTCAGAGACAGGTGGCCCATTTACCTGAGCGAACGCGTCGTCTTTCGTGATCTGTACTCTGTTGTGCCGCCGATGAGGGCTTGGTTTGCTGTACCAGTCTCCGATCAGATCGCCGTAGCCCCAGAAGGAGACCAGGACGGTTGGTCGCGGCTGTACTCGGAAACCGGACGTGAGCGTCAGACATCCGCCGGCGGAACCGCCCATGACCGCGATGCGACGGGTGTCCGCGTGAAACAACGCCGCCCCATCTTTCCGAATCCATTTGAAGGCGTCTTCCACGTCTTCGATAATCCCCGGCAGTTTCGTTTCGGGAGCCAGACGATAGTCAATGGAGACAATGACGTACCCGGCTTCCAGCATCCGCTTCTTCACGCGGCCGCTCACCCCGGCTCGATGTCCGTTGATCAGTGCGCCGCCGTGTATCCAGACCACGACCGGCCTCATCACATCATCGTCGGCTCGATGCACGTCGGCCTTGATTTCCAGACTGCCAACTCGTTTGTACGTGTACGTCGTCACTTTCGTCTTCACTTCTGCGGCTGCCAGATTCGGCGACAGGGCGAGTGCCGTGACAGCCGTCGCTGCGCCACACAGTATCTCACGCCGATTGAGTCGTTTGCTCATCGTGATTCTCCAGACGTCAGGGCCTGCCGGATGAACAATTGCCAAAATAGGAATTGACGTGACTTGTGAGTCTGGCAATTGCGCTTTACATGTTGCATTCCAATATCGTGGAATGGGTTCACGAATAGTAATCCACTTCGGGCGCAGATCAAACGCATCTCCCCTCATGCTGGCCTTCCTGACAGTTGTCAGCGCCAACAATATCAACACCTCAATTGTGACATTGATGACATGGAGTGGCCATTCGGGACATTCTACTTTTATAATAAGTAGCATGGCCCGGTTTTCCCGTTTACCAATATTCGACCTGAGAGATTCAGCTTGTCAAAACTCTTCTGCTTCATCGTGCCGCTAGTCGTCGCTGCGGCATCGCCGCAATTGTTCGCCACCGACGCCCGGAAGCCCGATATTCTGATCATCCTGACTGACGATCAGGGCTGGGGTGATATCGGATACAACAATCCGAAGGTCTATTCACCCGATATGGATCGTCTGGCGGCGGAAGGGGCGACGCTGACTCAGCATTACGTGATGCCTCAATGCACGCCGACTCGACTGGCATTGTTCACGGGCCGCTACCTTCCCACCAGAATCGAATTACGGGTCCACAAGCCCATGCCGAATTGCGAACAGCACGATTCCTGAAGTCCCTTTGACGCCCAGCTTTTGCCGAATGTTCTGCCGATGCGTGTCAATCGTGGTGCTCTTGATGTTTAGTTCGCTCCCGATTTCTTCGCTCGTCATATCGCGAGAGATGAGTCGGACGATTTCCCGCTCTCTTGCTGTCAGGTCCACATGGTCGGGCAAGTCACAGGCAACCGCAATTGCCACGACTTCGTCATCAGACCGAAGCCGTCCCGCTACGCTCTTCACGCTCTCAAATCGGCAAAGATATTTTTCGTCATCGGGACCATGGACGACGCACTCCTGCGGCTCGCGCGAGTACAGACACTCGGCGAATGTGGCCCGCATTTGTCGCGCGTCTTCTTCGTTCTGGAGGTTTTCGCCTAACTGTCTACCAGCCATGTCCGAATTCGCCATCGGCCACTTTTCCGGGTCGACGCGAAAGACATGCACAAAACGGGCGTCATGGTTCAACGCCGCGACGTAGTGGATGTTTTGCATAGTCGTGTCTTCTTGAGGTAGTCAAATTCGCCATCGTCTTTAGCCAAAAACACGTATTAGGTGGAGTAAACAAGAATTGTACAGCCTGTGAAAGGCTGCGAGAATTGTCGTCGACGACGGGCACGTTCAGACCCGTACCGAACCGGGTAATCGCCAACGGAGTTCTTCCCTTCTTTGACGTAAATGAATCCTGTCTGGCGAGCCAGTTCAGACGCCTACCGGCCATGTTCACAGTGAATCACCTTCGTTGGCTGCGTGATTTTGGCAGTTCTGGCGACAGATTATGACGTCTTCCCATTCGCAGATCTCCAGGGTCGCACAGTTCAGGGATGCTGACGGCCAGCGAATGTTTGCAACCTGACTGGATGGCAGAACCTGAGATTTATCCAAGGTGCGTCGTGCTTCCTGGATTGCCCCATCACGATTCCATGGAAAACCCGAGCGAAAGGACTTAGCGATGGAACGCAGTAGAGCCAAACGGATTCTGATCGTTGATGACGAGCCGAACATGCTTATTACGCTTTCAGATATTCTCCAGGAAGAAGGATATGAAGTGGTCGTGGCCGCTAGTGGCGAAGAAGCGGTCAAACTTTGTTCCTCGCATGACTTCGAGATTGTCGTACTGGATGTGCGCATGCCTGGCATCGACGGAGTCGAAACGTTTCAACAGATTCGGCGTCTCAAGGACAATGCTCATGTCATCATGATGAGTGCCTACACCGTGGATAAGTTCAAGGACGTTACCCTCGACGATGGGGCCATCGCATTTCTGTCCAAACCGCTGGATGTAAAACAGCTGATCAGGATTTTTGACGAGGAATTCGCGTCAGTCAGACACCGGCTGTGAACGCCGGTGGGTAAGAAAAAGGGACGCATCCAATACTGTCCCGCACGTGGTGTGCATTGGGTGCGGAGACTGGCACAGGTTTACCGTATCTCGTGCTGCCCCCTTTGGATTCTCTGATCTCTTCGATTTCCCCGGCACACGGCAATCGGCGGGAAGATTTCACGTTTTGTGCTCAAAACTGCGAAACTTCTGGCGAACACGCGTGTTCAAGTTCTCAGGGGTGCGGTAACGGACGGTTGCGCGAATGGGAGAGATGAGTTAACGTGGCGATATTACTGACATTTTGCCATGGAGGTGCCCGATGAACTTTGCAGAACTGAGTCCGGAAGAACGCTTGATTGCTGAGCAGGCGGTTCTGAATTTACGAACGTTGAACAGTGCGGC
>JBDONA010000018.1:0-27369 GCA_039831575.1 Fuerstiella sp. | reverse complement strand
CCAGCGACTGCCAACACCTGCCGCCAACGTGACAACCGCAACTCTTCCATCGGCCAGCGCGGCGCGGCCGAGATCTGTCTGTGCCGAGGTAATGTTTCGCCGAGCATCAAATACGTCGTCGTCTGTGCCGTCTTCAATCGTGACCGATGCAGCCAGTCGGTTCTGTGAAAGGCCAAGGCGGCCGGACAACAGATCCTCGCGCAACTGGTGATGGGCTGTCGCATCAAATCCGTTTTCTTTCAGCATTGTCTCAAGGCTGTCGGCGGCGTCGTTGGAGGCGGCGGATCCCGGCAGAATTCGATTCAACAACTGCTGAGCCAGTTCACTTCCCTGACTCTCGTCGCGGCAATAATTGCCCGTCTGCTCAAGTTCACGTCGTCTCATTGGCGACAGACTGCTGATCTTCTGCCGCAGCATCTCCGGCACCATCAATGATCGATACCCCTTCGGCATCTCGGCATCCGCACGAAACTCGGCAAACGTGCCGTTGTCGTTGATGGCGAAATCATAGACCACGGGATCAATGGCAAAGGGAATTCGATCCTGCATGTTCTGTTTGACGCTCAGCATCATCGACTGCAGCCAGTCCTGTGCCTCATTGCGCACCGCCGGATCAAAGATGAATCCCATACCGCCGCCGGACATGCCACCGAGCATCCAGAAACCGTGGAATCCGTCGACATATTTTTCTCGGCAGCGGCGAATCAGTTCTTCCGTATAGGCGTTGGAACACCATGGAATGATCGCTTGCAGTGGTTCTGCGAAGTTGCGGTCGGTCGCGCGACCAACGGCCGCAATATCGCCACGTTTCAAGGCACCGATTACGTCATCCAGAAGTGCGATCGCGTCGTGCCTGGCGGACCATTCCTTTTCGCTTCGCAGCAGATATTTCTCAGTAACCATTTCCAGAATTGGCCCGACATTCTGAGCCATCCCCCCATGCACCAGCACCAGACTCCGCTGCAGCTGTTCGCGAGTTTCCGGAGTGATTGTGTCGTGATCAAACACCGAATGCTGCGGCAACAGGCGTCCGCGACTGATCCCGAATTCAGGGTCCGATTCGGTCGCGACGGCTCCACGAATTAACTTGATCCCCGGCCAGACGCCGCCCGAATCCTGCCAACCTCCACCTGAGCCGCCAATCCATTCCCCCAGAATGGCTCGCGCGGCAACAATCCGGCGATCCGGTTCAGACAGGTCTCCGGTTAACTGCGACACCTGCCCCGTGGCCCGCATGCACATTGAGATCAACGAACCCAGAAGATTCGTGCTGACGGCCAGGCGAGATCCTTTGGGGATGTCGTTCACGCGACTGACAACTTCCAGGCCTTTGCCTGGCCCAATCATTCGTGAAAACACGTCAGACACGGGAGCCGCACAGCCTTCCATGCCCGGCGGTATCAGGCCGGCCGCGATGACGGCGGCTTTCAGCAGTCCCAGATAATCGCGTCCGAAGTCGAAGACTTCGCTGATTTCATGAATATCTGCTTTGGAGTCCAGGTCGATGCTGACCAGCCGCAGCAGCGGTTCGTCGATGACCCGCAGACTGCAATCAATGGGAGGTTCCGGCGCTTCATGCTTGCCGCGTACAGCAAGGTCAACACTGGCGTTAATAACCTGCGCGCCTTCGGGGAAATCCATCCCCAGGAAGAAGATGTCGCTCCATGCGCTGTGCGTGAAATCCATCCGCACGGCCGTTCGTTCGCGGAGTGCGGGAAAACAGCCAATGTGCGGTTCGATTTGCAGTAGTTCCCGTCGGATTCGCAGAGGCACGTCGGCGGGATGTCCTGTGCGAAACATCCACTGATTGCCCTTCACCGTGCGAACACTGCGGCGAACCTGGTTGGCGAGCGTTTGAAATGCCATGCGGTGATATGCCTCCGCCAACGCACTGGCCAGCGTTACCGTGGGGCCGTTCACGACCTGTGCAGTCAGGAATGTATCGATAGCTTCCGGGAAACGACGACCCAGCAGTTGTTCGTAGCCAGCAAACGGAATGATCCCGGACTCCCGTCCGACAAGCTGATCAGGCAAATGAAAACGATAGATGGCGTTCAGAAAGAATAGTGCCCGTACACGCTCGTACAGATTGTCGCAACGACGACGAAACTGATCCAGCTCTGCGCATTGCGACATTAACTGATCGGCGGAAAGTCCACGGCAGCATCGGTCCAGCGAAAGATTGCGAATCGCGGGATCACTGGATGTGATCACCTGCAGAAGATTAGTCATGACGCGACGAATTCAGAACGAGTGCGAGTTGTCAGGTATTCAGTGATCGATATTGCCGAGCCAGCAGATTGACCAGTTCGGTCAGCATCAGATCGCGATCATCGCCGCCCAGTGTGATTGCCAACTGGGCCAGGGTAAGTCCGTATTTGTAGCTGATGTTGTGCCGCGTCCCATTCACCTCAAAGGCGAGGTAGCGTTCTGACTGAGCCAGCTGATGCAGCGAAGACGTCAGATCAACTGTTTGCTCAGGGTCCGCGCTTTCGAGATTCTGACGCAGTAAACGCATGACGGCCGGCGTCAAAACATGCATGCCGAACAGGCACAGATAGTGGCCGGCTCGCTGACCGGCGACGATCAGTTCCTGCTCGGCAATCGTGGGCGTGGGTTTCTCGACGACCGTCGTGACTTCATACAGTCGATCCTGCTGAGCGACCGGGGCGCCTCCGACGGTACCGAAAAACACGATCTCGTTCTCACGAGTGGGCTGGATCGCGGAAACCGCACATTCGTGCCGCGCCGCCACTTCGCACAGTTGAGCGGCGCAACTTGTCCCGTTGCGACTCACATACAGATGGTCCGAGACAAGGTGCAGAAATGCCTCGTCACCGACAAAGTCACTTGCCCGCAAAATCGCGTCTCCGTAGCCTCGCGGGTTGTCCTGTTCGAAAAACACCAGTCGCGATGCGTGTGCACCGGCCGCCGAAAGATAGGGGGCGGACTGTCCTGGACGGACGATCAGAGCAATTTCCTCAATTCCAGCCTCCACGACTTCGTCCAGCGTGCAACGCAAGGCTGTTCGTCGATTACCGCTGCGGTCGACAACGCTCTGCAGCGGCAGATTGGAGTGATATTCTCCCGCCGCCGTAATGACAGCTTTGTTGATTCTCATTCTGTCTCCAACTCCGAAACAGTGCCGAAAGGCGACTCGAAGCGATATATCGGTCACGAGGGCAATACCCTCAATTCAAAATTCAGTCTTACTCAGCTCAATCCGGGATCGAACGGACGCCGGGCAAAGTATAGTCCGTTCGGCCTGCCACAGGAAAAACGCGGGCCGGAAAGAACACGACAGCCTGAGTTTTATTGAAAGATAACGATGAGGCGTTCCCCTGGAACAGACTCTTCGACTCATATTCACGTCGCATCGGCACAGAGTCGCGGACTCTGGGTGAAGGATTCCGGCATGTTGAACTCTGGCAACATGGGCAGGCTCGTCCCGGTGCTGCGAAGACCTGTTCTATCGACGTGTCCGGCAGTCGGTCGACAGGCGACAGGCTTCAATTTCGTGCGGAATGACCGAGTTGCCGGCGTTCTGACCATGAGTCCTTGTGCACAGCGGTATGGATTCCGAGTGTGGTTTTCGCGGAATTCAGTTTCGCTGACTTACAGTTTCTCTTGGAACGGTCTTCGGCAGCATCTTCGCCATCAATACATGCATCCTCTGTCCGACTGTGCGGGGACGGGATTTACCTGATGCCACACCGACGAATGGTCGCCCACAAACTCGAACAGCAAACGCGGTGGAATCACTTTGCCGCGTTCGGAACCCAGGGCATTTTAATTCGAGTGGCATGGACTCCACCGTGGTGTATTGTCTGCTGAGCAATTTGCAGTTCGCTGTCTGAATTCTGGTCGGCCGCCGTGTTGTGATTGCGGTCATAGTTGGGGAAGTCTGAACTGGTAATGTCCAGGCGAATACGATGCCCCGGCAGAAATGCATTCGATGTCGGATCCATTTCGATCGTGTACCTGACGGTTTCGCCAGGCTGCAGCACGGTCGGTTGCCCCAGTCCTGTTCGGTAACGTGCTCGCACCATACCCAGGGCGACATCTCTGGCCATGCCGTCCGGAGCGACATCGATCAGCCGAGCAAAAAAGTCGGTATCGGGGGCTGATGACGATGCGTAAAGTTCCACGGTCACGTTGCCGGTCACTTCAAATCGCTCTGTCAGAGGCTCTGTCTGATAGACAAGAATATCTGTGCGATCAGCGATTGCTCGCTGATCAGTAGGCCGGACCTGCAGGCCGGGACCATGCAGCGAAGGGACGGGGTCGTTGGGGTCGTAAGTGAATTGATCCGTTCCCGCTTCGGCAGGCTGTCCCCACAGCAGCCGGCCATCGCCGGCTGGCATGTTGGCGGCACCGTTGCTGCTGATGAACAGCGACTTTTTCTCTGTCCGCTGCAACGGCCATTCCTTTTCGTTGCGCCAGCTGTTGTCACCCATGACAAAGATCTTCCATGCGGAAGTCTTATCCATGCCATTCTGTTTCTTCTTCAGCCAGTAATCAAACCATTGAATCTGAAGTTCGGTGACGTCGACAGTGGCCTCCGGTCCGAAGTCGATGTTCCCGTAACGACGATTCTTCGAGTGTGCCCACGGTCCGACGATCGTTCGGGAACCGCTGCGAGCCATGGGCGTGGCGGCTTCGCTCATGATGGTTCTGTCCAGCAGCATGTTGCCGTTACAGTGATCACACCAGCCAATAAAGTTGAGATTCGGCACCTGGATGTCCTTCACATCTGTGTGCAGATCCCACGGATCGGTGTGTGGGTTCTTCAGCCAGTAGCGAACAGCTTCGGTTTCGTCCTCGCAGGCGGATTCCGGCAACTGCAGCCACGGCAGGTGATTCAGCCACCTGGTTGATTCTCCGGCGCTCCATAATTTTTTCATCTCCGCCTTTTTTGTTATTCCCGGCCGACCGGAACGAAGGCGCATGTTCGGCGCCATACTGGTCACCCACCAATGCATACGGCGGCCAGGGCGGATGGTCCCTGGACCTTCCAGGTCGGTGTAGCGTGCCGGAATACTTGATGCGGCCATCGCGACCAGCGATGGCGGCCGCAGGGCTGCCAACCGCCACTGCAGAAAGGCGTTGTAGGAGGCACCAAAGGTCCCGATTCTGCCGTTGGATCCAGACAGCTTGTGTGCTGCCCACTCAACCGTGTCGTAGCCGTCCTCCGCATCGTGCGTTTTGAATCGTAGAAACGATTCCCACTGCCCTTCCGACGCATATCGCCCGCGAGCGTCCTGCGTAACGACGATGTATCCGGCTTTCACGTAGCGATCCATCCCAGCGCCGGGTTTGCCATAGGGAGTTCTCAGGACCAGTACAGGGTACGACCCGTCTTTGTCAGGACGAAAGACATTGGCTCGCAGGATAACACCGTCCCGCATTTCAACAGGCACGTCCAGCGTGGTAATGACTTTGATGGGCCGCCGTGCAGGCTTTGGCTCTACCTGCTTCGCGGTCGGATAGGGTTCGTCGAACACGATCGCTGTCTTCGGAAACGGCGATAGCTGCCTGATCGGTGGTGGAGCCACAAACTCATGACGCAGGGGGAAGGATTCGGATGCCGGTCCATACCAGCCAACCGAGTTCTTTTTGAACGACGCGTCATGCAGATAGACGTCCGTCGCGACTTTCTTGCTGCCGTCCGTGAAAGTCAGTAATCGACTGAGCGGGTGTGATCCTCCATGGTGCCGTGTTAGCGCGGCGACCTGCAGAAAACCAACTCCCCAGCGGGATTCTGAAATCGTCTTGTCGCCCCAATTGTCGTCGGGGCCGCGTGCATGAGTATGCCCGGCAACCCACAGATCGATCGCGCCTCTGCCATGTTCTTTGTGGAAGTCGTCCAGGAAGTCCTCAAAGACGTGTGCGTCTTTGAGGTATTGAAAATCCTGCGGATCGTCGTTTTCGATGAGGTAGTACAGATAGGACGAGCCAACAGGGCCACCACTGCTGCCGTGATACCGTGGATTTCCTTCACCGAAGCCTGATGCGATGGTTGTGTCCCGCAGAGCATGGTGGTGCATCGTGACGATGATTCGGCCCTGGTTGCCCAGCACCTGCTGTTTCCACCAGTTGAATGTCTCACGCGTTACAGCACCGGCCGGATACCCACCCTTCTTTGCGTCTTTGCTGTGGCCACGACCGACCGGTTCAGGAGCGTCATTGCGGTCGGCCAGCATCAGAAACAGAATATTGCCAGCCAGAAACCGATAGCGTTCCCATGTTCCTTCCACAGGAAACGGTCGTCGCCCGGCTTCGACACCGGAAAACAGAGTGCTCTCACCCAGCGGATCCCCCCATTTCTGAAACCACGATCCGGGAATATGATCGTAATACGGTGCGTCATGATTGCCGGGCACATTGTAAATTTGTTCGCGACGATGCTTTGTCATGGCGCGGTACTGGCGCAACAGTTCGCGGCCGTCTTTGTCGCCAGGCGGCGTCTGATGAGCCGACAGATCGCCCGCATCGATCATGATGTCCCAGTCAAACGCCGGTACGCCAGCGACCTGTCCTTCAGATTGACGGATGGCGGTGGCCAGACTTTCACGACCCCGGCGAATGTCGGCCGGGACGTGGGAACAACTGGTGGCCCACACGCGAAACGCCCGCGGTGACGGATCGGCGCCGTGGACCTCGGCAGTCAACAAAGGCAGGAAGAGCAGGGCACACAGCGTCCACGGCAGAGAAGCCGTGAAGCCATTGGAGAATTTCCGCCTGTGGAGACCAACCGTGCTACCGTTCATCTGTTGATGCCTTCCGTTCAGGTGTCCCCCGTCTGACCACGGAGTTGCTCCGCACAGTCGGTCCATCGCGCTTACTATGTCAGGATCTCGTTCACAACACGTCCATGAACATCGGTCAGGCGAAATTCACGTCCCTGGTGTCGGTATGTCAGCCGTTCATGGTCCAGACCCAGTAGATGCAGAATTGTGGCGTTGAGATCATGGACGTGGACCGGGTTTTCGGCGACATCCATGCCGAAGTCGTCGGACTGGCCAAAACTGACGCCCCCTTTGACGCCTCCGCCGGCAAGCCACATGGTGAAGGCATCCTTGTGATGATCTCGGCCGGTCACTCCTGTGCTTTTGCCAGCCCCCTGATTGAGTGGCGTTCGACCAAATTCCGATCCCCAGACGACCAGCGTATCCTTCAGCAGCCCACGTTGTTTCAGATCCCGGATCAAGGCGGCAATCGGTCGGTCCGTTTCTTTGCACTTGGCCGGCAGTCGAGTTTCGATGTTTCCATGATGATCCCAGTCGGAATCGTAAAGCTCGATCAGACGCACGCCCCGTTCCACAAGGCGTCTGGCCAGCAGACAGCTGTTTGCGAACGACGCTTTACCCGGCACTGCCCCGTATTCCTGCAACGTGGATTTCGACTCGCCGTTGATGTCCATCAATTCCGGTACAGAAGCCTGCATGCGGTACGCCATTTCGTACTGACTGACTCGAGTCTCAATCTCCGGATCACCGGTCTGTTCGAATCTGTTCTGATTCAGTTTTGCAAGGGCGTCCAGCACACGGCGACGGTCATTCCGAGATTGCCCATCGGGATTGGAGAGAAAGAGAACGGGGTCGCCCTGCGACCGAAACTGTATTCCCTGATAGATGCCTGGCAGGAAGCCGTTCGCCCACAGACTTGTGCCCGCACCGCCTTTCGGTCCACTGACCATGACAACATACGCGGGCAGATTGGCGTTATCGGAGCCCAGACCATAAGTCACCCAGGACCCCAGGCTCGGACGACCACCGCGGCCGAACCCGGAGTGCAGGAACATCTGTGCCGGCGCATGATTGATCTCCTCGTTGTGCAGAGATCGGATGACGGCCAACTCGTCGGCCACAGTCGCAAGATGGGGCAGAAGCTCGGAAAATGACTGGCCGCTCTGGCCATGTCGAGAGAACTTCCAGGGAGAACCGGCCAGCGTTGAGGTCTTTCCGATGAACGCGAAGTCCCGGTCCTTTGTAACTTCTGGCGGGCATGGTTGGTTGTGCCGTTTTCGAAGCTCCGGTTTTTCGTCGAATAGATCCAGCTGCGACGGAGCCCCGACCATGTGCAAATAGATGACGTGCTTCGCCTTTGGAGCAAAGTGCGCCTGTCGGGCGGCCAAAGGATTTTCTGCGGCATTGGACTGGCTCTGCAGCAATTGAGCCAGTGCGATACCGCCGAGAGAGACACCGGACGTGTTTAGAAATGTGCGGCGGGATGGAAGGAGCGAAGACATGGCGAGGATATATTCTGCGGTGGGACGCGGTCGATGGTTCAATCCGGGATGATACCAAATACACGAGCTTCTGAGAAAATAATACTCAAACAGAGAGCACGTAAATCCGTGTTCGTTCAGAAACGGGGACCTTCCGTGCTCAGCTGTCCCAACACATGGAAATAAACTGGACTAACCGGGTGACAATATCGTCACGCATTGAGATAATACGAATCAGCTTGCACTGGAATCGGAGAACCTGTGATGCAGATTGCTCAAACCTCAGTTGTTATGGTTGTCATCTGGATGATGGCAGTCCCCGTTGCTACAGCTCAGCTGCCGCGCCCGCTGGCCCAGCGGGCACCGCTCGAACATCAACTGATGGCGGTCATCGACGCCATCATGGAACATCACATCGATCCGCCGACTCGGCAGCAACTGGTCCTGGACGCGTTGCGACGCGCGGCATTCCGGTATGAAAAGGATCTGCCCCTGGGCCTGGCCGGAGAAATCTCCGTCGCGTCAGCAGAATCACTGATCGACATTCTGCGACGGCATCTGCGACAAATGTCGGCAGGACGCGGCATGGTAATCGCTGTGGCCGGGGACGGCCGAGCTTTGGCTGACACGGGGTCAGGGCGTAGAATATCAGCACGGGCGACGATCAGGTCAGTTGGTTTGTCAGATCTCATGCCTGCTGACGTGCAAACCACTTCGACCGAAGTAAACCGCATCAACGAGCAGCTGGAAGCAAATCGTTACGTGGGGATCGGCATTCGGTTGACGGTCAACAGGGAGACTCGGCGTAGTCAGATGATCGAAGTGATACCCAACGGGCCAGCTGGAAAAGCGGGCGCCCGGAACGGCGACCTGATCATGCAGATCGATGGTCAGCAGACCGACGGCAAAACGCTTGCAAACGTCGTCAAACTGCTGCGGGGACTGAAGGGGTCAACTGTTGAAGTCGTCCTGAAGCAGCCGGGCCAGGCGGAACTCCGCACATATACGCTGACACGAGGTGTCGTGCCTTTTACCAGTGTCAGCGCCGTGGCGGTGTCAGATGATGGCCGCGCCTGCGGTATTCTCATCAAACAGGTTACTGCCAGTACCGTGCACGAGCTTCGGAAGAAGGAGGCCGAACTGGGTGATGACATCGGGTTAGTTGTGCTGGACGTTCGACGCTTGCGGAATCACAACCTGCACAACGCCCGGTTGCTGGCCAATGCACTGCTTGACAGCGAAGTTGTAGGCTCTGTTGATACCATGGAGGGCAATCAGCAGTTTTCTGCAGAACCTGGACGTTTGTTCGCCGATCGACAACTTGTACTACTGATTGGTTCATCGACAGTGGGCACTATCGAATGGATCGCAGCGGCCCTGCAGGATCGGCAGCAGGCGATTTTGATTGGCACACCGACGCCCGGCAGGGCATTCGTTTCAGAAACTATCCCAACTTCGCAACCGGACCTGCTGATCCAGCTTCCCACGGGCCGCTTGCGGAGCGCAGACGGACGACGACTGGACCTGCCCCGCGATCGGTCGTCCCCGGATCTTTCTTCGTTCGCCGCCACAGTCCAGACTCTTCGTGAGGCCGATGCCGTCGTTAAACGATTTACAGGACGCACAGCGCCCTCAAAAAGTCTCCGCGGAGTTGAGCCGGACATTGCTGACATCCGATGGAAGTCTTCCAACAGCATGCGCGACGGCGAGTTGAGGGCTGTGGTCGAACGTGTGGCCAAACTGGTGCTGGACAAAGGCGAAGCGGCGGCCTCAAAGTCAGGTGATTGACCATGGCCTTCAGGATTGCTTGCGCAGGCTGGTGGGCGCTCGTGATGATGGCGTGTTCCTGTGCTGCAGAGAATGTAGCGTTTTCACGACCGTCCGCCGTTGTACTGCCTGCGGAATCGTCCATTGCGTTCGTCGCCAATGCGGGATCGGGCACGGTCTCAGGCGTTGATCTGGTGACCGGACAAATCGTATCTGAGGCGGCGATTGGTGGCAGACTTACCGATCTGGTGGAGTGTCCGGATCGCAAGCTGATGTTGGCCGTGGACAATCAGACGCGGTGCGTACGACTGTTGCGATGCGATTCCCAGGCCGTAACGGAAGTGCAGACTCTGCAGCTGAATGACGCCCCGCTGCGAATCGCAGTCTCCGCTGACGGCAGCATGGCCTGCGTGACTCATCAGTGGGCATCACATGTTTCCTTGTTGCAGCTGAATACCGCAGCAGATGGATCTACGAATGTCAGCCTGCTGGGTGACCTGAGCGTCGGGTTTTCGCAGCAGTGTGTCGCCGCATTGGACGACCAACAGTTCATTGTTGCCGACCGGTTCCGCGGGCAGCTGGCGGTCGTTGACGCTGCTGCTCAAGCGATTGTCAGCGAATCTTCCCTGCATGGGCACAACATTCGGGGACTGACAGTCGAACCTGACGGCGTACATGTTCTGGTGGCACATCAAATCCTCAGCCGCGTTGCTCGAACATCGTTCGATGACGTTCACTGGGGCATGGTGATGCAGAATGTGGTCCGGCGTATCCCGACGGCGGACCTCCTGAACGCCGCGGCCGACGTTGCAAAAGTCGGTCGCGTGTACCGTCTTGGCGACACTGGCGAGGGCTTTGCTGACCCGACCGACGTGCTGGCCAGTGACGGCGGATTCGCTGTTCTCTCCGGTGGCACGAATCAGCTGATGGTCATGTCATGGGGTGGACAGGTCGTGGCTCGCGTCGCGACCGGCGTTCGGCCGACTCGTATGATCCGAACTGACGCAAGCAGATTCGTCGTCCTGAATTCCCTGTCGGATTCCGTGTCTGTCATTTGGCAGGGTAGCGACCGTCGTTTTTATCGTTTACACACCGGTGCCAATGCCCCGCAGCCACAGAGCGATGTTCGCAGCGGTGAAGCGGCATTCTATTCAGCGAAGCTTTCGCATGATGGCTGGATGTCATGCCACAGCTGTCACACCGACGGTCATTCACCAGATCTGCTGGCGGATACGCTCGGCGACGGTGCCTATGGAAGCCCCAAACGCATCCCTTCACTTTGGGGAGTGGCCGACACGGGGCCGTGGGGCTGGAACGGCAGCATGACGGCCCTGAAGAATCAACTACAACAGACGCTGACTTCGACGATGCACGGCGACGACCATTCGCCTGAAACGATCAATAGCCTGGTAGCCTACCTGCACACACTGTACCCGCCCGCCTCGTCACATTCAGCAGACATCTGGGCGACACGCGGAAAGGCATTGTTCGTTTCTCTGGACTGCATCCGTTGCCACAAACCAGGCACATGGACATCACCGCAGATCTACAACGTTGGACTGCAGGACGAAAACGGCCAGTCAGAATTCAATCCACCGTCGTTGCGCGGCGTCGGATTTCGTAATCGCTACTTCCACGACGGTAGAGCGACATCAATCGAATCGGTGTTTAGAGAGTTTCGGCACAATCTGAAAACAGCGTTGAACGAAGCACAGCTCCGCGAACTGACAGAGTTTTTGAACACGCTGTGACGCGAATGCGCCCGGAGGCTGTCCGAATACCTGAAACAGTGAGCCGCAAGGCGCTCACAAGAACAGACGTATGCGAACAGACTGCTAGCCGTCCTTTTTCTTCATGCGAACGATGCCGTCCCAGTCGCTCGGCGCAGTTCGTCCGTGCTGAGTGATTTGCATGGCCAGAAAGTCCTGAGCTCGGTCTTCAGCGGACATGCTGTGCAGAAAACGCCACGCTTCGCTCCAATCACCATCGATAAAGTGCTGCAGCGCCGATTCGAAGTCGGCCAGATGCTGATTAGTCAGTTGCGGGAATGCCTCTGCCGACGGCATCAGCTCACTGACGACCAGCGAGTTGTCCATGCCGTACGGCAGAATGTGCAACAGCCGGCGAACTCGACAGTCAAAGCTGTCGGCATTTTCCCGGATCAATCGATCCAGGTTGTCGTCAATCAGAATCGGGACGTGCAACTGTCGCGTCATGCCCTCCAGCCGACTGGCGAGATTGACCACCGGGCCGAAGACCGTGACTTTTACCTGTTCCCGCGTTCCGATCTTTCCGGCCACGGCACGTCCGTGAGCGATGCCTATGCTGGTTTCAAAATCCGTCAGCGGATGGTCCGGATCTGCGTGTGCTTTGGCGAATTCCTCGCGAATCGCCAGCGCTGCCCGGCAGGCATTCAGTGGAGCTTCGTCGCTGCTGATTGGCCAGCCCCAGAAGCCCAGTGCCGCGTCACCCTGAAAATCGCCCGTCACTCCGCCGAACCGCAGAATCTGGCTGGTCATGACCTCCAGTGCCAGGCTCACACGTTCCAGCAGGCCGGTCAAGTCGTCGGCCTGTTCTTCTGCGTGCTGACTGAAGCCACGGAGGTCACAGAACAGCACGGTGACTTCACACTCACGTGGTTCCAGCATCGATGTATCAAGATCCTTACCCAATGCTTCCAGCACGGGCGGAGAAAAGAACTGCCGCAGCCCTGATTGCTGACGCTCCAGTTCTCGCTGCCGTTGCAACGATCCGACAATTTCTGCAATGAACTCCGTGAATTTAATGTCGGCGTGCAGTCGTTTTTGATTTGTCTTGGCGCCTTCGCCAGGACTGCGTCCTGCGATATAAAGAGCGCGTGCGGTGCCCGTGCGAGCGGACACGTCGGCTGGCGCAGGCGTCGCATCGGCCGCCGACAGTTCATGAAACGGCGTGCAGAACGCCCAGTTAAAGCCGGCGTGTTGAGTGTATCGGCTGTCCTCTGCATCCGATTCGTCCCACACGTGCAACACCGTCCGCTGTTGCTCGAACGAGTTACTGATTAAGCGACTGCTGGGTCGTATGGATCCGTCGGCTTCGAATCGTCGCTCCTGGTGCAGCACTATCGGCTTGCCGTGCGTCGGTTCGATGGCCACGACTGCCACTCCTTCGGCATGCTGAATTCCTGCCAGCAGCAGGTTGGCCAGCCTGACGAACAAATCGCGTTCCACCCCTGATTCGCGAATCACCGCCGGCAGACTTGTCAGCACTTCGATTCGTTTGTCAGCATCCTCATAACGCAGCTGTTCCAGTTGCTGACGATCGATGGAGAGCTGCTGCACCGAATTGCTGCGAGGGGAATCGCTTTGGGTGACCTGCTGCACTTCAAAGCGTGTGGCCCCGATGACAAATGACTGACCGGCCTTCAGAATAACATCCGTCGTCGTGTGACCGTCGACAAACACCGGGTTGGCTGCAGCGTCCAGCGATTGTAAACGTACGCCTTTTTCTGAGGGCTGCAGGGACGCATGATGCCGGGAGATCCGGTCATCCCAGATCGTGCTGATATCGTTGTCGTCCGCACGACCCAGCCGATACTGCTTCTCATCCGCCAGTAGAAACTGACGATCCAGCATCCGACAATCATGAAAGGCAAGCAGACGATGCATGGGCGACCGGGCAGGGAACAGAGCGGGCAGGCGGGATGAGGTTACACAGATTCCTCAAAATCACCAGTCAACGGTGATCGGCGGGCCGCCCCGCCAGCCGATTCGAGCTGACGCTCGGAAGGTGTTAAGCCTCTGCGGTCAGTGGCCGCAGAGGTCATTGCTGGATTCAAGGACGTTGTGTAAGACGCTATTCAGACGTCGGTTTCGGTTGCACGGGTGGGCCTGTGCCCGCTGGACCCCGCGCCAACGCCCATTTCAGAAGTGGGGGCGTAATCATAGTAGTCACCATGACCATGACCACGATTGCGGAAAACGTCGCCTTGTCGATAACGTCCGCGCCGTCAGGGGTTTTCAGTCCCTGGCCGACCTGAGCGAAGATCAGGCCAACCTCGCCACGCGGAATCATGCCCAGACCCACGGCCAGTCGGTTCAGGCCAGGCTCACGCACACCGTAGGCACACACCAGCTTGCCCAGGATGGCGACAACCGTCAGGCCAATGGCCAGCATCCAGACCGACCCGCCTGTGAATTGTGAAAGATCAACGGCGATTCCAGTGGCCACAAAGAAAATCGGAACCAACAATGCCGACAGCGGAGCCAGCGCGTCTTCCAGTCGGTGGTTCTTCCACTTCTCTCCGACTTCCTGGTAATGCGAACCTTCCAGAATCAGGCCCGCCGCAAATGCACCGATAATGGGAGCCAATCCCATCTCGCTGGCCCCCCACGAAAACAGGAAGCAGATCATCAGTGCCGTGGTGACCAGCAAACCGTGACCGCGCAAATAACTCGCTCCGCGGAACAGCAGTCGAGGAAAATGGATGGCCCCCAGAAAAATCGCCGCCGCCAGGAAAGCGACGGATAATCCGACGATCTTGAACAAAGTCATCAACTGGAACTGGTCACCTTCCACGATGACTCCGGACACAACCGCCAGCACCACCAGGCCCAGCACGTCGTCGATGACTGCGGCCCCCAGAATAATTTTCGACTCGCGGTCCCGACTGCGACCAAGATCCTTTAGAACTCGTGCCGTGATGCCCACACTTGTGGCGCACAAAGTTGCTCCCAGAAACGCGGGCACCTGCCAGTCCGCAGAGGTCTCACTGACCAACAGGTAGCCGACACCAAACCCCAGAACCATCGGCACAGCGACGCCCAGCAAAGCGACCAGTAAAGAAGAGACGCCCACCGACACCATCTCTTTGATACGTGATTCCAGACCGACTTCAAACAGCAGCAGAACGACGCCGATGCGGGCCAGCATGTCCAGTACAGTGCCCGTCAGATTGTGGACATCACCCGGATGCGGTTTGAAAAAATCAAAGACATCAGAGCCAGTGAACAGAAACCAGTTGCCCAGCACAATTCCGACCGTCAGTTCGCCAAGCACCGCGGGCATGCTCATGCGTTCGAACAGATCTCCCACCACCTTTGCCAGGAACAGGATAATCAGAATCGCCAGCAGGACCTCGGCGACGGGATCCGTGTGACCACCTGCATGTCCACCTTCCGCATGCTCGGTATCGCTTGCATGAGCTGTGGACGAGTCTGCGTCCGCCGCCTCAGCTTCGGGTTGCTGTATTTCGTCTGCGGAAACGGACGCCGACGAAGTTGGCTGTTGCCAGAACGATGAACCCCACGCGGCAGCCGTCATCGTGAAGACGACAAAGATGACCTTCCACGAAATGGAACGTCGGCGAAACAGGGAAGTCGGTTCCAGTTGACTCAACGGGTGCTCCAGAAATATGGGTGTCGGTGTCGCGTGGTGTTTGCTGGTTCGGAATGCCGAAAACAGACGTGCGACAACGTCGCTGTTTAACGGTGCGGCCCCCTTCTGGCAATGATTTTCGCTCTGCCAGCCGCGAATCCCCTGACGTCAGGACAGTGATTCTCGCCATCGAGGCAGATTATCGCCCCAACGTGTGCGACGCAAACAGCCCGACGCGGCGCAGGTGGAGAGCATGATCCGATGCGTCACTCGACAGTCACGACAGCTTCGCTCCATTCGCGGAATTCCATGCCTTCACTCGCAATGTCGGCCGTCACCACAAAATGTCCAGCCACGTCCGGCGCCGTGGCCACGACGTCAACAGTCCCGGTCTGCCGCGCCGCAATCGATACTTCGCCGTTCGTGCGGCTTAACGACATGCCCGCTGGTGGATTGAAACGAACTCGGAACATACGGTCGGTCGCGGAATGATTGATGAGACGCAGCTGCAGTTTGATTGGCGCGCCCGCAGCCACGGTCGTTCCATGGGGATACATCACTGCCCATTGTTCGTCGACGCCGTAATTCGGGTCGTCCCACGGAAACAGCTCTTTCAAGACGGTAATTCGTTCTCGATACCGCGTCTGCAGGTAGTCCAATTCGTCCTTGCTGAATGAAAACACGAACGGAACATGTTCGTTCACCAGCCAGAACGGTTCGTTGATGTCGCGAAGCTTCTGCAGGCACAACAGATACCCGGAATCATCGTGCAGCAGATTTCGATTCAGCACGCAGTAGTCGTCAATGCCGGAGGGCGCGAAGGCATCACCGATAAAGAAGATGGGACGCTCCTTGTCCTTTCTGACAAACACTGCCCCGTGATACCAGGTCTGGCCGGGAAAAAAGTGAAACGTCAGATTAAATTCATGCCACTTCATGTGATGGCCGTCGGGCAACACGGTGACGTCGCGGATGGCGTTGGATGTCATCGCTGGCAGATGGTAAGCCTCCGGATTTTCCAGGAAGTCGGCATATTCCTTCGTTGCGTAGACCGGACATTGGAATGCCTCTGCCGCTGCCTGGACCATGTCTGTGTGGTCGTCGTGGTAGTGCGTCACGAAAATCCCGTCGACGCCGCTGATGACGCCTTGAGTAATCAGTTCGTTCGCAGAGTCAATCACACGCTGATATCCGCAGTCCAGCAGAAAGCCGCGACCGGAATCCGAAATCAGAAGTCGACTGGTGGAGTTTTCAAAGACCCACGCCGGAGTTTCTTCGTGATGTGAATACGGCATCAGTTCAATGTCCGCGGCCGGTCCAAGGATACGTTCACCACAATCACGCATCCGGTCTTCCTTGAAGTACCAGTGCAGCGCGCTTGTGGAAAGGTAGTTCCGGTAAAGCGTCTGGACACGGACGATCAGTTTTTCGATTGCCGCTGACGGGTTGCGGATCAGAGGGCCTCGAGCAGGGACAATCAGGTTCGGCTTCTCGGCGGCGATCTTCTGCAGACTCTGCACCAGGTCAGCCAGGCGGGAGCCGTAACCGTGGTATCCGCGGACTTTCGCTTCGGGGATAGCATCCTGAAAACTGTACAGGTCCAGAATTCGTCCGTCGCCGTAAATCAGGTCTCCCGTGAACGCGGTGGTCTTTCCGTCAAGCTGCACGATGTAACTGACGGAACCGCGAGTGAATCCGGGGGTTTCGAGCACGCGGAACTTCAACCGCCGCCATTCGACACTGTCTCCGTCATTCACCCACTGATCAATGGCAACGGGTTCGGTCACAATTTTTGTGGTCTGCTGTGCGTAGTCATGAAATCTGGATGTCTTGAAGTTTTCCCAGAACTCCTTCGTGTTCTCCAGACCGAACCGCTCACGATTGGGTGCAGTCGCCATTGCACCGCCAGCGATGAGAGGTTTCGCCTTCCACAGGATGTCTCGACGCCCGTGTGTCAGTAACACCCGATCGATGTTGCGGACATCGTCCGCCTCCCAGCCGTATACCGATAGACGATGACCGTCCATTTTGATCAGCACGCCATTAACTGCCCCCTCCTGAAGTTGAACAGACGCCTGCCCCAGGGCTGCTGTGGCAAAAACGGAGCTGCCGGAAAGCAGCATCAGCAGAACTACGGCTTTTCGAAAAGCTGTGAGTCCGTGTTGTCTGCGTCTGTGTGGCGACCGAACGAAGCGGACCGGCAGTCTCAGCGTGACAGTGCGAGTGTGGTGGCGGCCATGCCGTCTTCGAAACGTTGAGCCCATCTGAGATCTCCCGGGTACAGGACTGCAGAAACCACGAATTTCCCTGATGCGATCGTTCCGAGTGTGCAACAGAGGAATTACAGCTTATCCAAACCACAATACGAAGTTTAGCGTGCCCCTTTGTTCGAAGAAGTGGCATTGACCGCGCAACGCAATATCACCTATTTAACGGAGTGGGTGAATACCCGGGCGTCTTGCCCACAGATAAACGCCAGTTGAGTAATCGCCCTTTCCTGATAGACCTGATTTCCCTGCCTTTGGCAGTGCATTGCGGGACGTTAACGACATGTTTGGACGCGAGAGCCGACACAAACGGCAGCTCACTTCGATGCGAACTCTGCTTGAGCAGCTGGCGCTGAAATTCGACAATCGAGTGTCAGTGCGACTGTGGGATGGCACGATGGTGCCTCTGGGAACAAACGTCGATCCTGATCTGTTCCTGTCAATCAGCGGCCCCGGCGTTATTGGCTCTCTATTGCGATGGCCTACGCCGGATAATCTTCTGCGGCACTACGCGAGAGGTCACCTGGATTTCCACGGCGCTGACATCCACACATTCATTGACGCCATGTACGTCCGCAATTCACGTGCACGCGCAAAGAAGGTTGGCAAGTCCACGTTAATTCGTTCATTGCTGCCGTTCGTGTTTGAACCCGCCAGTTCGTCTGTCGTCGATAACGAATATCACGGCAACGTCAGCGGCCGAGACCGCGAACAGGCTGAGAATCTGGACTTCGTGAAGTTTCACTATGACGTCAGCAACGAGTTCTACGAACTGTTTCTGGATAAGGAAATGGTCTACACCTGCGGCTATTTCACCGACTGGAACAATTCACTCGACCAGGCTCAGATTGACAAACTGGATATGACCTGTCGCAAGTTGCAGCTTAAGCCGGGTGATCGATTTCTGGACATTGGGTTTGGCTGGGGCGGCCTGCTGTGTCACGCCGCGAAGCACTACGGCGTTCAGGCACACGGAGTCACACTTTCCGAAAACCAGTTGAAGTACACGCAGGAGAAAGTTCGCAAACTTGGCCTGCAGGATCAGGTGACCGTCGAAATTTGTGACTATGCCTACCTTGAAGGTGAGTTCGACAAGGTCGCCTCGATCTGCATGTACGAACATGTCGGCATCGACAACATGGACGGCTTCATGCAGAAGGTGAATTCTCTGTTGACAAAGAACGGTCGCTTTCTATTGCAGGGCATCACTCGGCCAGGCAAGGAGAGCATGAAAACATTCCGCAAGATGAATGCGGATCGCCGTCTGCTGGCCAAGCATATATTCCCAGGTGCCGAACTGGACCATCTGGGACATATGATCCAGTCCATGGAATCTCAGGGCTTTGAAGTTGCGGACGTCGAGGGATGGCGGAACCATTACATCCAGACATGCAAAATCTGGTGTCAACGACTGTACGAACACCGCGAAGAAGCCATCAAGTGCGTGGGGGCCGAGAAGTATCGGATGTGGCTGCTGTACCTTGTGGGTTGCAGTCTGGCGTTCAAGAATGGCGGTGCGCGACTCTATCAGGTGCTGGCCGAAAAGCACGCCAGGAAAGAGGAATCCGGCATGCCTCCGACTCGCCGGCACCTCTATGACACGGCTGAAGCGACGTCGGAAAAAGAGCAGCTTCGCGTCGCCTGACGCTGCCTGGCAGCGAAACAGTGACCGTGCAATTGCGGTTCGCGGCGCTGAGGATTGTTCGGAACGACCAGGGTGGATATCATGGAAGATGCTGTGGTGGCGGTTTTTCGTCCGTCCCACGCAATTCCTGCCTCACTCCTCCATTCCACGGAGCCACCCATGAAGTCGATTCTGTCCACCTCACTGTTGGTTGTCATGTTGGGATCGCCCACCCTGCTTGTTGCCCAGGAAAAAAATTCGGATACCCAGTCCGGGAAGGCAAAGTCCGAGAAGACAGTCGTCATTGGAGCTGATGCCCCGGAATTCAGGATCAAGGATTCCAACGGCAAGGAAATCGATCTGGCCAAATTGACGGCCAGGGGACCGGTGTTGGTACGGCTGACTTGCGGTTGCAAAGGCTGTGACAAGGAACTGGCTTACTTTCAGGCGTTGCACGAGGAGTACAAGGGACTGGGGCTGACGAGCCTGGCCATCTTTCGCGAACCGGACGCCAAAGTCGAACAATACGTCCAGCAGAAGAAGTTGAAGATGTTGTACGCCGTCGATTCGGCGGGCGACAGCTGGAAGGTATTTCAGACAAAGACGATGCCGACAAACTTTCTGATTGAAAAGGGCGGCAGGATTCGATCGATCGCCGCAGGCTGTGATCCCAGCGGACTGCTGGCGAACAAGGTGTCGCAGTACGTTGCCGATCTGCTTGAGACAGAAAAGGTCGACGTCCAGGCAACCGTGCAGCGTGAACAGAAGTCTGTCAGTAAAGACACTGACGGAGTTCAGGAATGAGACGACTGTTTGCCTGTTCGATTCTGATTGTTCTCAGTGGCAGCGGCTACGCCGACGAAGCTGGCTGGAAGGCGGGCGTTGCCAAAGCGGTTATTACGCCGGAACATCCCATCTGGATGGCTGGTTATGGGAACCGCGATCATCCGGCGGAAGGAACGCTGCACGACCTGTGGATTCGCGTGCTTGCGTTGCAGGACAAAAATGGTCACACCAGCATTATTCTGAGCAGTGATACGCTGGGGATCTCACAATCCATCTACAACAACACGTGCCGGTCGCTGAAAGAAAAATTCAATTTGGGTCCGGCGCAGATCATGTTGCACTGCTCCCATACTCACTGTGGCCCGGTGCTGCGTGGTGCGTTGTACGACGTGTATCCACTGGACAAAGAACAGTTGCGTCTGATCGACGAATATTCCACATGGTTGGAAAAGACAATCGTTCGAACCGTCGCAGAAGCCCTGTCCAGTCTGGTATCGGCTCGTGTTTCCGGTGGCCAGGGAGAAGCGACATTCGCTGTGAACCGTCGCAACAATCTGGAGGGCGAAGTCCCGGGACTGCGACAAACGAATTCTTTGAAGGGCCCTGTTGATCACAGCGTCCCTGTACTGGCCGTACATTCGACCGACAACAAACTGATGGCCGTCGTCTTTGGTTATGCCTGCCACAATACGAATCTTAGTTTCTATCAGTGGTGTGGCGACTACGCCGGTTTCGCTCAGTATGCATTGGAAGACGTGTATCCGGATGCTGTGGCGATGTTCTTTATTGGTTGCGGTGCGGATCAGAATCCGTTGCCTCGCCGCACAGTGGAATTGGCCCGCGGCTACGGACTGCGTCTGGCGGCGGCAGTTGAACGAGTTCTGGCCGAGCCAATGAAGCAGTTTCAGCCAGAGCTTCAGACAGAACTGGAAATGATTACGCTGAATCTTGGCAAAGAACCAACGCGAGACGAACTGGCGACAGTGGCAGCTGCCGGGACATCCTATCGCAATCGCTGGGCTGCTCGGCTGCTGAAACAGCTCGACGATGGCATACCATTGGAACGTACCTATCCTTACCCGCTGCAGGTCTGGAAACTCGGTCAGAAGCAACTGTGGATCACGATGGGCGGTGAAGTGGTGGTTGACTATTCGCTGGGATTCAAGAAACAGTTTGGCGACGACGTGTGGGTGGCCGGCTACTGCAATGACGTAATGGCCTACATCCCGTCGTTGCGGGTTCTGGACGAAGACGTCCCACCCCGCAAGTCGGGCCGCTGGGGGTATGAAGGCAACACGTCAATGATGGTCTACGGCCGCGCCTCCGAGCGCTGGGCGGACGACATCGAAGACCTGATCGCCGACAGCGTGGACCGCATGATGCAACGACTAAACGCAAAAACAACGGTAGCGCCGTAGCACCAATGCCGCGACCAGGTGTACTGCGAAACAGCATCGACAGGCGGCAGGCGATCAGGTCTTCCCCTGGCGTTCAGCTCTTTCCCTGACGCTAAGCTTCAGGACCTGACGGCGTCAGCTTGTTATTGGCGGCTTCGACCACTGCACAACCGCAACTGTCGCTCCAGACGTTGACCGACGTTCGACACATGTCCAATACTCGATCGACGGCGATAATAATGCCCTGAGCTTCCAGAGGTAACCCCACAGCCTGCAGGACAATCGCCATCATCACCAGGCCGGCATGCGGAATTCCGGCCGCCCCGATACTGGCGATCAATGCCGTCAGCGCCACCGTGATTTGTTGTGCGACGGACAAATCAAAGCCCGGCGTGGCCTGGGCAATGAACAGCACGGCGACCACTTCGTATAAGGCTGTGCCATCCATGTTAATCGTGGCACCGAGGGGTAATACAAAGGAACTGGTCTGGTTAGATATGCCTGCACGTTTTTCCACGCAATTCATGGTCAGCGGCAGGGTGGCGTTGGACGAAGCCGTAGAGAATGCCGTCAGCAATGCCGGACTCAGGCTACGAACATAATCCAGCGGATTGCGTTTCGCAAAGACTCGCAGAATGATGGGCAGAATCACGACAGCATGAAACACCAGAGCAAGGAATACGGTCAGCATATACCACGCCAGCGTTCGAAAAACGCCCAGCCCCTGAGTTGACGTGGCATAGATCATGAACGCCGCCACGCCGATGGGAGCAAGGCTGATTACCCACGCCGTCATTCTCATCATGACGGCAAACGCAGATTCGAATAAATCGGACAGGCGCCGACCGTGGTCACCGCCGACGAAGTTGATGAACATTCCCAGCATGATGGCAAAGGAAATAATCGACAGAAACTCGCCGCCGGCGATGGAAGCAAATGGATTTGTCGGAATCAGTCTGTTGACCTGCTGATAAAGGATTTCGACCAGAGTCAGATCGGCCGGCTCAATGGCTTTGCCGCCGCCGGGCAGAATAGCTCCGGTGCCAGGCTGAATCAGATTGACCAGAATCAGGCCGGTCGTAATCGCCAGCAGGCTGGTGATCATGTAGTAAAAGATCGTACGACCAAACATTCGGCCAAACCGCCCCTGGCTTCCCAGTCCGGTGACGCCGGTCACCAGCGAAGTCAGAATCAATGGGACCGTGACCATCTTCAGCAGGCGCAGAAAAAGGTCCCCGATACTTTTCGCGAGTGTCGTAATCGTGCTGGCGATACCTGACGAATGCTCAGCTGCGACCGGTCGCCAGAAAACCGGCAGTTGAACAACGCCTGATGCCGCGATCTGTGAGACCGCCGGGACGCCATCATGGGATCGATGCCAGGTGATCTGGACACCACTCATGCTGTACGTAAACCGTGCGCGAGCGTTCGTCACTTCGATTTCACGAGTGTCGCGGTCACCCAGGGCTTCTGCGAGCTTCGGGTAGCTGTCGGCAAAGACAGCAGCAGATGCAAACGTCTCGGTGTAGACCGCCTGATTCGATGCAGAATCTCGTTCCTGCAGTCGAATTCCGTCGCCGTCACGGTAAAGTGAAGCCGTGACGTTTTCGGTCAGAGCGACGTCACCGGGGTTGACGGCGATTCCGATCACAGTGCCGACGAGCATCGCGATGAGAATTTGAAAATGGAGCGGCAACGACTTTTTCTTTTCGGTCGACTGTGACATTGCGTTTCTCGGTAATCATTGTGCGGGTGGCAGACTGTTCTGAAAAGCTCGGTTGCGATACAGGAAATCGATGATATTACCTTCGTGCGGCTGCAACCAGTTCAGAGCACAGGTTGGCACAGCTCCGACGTTCAATCGGTCGATATTCCGCGCGTCGACGAGTTCCGCAATCCATGCTTCATCTTCGGTAATTGCCGTGCCCACCAGTGTGCTGCCGATTTTCTTGAGCATCTGGTCCTGAGCACACTGCGTGACCGAAACGAAAGGGAACATGAATTCCGAGTTAGCCATGGCATCGTTGCAATCGCTGACATGCAGAACCGTTGGTCGCAGGTAGTCACAACGTTCCTTCTTGATCAGCCGATCGCCGTTTCGATATTCTTCTGTGACGTCCGTGACCGCGGCCGATCCGACGCCTTCTTCGATCATGCTGTTCATGGCGTCCGCAGCACCTTCCATGGTGAAAGCTGCCAGGGCTGCATCTTCGTCAGTCGTAGGCAGAGCGTCGATAGGCCCAATCTGCCGGGCAATCGCGTCGGCGATTTCTTCTGTGTGACGAGAGGCCCAGATGCTGGAACAGTTGATGCAGCTTCGTCCGCCGTTCACCAGGACACTCTTAACCATGACATCCAGATAGTCCTGCCAGCGATCGACCACATCGTCGCCCAGCAGAATCTTACTGAAGCCCGGTCCGTGTGCCTGAACCCGGGGGTCGCCGGCGTATTTGTTCACGGTTGCCTGGCCACCGAAGATCATGGCGCGTTCACAAAGAGCCAGTACGGTATTGCCCACCTCGTGTGGTCCGGGATACAGACAAAAGACTTCTCGCGGAACTCCAGCTGCCGCAAACGCTTCGAACAGGCGGTACGGTGTCCACGGTTCGGAAGACCCCGGTTTCAGCACCAGACCAGTCTGCAGCGGAATGGCCGGCAGCCACAGCGTATGAACACCCGGAGAATTGGAAGGCAGCACGAGTCCCAGAGCGTCGGTGGTCGACTGGTAGCTGACCATGACGCCACGATCTTCAACACCGAAACCTTTGTGCAGAATGTCCAGAGGCAAGCCGCGAGTCAGTGCCTCCAGCGTGTCTTTCATGTGCTTCAGCACAAAGGCAACCTTGCCGATGTTGGCTCTGGCCATGTTCAGCGGAAGGCCGGTGGTCGCTGACTGGATCTCACAGAACTGGTCCGGTGTCTGAGTGCCGTTGCCCAACGGCAATTCGGCCGTCATAAAAAGATCTGCGGCCTTGACGCACATTTCAATCAGTGCGTCCGGTGTGAATTCACGCAGTCGGGCTCGAGCCTGCGACGACTTCCGCATATCCATTTTTACCAGGCCCGCGTTGGCCTGGTGCATCTGAGCCATCACTTCACCTGTTTCGAAGTGGACAACATCAGCTTTCTCAAGAGACTCGTAAGGCTTTCCCCATCGAATTACCGGAATATCAATCATCTGTGTGACTAAAAACTCATTTGTGGAATTGGACGTCGAACAAAACAGCCGGCATGTTAGAGTCTTTTTTTCGGGCTTCAATGCGCTTTGGCGGTATCTTTCGCGCCAGCAGGAGCTGACTGGTCGCTTCGTGGCGATAGCGACCAGTCAGCCACCGCGGTCCCACATTTCTGCTGGCCGCCTGCAATTGGAATGCCCAGAATTGAGGGATGCGCAAGGGGCAGACGATTCGGGCACGCGTCGCCCGGACAACTCGTCAGTCGATGATGTTTAGCTCTCGTCCGACTTCAAGGAACGCAGCCGTCGCCCGTTTCAGGTCTTCCTGACTGTGAGCGGACGACATCTGGGTGCGAATGCGAGCCTGCCCTTTAGGCACAACTGGAAACGAGAACCCCACGACATAAATGCCGCGTTTCAGCAACTCATCAGACATTCGGGTCGCCAAAGCGGCATCGCCGATCATCACGGGAATGATAGGATGCTCGCCAGGAAGAATGTGGAAACCGGCTGCCGACATGGTCTTTCGAAACCACGCCGTATTCTCTCGTAGACGACGTCGCAGGTCGTCGTTTTCCTTCAATAGTTCCAGTGTTCTGAGTGTTGCTGCAGCAATCGGTGGTGCCAGTGTATTGGAAAACAGATACGGCCGCGACCGCTGACGAAGCAGGTCAACAATCGGCTGGTGAGCCGCCGTGTAGCCACCGCTGGCGCCGCCCAAAGCTTTGCCCATTGTTCCGGTAAGGATGTCGATCCGGTCTGCTACTCCGAAGTGTTCCGGAGTGCCCCGACCATTCGGGCCAATGAAGCCGACGGCGTGAGAATCATCGACCATAACCGACGCATCGTACTTGTCCGCAAGTTCACAGATGGACGGCAGGTCGGCCAGATATCCGTCCATGGAAAACACGCCGTCAGTCGCAATCAGGCGACTGCGTGCCGACTTGGCCTGCTCCAGCTGTGATTTCAAATCCGTCATGTCGTTGTTTCGATACCGAAAGCGCTGCGCTTTGCACAGTCGAACGCCGTCAATGATGCTGGCGTGGTTCAGTTGGTCCGAGATGATCGCGTCGTCAGCGGTCAGAATCGTCTCAAAAAGCCCTCCGTTGGCGTCAAAACACGAGCCATACAGAATCGTATCATCCGTACCCAGGAAGTCGCTGATGGCGGATTCCAGCTGATGGTGGATTGTCTGAGTGCCACAAATGAAACGAACGGAGGCCATTCCGTAGCCCCAACGAGATAGCGCATCCTGTGCTGCCTTCACAACCTCCGGGTGATTCGCCAGGCCCAGATAATTGTTCGCACAGAGATTCAGCACGTTGGAGTCATCTGCGATCCGGACATCGGCATCTTGTGGCGACGTGATTTCCCGTTCAGCCTTGTGCAGGCCTTCGTCGCGAATCTCCTGAAGTTGCTGAGTGACGTGGTCCAGAATGCTCGCCACGGCGTCGTTCCTTGCTGATACCTGAGTGACATAACAGCGGCAATATATCGCCAGCGGACCGAATTGACCATTCTGTGTGTCAATACGCGGATCAACGGCGTTTCTGCCGTGGACATCCCCGATCGGATGCACGATCCATCGTCGCATTCGTGGCTGCCGCACGTTTCTCGAAACCGGCTACGAGGGTCTCACGGAAACGGAGTTCGCGTGACGTACCGCAGGTTGCTGCCAAACTTTCAACCCACAAACGCTGCAAAATTGACAGCATCGTCGACTGCCGGCATGTCGATAGAAATGCCACTGACACTCTTCTCTGGTCTGTGATTTCCACTAGTTTTCGTTCGATTCGCTTTTGATTCAAGTCTTCATTGGCGACATGCAGCCGTCGTTCTTCAGCTTGTCGGCTGATCCCATCGCATTTTCTGAGTTTTGTCGTGAGGATCGCGACAAGCGACAGCCAGACATTCATCGGGTGGAACAATTCCTGAGGAAGGCGAACCAATGTCTTGCATCAACCGAACCAGATTGACATACTCCGCGTCACGAAGATGCGGGCGATTAGCTCAGTTGGCTAGAGCACCTCGTTTACACCGAGGGAGTCGGGGGTTCGAGTCCCTCATCGCCCATTAGGACAGGTCGCAATTCTTCGCAATCAGTCGCAGACCCCGGAAAAACCGGGGTTTTTTCATGCGCTGGTAAATCCGGTTGCGACGCATTTCCACCAGTTTCCGCACCCTGCTGCACCACATGTGCACCACCGCTGCACCACTCAGCCGCTTTGCTTACGTCATCGGCGGTCACCATCCAATAATGAGCCTCGGCAATCTTCTCCGTGTGTCCGCACCACTCGGTGGCTTTGTGCGATCCGAATTCGTTCTCCAGTTCCGTGGCTCTGGTGGCACGCATATTGATCCATGCTTTCGGGAACGGCTTCACGCCGGCACGTTTGATGATTCGCGTTAGAGTGGTGAGGGGGTTGGTTGTATGCCTCAGATTTGGCAGGACGAAAACCTCTCCCGGTGGCGTTTCCTCCCATAGCTCCGTGAGGGCGTGTCGCAACTCAGGAAACAGCGGCACAATCCTGTCGCCTTCATCCTCATGGTGTTCCGTTTTGGGTGCATGAACGTGGACGCAGGATTCGCCCCAGTTGATATCGTCCCATTCCAGGATTGCCGACTCTGACGGAATCCTCAACGCACCGTATCGGGCCAGAGTAACCAGTGTTCTCCATTCGGCGTTTGTACAGGCACTGAGGATGGGTTCTGTCTCCTGAGGCGTCACGAAATGCTGTCGCTTTCGGTTGGTCTTGTTCGCTGTTCTG
>JBDONA010000263.1:0-6432 GCA_039831575.1 Fuerstiella sp. | reverse complement strand
GGTAAGCTCTCCAGGCGTCACCGGGGCGAGCTGTCACGTCTGTTCAGGCGGCTTCGCAATGTTCAGGGAATCGAAGCTGCCGAAGAAGTCTTCGGTGAGCTGAAAGCGTTCCTGAAACCGATCAACGTGGAAGCGTATCGCAGCCTGCACGAAGCCGGCGACGATCTGTTGGCACTGCACCGTCTCAACGTCCCCAACACGCTTCACCGTTCCCTATTGAGCACCAATGCGATCGAGAACTCGTTCTTGAACACACGTCACAAGCTGGGCCGCGTAACGCGGTTCCGAGCTGAAACGGATCAGGCAAGTCGCTGGCTTTCGTAGGCGTTGCTGGCGGCTGAAAAAGGCTTCCGACGGATCTCCGGTCACAGTGCCTTGCCATCGCTGATCGCGGCCCTGGCACAGCCTGGACGGGGCCCGTCTAATCGTCCTCGCCCCCTCCTGACGTCGCCTACGGCGACGTCAGGAGGGGGCGAGCTTCTTGCAAACTCAAACCCAACCCCCTACCTTTTTACCAGAGAGACCATCAGCAGTTTCAACAACACATCGGACATCCCCGGAATCCGTCGTCACTTGGCGAGAGGTGCCTGACCGAGAATAATCGTGGAATCTGCAGCGTGATCAAACCAAGGATTTGTCGCGACACGTTCCTGGCCCGCTGCTAGTCATCCGCGACGCACATCGGCGTGGGGACGTTGCGTATCGGTTGCGAAATCAAGCCGTGTTTTGCGATCCAGCACGTCCCAGGTTCACCCACCAACCCCCGAAAACGGCAAGTGTGCAAAGGTGCCATGGCCGCCTTTGCACACTTGCATCCCTTGAATCAGCGATTGTTCCATATAGAGTGAGTCTAGCGCTGAAATCAAAATTACTATCAGTTAATGAATGACGGTGACCTTGAAGTTCGGCTGAGTTTTCTGAAACTAAGCGACTTAACCGGAAACCAGCGACTGACTGAAAATAATAGGGTAATTCAGGATGACTCGAATCCAACGGCATTGGACGACCGTGCTGACAGGCATCCTCGCCGTCGTCTGCCACGGAGCATGGCAATTGTCTGCAACTGCGCAGGATCAGCGTCAGGTCAGCCTGGCCACGAAGATGCTCGCGTCGGTCAGCAGTCAGAAAGGACTCTGCGTTCTCCTCGGCTCGGAGGACGGAGGACTCGCCGTCGCTTTGTGTCGTGACGGTCAGTATCTGGTGCATGGCCTGTGCACCGGCCCGGACGCGGTCAATCGAATGCGGCAGGCCATCGACAAGGCGGAGCTTCAGGGTGTCGTGTCGGTTGAGACCGGGTTGGCCAAACAGTTGCCTTATTCAGACAACATCGTCAACCTTGCCGTGGTCGAGGATTTCGGCGGATTATTGCAGGACGGACTGCAGCTGAAAGAAGTGCTTCGAGTTCTCCGGCCGGACGGTGTCGCCTGGCTGGGTAACTGGAACACTGATGGAAAACCGATTTCCGCCGCGCAACTGAATGAACTGTCCGACGCAACCGGAATTGAGGATCTCGTGGTCATTCAGGACGATACCGGTGTCTGGGTGCGTGTGCGAAAGTCTCGACCAACGGCCATGGATGACTGGACTCACCAGCGCGGCGACGCCAGCGGCAATCCGGTTTCCAGGGATCAACAGATTGGCGTGCCGACCGGAGTTCGCTGGGTGGCTGGCCCCAACTGGCCGACCGGAGACCGCAAGGCCTCCACGCCCTCGGCCGTCGCTTCGGACCAGCATCTCGCCGTCGTGTTTCAGGACGAGGTCGTCACTGAAAATGGGCTTCGCAGGGAAAACTCGTTGATCGTCCGCGACGTCTACAACGGACTGCGTTTGTGGAGACGCAAGGCAGACTCACTGGAACTGATTTCAGACGGCGGGCGGATATACACAAGGGTCGACGGGAAACTGGTGGCCCTTGACGGTGAGACTGGTGAAGTGACTCGCACGTTCGACGTCGACGCTCCCGGTGAGTTTCTCCTCAGTGACGGGTTGCTTCTCGTCGCGGACTCGAACGCGGTCCACGCACTGGACATTGAAACCGGAGACAGCCGCTGGTCCGCTCCGCTGGTGTCCAAACGAATGCGGGCAGGCGACGGCCGGCTGTTCGTTCACGTCGACAACAGCCGCCGCGGAGGGGATTCGCAGCTCGTTTGTTTTGAGCTGAAGACCGGAGAACAGCTATGGAAAGCCTCCACGAAGTCGTGGGCAAAGGAGGCGGCATCCACACTGATCTTCTACAGCGATGGCGTTCTCATTGCCGCCACCAAAGATGCGAACCACGCCATTTCGGCCGAGGATGGCTCACACTTGTGGGAATACACCTACACAAAAATCGGTCACGGCGGCAGCTATGAAAAAGTGATGCACTCCGACGGCCTCGTCTGGATTCACACGGCCGATTCGAAAGGAACGAAGCAGTACGCGTGGGAAGGCCTCGATCCGAAAACGGGCGAGGTCAGGAAGCAACTACTGCAACCGAAGGAGTTCACCTACAAGCACCGCTGCAGTTATGACGTCGCAACCGAGCAGTTCTTCCTGTGCGGATCGATGGATTTTGCCGATCTGAAAACGGGCGAGTATCGGCACTTCGGAGCCAGCCGAACGTCATGCCGGACGGCGGGACTCGTTCCGGCCAACGGTTTAATTTACACGTTTCCGCACGCCTGCGGATGTTACGTGATGTTGCGCGGATTCATCGCCCTGGAGACAAGTCCGCAGACCGCTCCAATTGACGATGACAAGCGTCTGGAAAAGGGACCAGCGTATGGCGCCCAACACACGCGATCCGATTCTCCCGTGGCGGACTGGCCGACGTATCGTCGCGATGTGGCGCGCAGCGGCAGCACCGGCGAAGCCGGTCCGACGAAACTCAGGCGGCTCTGGGATCGACGGGTCGCTGGTCGAGTCGCGGAATCGGTGGCACTGGAATGGGGGCAGAAGAATGCCAACCCACTCACCAGTCCGGTCGTGGCAGACGGGTTGGCGTTTGCCGCGAGCAGCGATCATCACCGTCTCGTCGCTCTTGATGCGAACACCGGTGAGCCGCAGTGGAACTTCACGTCCGGCGGACGTATCGGCTGCCCGCCGACGATCAACGGAGGTCTGTGCCTGTTCGGTTCACACGACGGCTGGGTTTACTGCCTCACCACTGATGACGGCCAACTCGTCTGGCGATTTCGCGCAGCACCGCGCAACCGCCGGATTGTCGCGTACGGGCAGATCGAATCTGCCCGGCCGGTCCTGGGAGGAGTCCTCATGTACGATGGCCTCGCATATTTCGTCGTCGGCCGACACAGCGACTCGGACGGCGGACTGCTTGTGCAGGCGGTCAAACCGGAAACCGGAGAACTTGTCTGGGCTGAGCCGGTCACAGGCCACGATGGTGTCCCCGATGTTCTGACGGGCGGCAAAGGAACCATTCAACTGGCGTCCTGGGAAGTCGACGCAAAAACCGGCAAGCCCGGATCGGCCGGTCTCGATCGACTTCGCGGAGGCCGACTGGGGCTGCTGAATGCCGCATGGGCGAAACGGCCGATCGCGATTCGTCGAAATCTGTCGGAGTGGAAAACCGGCGATCGACCCGCCGGCCAGATGCTGGCCTTTAACGACGCGGCCACGTGTGGTTATCGGGCGTGCGTAAAGATCAACACCGGCAACGGTGAGATGTCCGGCGATGCCCTGCTGTTCGCCAAAGCAATTTCGGGAACAGAGTGGAGTGTCAAGATGCCCAACACCGCCCGGATGCGCGGCATGGTGGTGGCTGGCGAACGACTTTACGTGGCAGGAAAGTTGTACGGGGACGAAAAAGGCAAGAGTGCCCTTAACGGCGTACGGGTTCACAACCTTGTTGACGGAAAGCTTCTTGCCGAGCACGCCATCGACGGCGGCCTGGTCCACGACTGCCTCGCGGTTGCCGGAGAACGGCTCTACGTTTCGACGCAAAATGGAAGAGTGATTTGCCTGGGCTCGAAGTAAGAACGTGGAGCTCAAAGACTGTCCTGTTAAAGAGAACAAATGAGCGACTCGCCAGTCATGCCAGCCGCCTCACCGTCAGATGCCCCATCGTTGGGCGCACCTGCAAGTCGCTGTCCACTGTCGAGGCGAAAGAAGCTCGCGTACTCGCTCGTCACAACGCTGCTGTTTGTCGTCTCGCTTGAGATCGGGCTGACGCTGGTGGGAGTGGAACTTGCGGTCGACTTGAGCGACCCGCTCGTCGGGTTCGATGGCAGCTCACCTCTGTTCGTTTCCGACACCGCTTTCGGCGATCCGTCGCGGATGGTTACGTCGAAAAACAAGCTTGCGTGGTTCAATCAGCAAAGCTTTCCTCGCCACAAATCTCCCGGCACGCGGCGCGTCTTCTGCCTGGGCGGGTCAACAACCCATGGTCGACCTTATGACGACACGACGTCGTTTCCGGGCTGGCTGCGTGAGCTGCTGCCTCGCGTCGCTCCGGATACGCGGTGGGAAGTTATCAATGCCGGAGGAGTCAGCTACGCCAGTTATCGTGTGGCCCGGTTGACTCAGGAGCTGGTCCAGTACGAGCCGGACCTGTTTATAGTCTACACCGGGCACAACGAGTTTCTCGAAGATCGCACTTATGGTGAGATCAAGCATGCTTCGCCACTGCAACGTGGTGCGATGGCCATGTTGGCTCGATCACGGACCGCCACGCTCGCTCAGCGGATGTTCGGCGGTCAGAGCGAGGATCGAGTTCAGTTGTCAGACGATGTCGACACCGTGCTTGACCACACAGTCGGCCCCACGACTTACCAACGCGACGTTGAACAGCGACGACGAATTATCGAGCACTTCAAGGTCAATCTGTCCCATATCGTGGCTATCGCCCGCGGGTGCGGCGCGGAGGTCGTACTGGTCACACCGGCCTCCAACCTGAAAGACAGTTCGCCGTTTAAGAGTCAGCACTCCAACGGGATGTCTACTGAAACACTGCTGGAGTGGACGCAACAGTACGAGACAGCGCTTCAGCAGGAACGTGATGGTCACCTTGAAGCAGCTCTGCTTGCCTATGCTCGTGCCGCTGAGCTCGACTCATCCTTCGCTGAGCTTCACTGGCGAACCGGTCGGTTGCTACTGAAGCAAAAACAGTTCGAGCAGGCTCATGCTGCATTTTCCCGTTCTATCGACGAAGACGTCTGTCCGCTGCGGGCGGTCAATGAGATTCCGCGGATCATTCGCAACACGGCTGAGCGGTTGAACGTGCCGCTCGTGGATTTCGAGCAGCTTGTTGCTACACAGTGTCGTGACCAGCTGGGGCACTCATCCCCAGGCCGGGAAGTGTTCCTCGACCACGTGCATCCCACTATTGCCGCCAACGGCCAGCTGGCGAAAGCGATCATTGACCGACTGGTCGGCGCGGCAATTATCGAGATGGAGTCGGCCCTGACCGAACAAGTGCTGGCTGAAGTGTCCCGTCAAATCAACTCGCGCGTCGACAAACGGCAGCATGCGATCGCTTTGCGAAACCTTGCGAAGGTTCTCAACTGGGCGGGCAAACATCTCGAAGCGGGATCGCTCGCCACGCGGGCCGTCGAGCAGTTGCCCGATGACCCGGAAAGCCTGGTGCTCTCAGCAGCGTACCTCGGTGAAACTGGTCGCGTCGACAAGGCCATCGAGTATTATCGGCACGCCCTGCGACACCGACCGGAATACGCCACGGCTCACCAGATGCTTGGGGCGGCGCTGGTCGACCGCGGCCAGCTGAATGAGGCTCGTGGGCATTTCAGAGAACTGGCCCGACTCCGCCCCGGCGACTCTCACGCCTGGCAGATGATTGGGGCGATCTACGCCGAACAGGAGCAGTTCGACGCAGCTCTGCCAAACTTCGAGAAGGCGCTCGCGCTGAACGGCGAGGATGCCAACATCCACTACAACCTGGCCAATGCACTGGGGCATCTGGGACGACGCGGGGACGCCATCGATCATTACACCCGTGCGATCGAGCTGAATCCGAATGATTTAGACGCCCGAAACAACCTCGGCGTCATGCTGATGCAGGACGGCAGAAGGAAAGAAGCTGCACGGCAGTTTCGAAAAGTTCTTCGGTTACGCCCTGACGATCCTGTTGCGGCAGTCAACCTTCGCGACGCACAAAGTGAAAAGTAGCGTACGTAGAATCGTTTCAGGTCCTGGAGTTCATCGCGTCGTTCGAATCTTTTGACCACCCACTGCCGTAATGAGTTGATCAGAGGGATTCTAATGCACGCCCGTAGGGTCAAAAAACTCCGACGCCAGAAAAGCTGTTTGACAAACAGTTGTTAGCAAGCGAATCGAGTCACGATTTCGGCCGAACGTGGTTGAGACGATTGGACCACAGGCGAGTAAATCGGTGTCTGTTTCAACTGAGCGCGCACCTTCACCGCAGAATGACCACGATTCGGTGCAGCTCCGAATCAAGCGGCGCATCGGTGGTAGTAC
>JBDONA010000376.1:0-27382 GCA_039831575.1 Fuerstiella sp. | reverse complement strand
CCGGCCGCTTGACTCGAACCTGCCGCACCGGGAAATCTGTTTTTGTGGGTGAATCATTCATAGCACGCTTATAGCGCCCAACTTTTCTTCGGTCCAGGTCAGCCTGAAAAAATCACAACCTCGACGGGTTGCCAAACACTGGATCAGCGAAGCACCTGGCGCCGGCCAGCCAGAGCGGGCAGGCGGTGTTTCAGACGGTGATCGATGAGTCTCGAGATATGTCGTGTCGTCAGCCGGATTCTGCAGGTAATCGGGATTGTCACTCAGATCGCAAGCCTGTTCGGCTGGGCGGTTTCAGCAGGTGATCTGACGCCAGGCATTCGCCGTCTGTTCCGCCGAGTTCATCAGGATGAAATCCCTTGCCGGGTTGCTCATTTCTATGCCTGGCAGAACTTATGCAGTGGATCTGCCATCAATCAATGCTCCTGAATCATCTCGTGTGGCATGATTCTGCAGTGACAGGGCCACTTACTTCCCGTGTCAGGGTTTTGGGATCCGAGTCTTACATTCGGCAATCTGGACAGAAAGTCCTTTTGCCATAACCAATAGCGGCCTATAGTCCAGCTCCTCCTGCGGCGAAGTTCCCCGGCAATGCGAGGCATCTAACTGCCCCCGGGACGGGAACTGTGCGGGCCTTTCGGCACAGTGCTCCCTTCAGAACGCCCAGATCCTCGGTGATGTGGTTTGCCCCGTCGACGCGGCACCATTTCTTAGTTCCTGTCCACAGCTGTCTCGCACCGCGCTCAGCGGTGGTGATCTGCCTATTAGAAGACAACATGCTGAATTTCTTTCGACAACGCTCAACGTCAATTCGCAACGATGTCCTTTCCGGCCTCACGGTCGCTCTGGCGGTGGTTCCTGAGGCGATTGCCTTTTCCTTCGTGGCCGGCGTTTCTCCCCTGATCGGTCTGTATTCCGCCTTCTTCATTGGTCTGGTGAGTGCGATTCTGGGAGGCCGCCCCGGCATGATATCGGGGGCCACCGGCGCAATGGCAGTTGTCATTGTCGCTCTTGTTGCTGAGCACGGCATCGAATATCTGTTTCCGACCGTGATTCTGTGCGGGCTGTTACAGATCGTGATCGGCCTTGCACGCCTGGGCAAACTGATCCGCATGGTCCCTCACCCAGTGATGCTGGGATTCGTGAATGGTCTGGCCATCGTGATCGGACTGGCACAACTTGGCAGCTTCAAGACGTTGTCGGCATCCGGAGATTTGGTTTTTCTTCAGGGCCAGCCACTGGGATTGATGTTGATGCTGGTCGGTTTGACCATGGCCATCATCTGGTTGCTGCCAAAATTCACACAGGCCGTCCCCGCGTCGCTGGTTGCGATTCTGACGGTGACCATGATTTCGATTGCCATCAACCATTCTGTCGATTCGCCCGGCGACGGATCCATGTTGGCAACCGTGGGCGACATGTTGACGATGAACACAGCGACCACAGCAACGGTGGATACAACAGCCGTCGTCGAAAGCACGGGAATCAGCGGAGGACTGCCGATACCGTTTTTTCTGCAGTATGAAATGATTCCCCTGAATCTGGAGTCGCTCAGAATCATCCTTCCCTTTGCCATCATCCTGTGTGGCGTAGGACTGATTGAGTCACTGATGACACTCACTCTGATTGACGACATCACTCAGACGCGAGGAAAGGGCAACCGCGAATGTATCGGTCAGGGATGTGCAAATCTGATCTGCGGCCTGTTCGGTGGTATGGGTGGGTGTGCGATGATCGGCCAGTCTCTGATCAACGTCAATTCGGGCGGTCGAGGCCGACTTTCCGGAATTACCGCGGCGGTGTGCCTGTTGATGTTCGTACTGTTTCTGGCCCCTCTGATTGAAATGATCTCCATGGCCGCATTGGTCGGCGTGATGTTCATGGTCGTGATCGGAACGTTTGAGTGGGCTTCGATTGGAATGTTTCGCCGAATGCCGACCAGTGACATGCTGGTCATGGTTCTTGTGGCCGGCTACACGGTGTTGATGCACGACCTTGCATCTGCCGTCATTCTGGGTGTGGTTGTGTCGGCCCTGGTTTTTGCCTGGCAGCATGCGACTCATATTGGCGCGGACATCAAGCACAACGAGTTTGGCAGCAAGATCTATCAGCTGCATGGACCGCTGTTCTTTGCATCCGTTAGTTCGTTCCGCGACATGTTTGACGTCAAGAACGATTCCGACGACGTCGTGATCGACTTCTACTATACGCGGGTCTACGATCAGTCAGGCCTGGAAGCCATCAACGCGTTGGCCGAAAAGTACCAGAGTCACAGCAAGCGGCTGCACCTGACCCATCTGAGTCCCGAATGTCGGCGATTACTGAACAACGCGGGTGACCTTGTGGAAATCAACGTATCAGAAGATCCTCAGTATCATGTGGCCGCCGATCGTCTGGCTTGACGGTTGTGGCGGCAGATGTCGCAGATGGCTGTTCTTCCTGCTGCCGGTTTTTCAGCGTCCGGACCATCGTTGTCTGACCGGCCGCACAGCGTTTGACGCTGTGCTGCAGTGCCTCCGTTAGTTCAGAGAAATGCCTCAGTTGCCTGCGAACGACGTCCTACAGTGGCGGTAACAGCGTTCAGAGTCGGTTGAAGTCCCCTCGCACATTCATATCCCTTCGCCTGCTATTTAAGCTGCTCCAGAGCTGTCTTCGCAGCGCTCGCCACGTTCTTATCCTGGTCGGCCGCGGCCGTCTTCAGGGCGTTGATCACTTCCGGGCGAGAGATGCCGATGAGACCGAGCGTATGAGCGGCTTCGGCACGCACGCGGGGATCGTGATTCGGCAGAGCCTGCAACATGAACGGAACGGCAAGCTTGTTATGTTCGTCAGACGGGGCGACTCGTGCGAGCGCCCATGCCGCCACAATTCGGTCCATGGCCGCACCTTCCCGCGTGCCGCTTTTCAGTCTTGCAGCCGCCACGCCGGCTCTGGCGCCCATCTTCCCCAGTAGAAATCGTGCAGAGTTTCGGACGTGCGGATCGTGGTCGTCCATGGCGACAACTGCAATTGGCATGACTTCATCCGAGATTTTCGGAAGCAGCGCCAGTGCGTGCAGCGCTGCACTGCGGACGGTTGCTTCCTGATCATTCTTAGCGAGTTCCATCAGGGCGCTGCTGGCGGGTTGACCGCCAGCCCCCAGCTGACCAATGGCCGCCAGTGCCTCCTTGCGAGCCAGGGGAACTTCTGAGGACAGTGCCTCTGTCAGGTAAGGCAAAACGATCGGAGCGTTCGCGGCGTTGTCCGGCTGCAGCATCACCAGAGCCCATGCGGCGGCGCGCAGGACCTGAGCATCTGTGTCCCCTGCCCCGCTCAGGATTTCCTTCAGTACAGGTACACTGGCCTGCTCACCGATGTGTCCCAGAACATAGGCCGCACCACCACGAGAGACACCCGCTTTCGGATCCTTCAATATTTTCAGCAGCGCTGGCACGGCAACCGTGGCCGCCGGGCCAATGGTTGCCAAAGCGATAAACGATTCCCGACGAAGCTGTTCGTTGTCGGTTTTCAGCAGGGCCACCAGTGCGGGAACGGCGGTTTTGGCCGCGGGACCGATCTCTCCCAAAACAGTCACGGCCAGATCACGGTAATGGGGTTTGTCGAGCAAACGAATCAGTGCGGGAACGCCTGTCGTTCCCAACTGAGAAAGGGAGTTTGCGGCCTGAATGGTCACGCCACCGTGTGGATCATCAATAGCGTCCATCAGCGCGTGTACGGCCTCGTCGCTGCCTTCGCCAATTTGTCCGAGGGCGCGGGCTGCGGCCGACCTGACGATCGTGCTGTCATCGTTGATCATCCCGCAAACGGCAGGAATCGTTTTTCCCGCCAACGGGCCGAATTCCGCAAGAGCGGACAACGCGACAGCACGAACTGAAGCAGATTCGTCAGCCAGCAATTGTTGCAGTTTGGGCAACACCAACCAGGGTGCAATACGAAAGTTTCCTAAGGCGGAGGCCGCAGATCGTACAACGAGTTTGTTTTCATCACTCAGCCGAGCAACCAACAACGGGACAAGTCCTGATGCCGCGACTCCCAGCCGCCCTGCGACTTCGCAGGATTTCCGCCGTACGACGGCTTGATCACTTTCCAGCGGCGTCTTGAGTGATGGAACAATTGATTCCCCGATTTCCACAAGGGCATTGGCGGCCGCGTTTCGGACTGACGGTCGCTGATTGGACAACGCTTTGATAAGCCCCGGAACAGCAGCCGCAACAGCGGCACTGTTTTCGCGTTCCATCGTCACCAGACAGCGGACGGCGGCCGTCATGACGGCTTCGTTCGAACTTGTTGCCAGGTCTTCAACCTGTGCGGCCACTGCCGGAGGAACAGTGCCGACCCGTCGCAACGTATCAAGTGCAGCGGTCCGTAGCGGCAGAATGTCAGAGGACAGAACAGCGGCGACTTCATCGATCGATTCGGTCGCCAATGGACCGATGTGACTTAATGCCACAAGGACTTCGTACTTTAGTGCTGGGTCGCCCGAGGCAAGTGTCTTAGCAAGACCTGGAACAGCATGGCTGGCATAAGGCCCCAGGTGGCCAAGACGTGAGGCCGCGGCCAGCTTCTCTGCCGACGATCCGCTTTCCAGCTGCTGCACCAAAGCGGCAATTGCCGGTTGAGTGCGGGAAGCCTGCTGGCCAAACAGTGAATCCATCCCCATCGGGTGCACGGCTACGGTGATGATCAGGCATGCATGCAGGTAGTCAGGAGTACACAAACGCATCATAATTCCTCCATCGCGTAGTAACCTTCTACGGAAAGACTGCTGAGAAACTTGCGGGCATCTGAATATGCTTCGAACCCAAACTGTTTCATCACATCACTCATGTTTTTCTTCATCTGTTTGGCAGTCTCGTCAATGATGCCAGCGGACCTTTGATCTGGTCCATGTTGAGCAAGGAACTGCGTGGACGACTCAATGCGCTCGCGACCTTCGTCGAAATCCCTGCCGTTCAGACATCTTGGCCACGTGATCTCTCCCGTTGTACGATCCAGTTGATCCACAGCCAGTCGCGGATACAGATCCGTCGGTTTTTTGGGCTTCCGATTCATCGCTCGCTGGCGTTGCTCTTCTCGTTCCTTGGCCTTGCGGGCTTCGATAATTTCACGCTGCTCGCGTCGCAATTCCTCGTAGCGAGCCTTGTTTTCAATGTATTGTTTTCTGGCTTTCTCATTGTTCTCATTGGCGATCGCCTGACTTTGCGCTGCCCGTCCCCGTGCCATGGTCAGTTCCGCCTGTGCCCGCACGGAATTACCATAGGCTGTCTGACCTCCATACGGGTAGTACCCGCCAGCGCCGTATTGCACCGGGGCATACCAGCGTCCACCGTACACTTGACTCCCTACTGACCAACGGGCGACACGGCGATTGACAAACTGTGCGTGTGACGAAACGACGCACGTCAGCAGGATCGTTAACAGCAACGCGGCCGTCGCAAACCTGCGACCGAGCTGACGGTCGACAGACTTCGAGTGTTTGCTGTGCGGCTGTGCAGCGTGGCGGCAGTCGTGCTGCAGACCGCACGATAAACGCGACCGTTTCATGGCAATCCCTCGATACAAATTGACGTGACGAAGTTCATGAAGAATTCTGACTGACAGCCACAACACGTCAGCATCCGCTGTCGGTGTTGCCGAGGTATCGCGGCCCAACATCAATCACAGTGTGCCAACTAATTCTGCGACAGTCAACGAATTCGATCTGTCTGCCGAGCCAAAATGGGCACGCCAACGACGTAGACATTGGCTGACTCACGACCGTGTTTCACGTGTTCTGATGGCAGAACGGCTGCCCCCACGAGCCAGAACCGGTTCCGTTAGTTTGTAAACTGCCTAATGCACGCCAGTTGCCTGGTACGGCCGCGTTCCATCGACAGGTGGGACAATCAGATCGTGCGATTTCAGGAACTTTTCTGCAGGGCAGCGTTCAGTGTTTGTTCACTGACCGCGCTATCGTGGCGTGGCGGATGTGAGGTCGACGTTCCAAGCTGCTACCATGGTCTGATCGGCGACTCGCAGTCGATCGAACGCTAATGTACTCCTGGAGCAGTTGAAATGCAGTGCGCTCGACTCCTGACTCTGATCATTTTGCCGACGATCGTTGGTACCGGCTCAGTGATTTCCGCCGACGAACCAACACCAAATGCCGTGCGCGACGCTGTCGCAAAGAGCCTGCCGTACATCGCCGAACGTGGGCAATGGTGGATGGACGAAAAAAAATGTGTGACGTGCCATCGGGTGGCGTTCACCGTCTGGACACACGCAGCCGCCGCCGGATTCGACGTTGATCGGAATCAGATGAACACATGGGTGGACTGGTCATTTGAAGCGTTGCTGAAGAAAAATGACGAAGACGTCGTAGTTGCCACACGAAATCTTGATGGCGTGGCTCAGACGTTGTACGCGACCCGCACGCTCGCGCTCACGGATACGCAGAAGGCGCAACGAATCCAGTTGCTGCAACTTCTGAAAGCGGGCCAGCAGGATGACGGCTCATGGGCCGTCAAAGGGACAAAGAAGAACAAGCAGGACACGATCCAGGAAACGGCAACGTACTGGGGCACCTGCTGGGCGGTGATCGGTTTGCTGGAATCGGAAAAGGAGCGATAAGGGCTGGCAACACTTCGTGCGAATATCGGTTGCCGCACATCTGATGCCACGATTCCTGATCGGCCGGCAGCAATACCACGGGCACCAAACTATTCAGGCTATTTCTGTTCACGAAGTCTTAACGGAAATTGTGTCCTGTTCTGTGCTGTATTACGGTAGCGAATTATGACGCAGAAGGATTACCCGAAGGGAAGAAGAATGAGCGATAAGCAGCCCGCTTCTAAAGGCAGGCGGCAGTTCTTAACGGCTGTTGGCGGCCTGGGCGTCGCCACTGCTTTTGGCACCTTCCTTGGTCGAGCGGGGTTCGGTCCGGCGTCATACACGATCCCGGGGTACGGGAAGTTGCGTCCTGTGAGCGACGAAACAACGGGGCTCGAACTTCTCTGCCTTCCCGAAGGATTTCGCTATCGATCATTCGGCTGGACGGGTGACCGAATGACAGACGGCACGACAACACCCGGTGCTCACGACGGCATGGGAATCATCAAGGAAGACGATGGAATCATCACGATTGTTCGCAACCACGAACTCCAACGGCGCACCGGTACGTTCGGGACGTCAGATATTCAGTTCGATGCTAAAGGCGGCGGCGGTTGTACGAACCTGACGTTTAATTCCAGAACGGGCGAATGGCTGGGATCCCGCCCGAGCCTGGCAGGCACAGTCAAGAATTGTGCCGGCGGGCCAACACCGTGGGGGACATGGCTGTCGTGTGAAGAATCAGTGCTTGGCCCCGGAAGTGTCGCAGGCGGCGAGGTTTTCGATTTCCAGAAAGACCATGGCTGGATCTTCGAAGTGTCCGCCGACGGGGACGACACGCCCATCCCGCTGAAGGCCATGGGGAGGTTTGTTCACGAGGCGATCGCTGTCGATCCGGATACGGGCATCGTCTACGAGACAGAAGACCGCGTGTATGCCGGATTCTATCGCTTCACTCCGCACAAGCCAGGACAATTGGCAGCCGGTGGGCAGTTGCAGATGTTGAAGGCTGTCGGCCGGGATGACCTGCGTAAGGGGCTAACGGTCGGTATGGAGTTCGACGTCGCCTGGGTCGACATCGAAGATGTGGAGCGTGCGCATTCGCCGGATTCGCCGGACGATGAAAATGCCGATGGTGATGAACACGGAGTGTTTATGCAGGGCAAGGCACAGGGCGCGACGACGTTTGCTCGACTGGAAGGATGCTGGTACGGCAACAACCTGATCTATCTCGATTCCACAACCGGCGGCGACAGGGAACTGGGCCAGATCTGGCAATACGATCCGCGGAATGAGCGATTAAAGCTCATTTTTGAATCACCGCACAAAGATGTTCTGGACAGTCCTGACAACATAACGGTCAGTCCCCGAGGCGGAGTCGTGCTGTGCGAAGATGGAGACGTGTTGCCTCAACGAATTCATGGGCTGACACCAGAGGGGCAGCTATTCACCTTCGCCAAAAACAATGTCGTGCTACGCGGCGAACACAACGGAATCGAGGGCGACTTCCGTGACCAGGAATATGCTGGTTCGACATTTTCGTCAGATGGAAAATGGCTGTTTGTCAACATTCAAAGTCCCGGCATCACATTCGCGATCACCGGCCCCTGGGGAAACGGACTGCTATAGAGCAGTTTACAAATTGACGGAACCGGTTCTGGCTCGTGGGGGCAGCCGTTCTGCTATCAAAACACGTGAACCGCGGCCAGGAGTCAGCCAATGTCGCTGTAAGTTCATTCTGAACGGTGAGTCACAGCTGCAAACTGCCGGTCCGGGCAATTCATCAACGAACGAGATAGTCGTTCTTTCACAACGGAATAATTGGCCTCAGAATCAATTCAGAGATCGTCAATACAGATGCATGTCGAGTATTCCCCGGCTGCGGAGAGGGCTGCTGCCATCTTCTTCGTGGCAGTGCATCGTTATTCAGCCACGATTTGGATCATTACAGGCGGACGTACGTCCGTTCCCAGCAACGGAACCATGTCCCGCTCGAAATCACGCTTCGCAAGCCCCAGTAAGACTGCCAGAGGAATGGCGACCAGTACCAGACGGAGCGATCCCACCAGCCATGGCTTCCGGTTCCGCAGCAGTGGCATTTCGGTCGCCCAGCATAACAACGGGGCCAGCAGCATGGTCAGTGCGCTGCCGGTGGAGAGCCGTCCAAAAAAATGCCCGATGAACAACAACCCGAACAACCCCACGACTCCAATTCCGGTGATCGCCAGGACACGGTCGTTGGCCACCGTGCCGAAGCGCTTCGAAATCAGCCTGGCTGCGATGGTCGTTGCCATCAGCGTGGCAACCAATGGCAATGCCGCTGCGCCACCTTTGATGTACCCCGCCATCATCACCGTCAGTCCGGCACATTGAATCGTCAGACACAGGGCAAGTGAAATCGAAACTCCCGGCGACCGTTTCGACAACAGGGCCAGCAATGCCCAAACGCCGGTCAACAATACAGCGCACACGGCCAGTGCCGTGTTGGTTCGCCATAGAGGCCAGTCGCTGTCATAGCCGCTTAAATAAACGGAACCGTGCAGCAGAATGCGGGGCATCGTCGCGGTCAGGCCAATTCGCAGAAACCATGCGCCCCAGGATGGGACGCATGGGAATCCCGCCAGCAGTTCGATGCCCAGAGCCACCGGAATGACGATCGTTAAGAACCGGTCGAGCGCGTTAGCCGGTGGCCATGCCAGGTGCAGGGACAACACGTAGTAGCCAACCGCGAGGCCGAAACCAATCCCCGAAACACACGCCGAATTCAGCCATGCGTCGCGTGCAGTTCGTCGCGTGGCCACCATCGCCAGCATGCACAGGGCACTGACGCTGGCGGCGGACACCATGGCCTGCACATATAACAGCGGATCTGGCATCAGCTATTTTCGCACACCTTCGCAGTCGATGATGATCAGAGCCTTGTCTCCGATCGCTCCGATGGCCCGCTTGTCAAAACCATAATCACTGCGTTTCAGGGCAAGTTCGGTCGAAAAGGCAACGCGCTTGGTCCCCTTGAAGTCGTGTTCCTTGCCTCCCATCAGGACAATCGTGACCTTTTGGGTTGTGCCGTGCATCGTAAAATCGCCCGTGACTTCGTATCCGCCCTTGATGACCTTGGTACTGGTGCTTTTGAATTCGATCGTGGGAAACTGTTTCGTATCAAAGTAGTCGGGTTGCCGCAGGTGTTCGTCGCGGGCTTTGTTGGCCGTATCGACGCTGTCGGTTTTGATCGTCAGCTTGAACGTCGACTTTGACGGCTGCTCGCGGTCGAGCGAGAACTTCCCACTGACCTCATTGAAGCGGCCATGAATCCAGCTGATGCCCAGATGTCGTGCTTTAAAGCTGACGGATGAATGCACCAGGTCGTAGTCATATTCGTCTGCTGCAGAGGCTGACTTTTCGCCGACGCAGACAACTGTTCCGATCACGAGTGTCAGAATCCACACTAAAAACTTTCGTCGCATGAGAATGTTCCTTCCGAAGAGGCTACGGGAATTATTTTTCGCTGTGTCATTAACAGTTCAGTGGCCATCGTATGACCTGACGGACCAGGGGTAAAGCAGGTCGCTTTCTGGAAGGAGAACCGAGGAGTGGTGCAAACTCAATTACCGCGCGTCCGACCCTCCCGTAAACCACAGGTAGCTACACAAGTCACATCACCCTCCGGCCGGGGCTCACCGTACCACACATCTGAGCCGGTTTAAGTGGCGTCTTTTTTTGCGTCTTTTCGTGTTCCTTGTGGCTAAACATCAGTCCCTGCCCCAGGACTCGCTGGGAAAATCTTAAACAGAAGGTGGCAGAGAGAACAGAGTTCACGAATCATGATTTCTCTGTTTCCTCTGCGCCCTCCTGTGCAAGTTGCGTAGGCCGGGATCTGTCCTACACAACTGTTTGCAAGCAAGCAGTGGCACGGATAACAGCAGTCTGGGCTACGAAAGTGCCAGCGGCGACTTACTTTCCGCGAATTCCCGTTGAGGCACACCCAGACGTCGCAGCATGGCAAGGTGCAGATCCGACATTGACGTTTCTCGTTTTCCGCCAATTGATCTGCCCGACCTGATCGCCGTCGCACCCCCGCCCGCCAGCAGCAGCGGCAGATTCTTATCGGCGTGCTCATGTCCGTCGGAAAGGCTGGAACCGTAGACGATCATGCTGTGATCCAGTAATCGGCCGTGGGGTTCTTCGATGCCCTGAAGCTTCTTCAGCAGATAGGCAACGTGTTCTGTATGCCATGTTGTCACGCGATTGTACATCTCACGTTTTTCGTTCGCTGACGACCATGACGTAATCCCGTCGTCGTCTTCCGTCTTACCGCTGGTGTCTTTCCAGTGCGACAGTGCGTGCCATGTTCCTGTGACTCCGTCGATAAAGTTGAAGTAGCGATTGCTTTGACCGTGGTCCATCATGAACGTGCACACTCGAGTCGCATCTGCCCAGAACGCCAGCACGATCATGTCCATCATTGTGTGCATGTATGCGCCGTGGTCATCCGGTATGCCAGGTTCCGGGCGACGCAGCGCCTGTTGCAGCCCGGGCGTCTGATGAGCTCGAGTCTGCTGCCGTTCCGCAAACTCGATGCGGCGTTCAATCGCTCGCACGGAATCCAGATATTCGTCAATCTTTTTCTGGTCCTGAGTGCTGACACGTTGCTTCAGACGTTTCGCATCCTGCAGCACAAGGTCGATGACGGATCGATTGCCGAGGCCCGAATTACCAACTCGAAACATGCGGTCAAAGACAGCGCGGGGCTCGATGTCGCGTGGTGCCGGTGTGACAGAATCCACCCAGGAAACGGTATTGCGAGGCAGGCTGCTGGTGAAGATGCCTTCGCCGCGAGTCGACAGTTCCAGTGACGGAAGCAGAGTCTGACCGCGGAGATGCCGGGCCGCGATCTGGTCGACGGACGCTCCCCCGGCATCCAGTTTCTCTCCGTCATAACCGCCGCCGGTCAGCCACGTCGCCGTCCCGGCGATGTGTCCGTTTCCGCGCGGTGTCCACATGTTTCGAAAGATGGTCAGATCTGCTCGAAACGAATCCAGCGGAGACATCCAGCGATTCAACCTGACCAGTCGTCCCTGATCATCAACTTCTTCCGGCTGCCATGCTCCGTCCGCAACGCCGTTTGGAATATATAAATACGCCAGCCGTGTCGGTGGCGCTGTGCGACTGGCCGCTGCAGAACTCGGCCCCATCATGACGTCCAGCAGCGGCAGCGAAACCGCAGCGCCGCTGCCGCGAAGTATCGTGCGTCGAGAAATGTGCCAGTTGCCAAACATAGAAATGTCCGTTGTGTTACAGCCGGGGTCGCTGCTTCATTTGAAACGTGTCACTTTGAACAATCGCGTGCACCACCGTCTGCAGTCGACGGCCATCCGCCTGCAGCTGCTGCACCAGATCGCGCACCGTCGCCTCGTCATAGTACTCTAACTGCCGCCCCAGAGCATACGACAACATTTTTCGAGTCAGCTGAGTCGTCAAATCGTCCAGTCGTTCGTGCAACAACGTCTGACTAAGCCCCGTCAATCCACGGAACGTCTTTCCGCCCGGTAGTTTTCCCGTGGCGTCGACAGGCTTTCCCCTTCGAGTCGGCTGGTGACGTCCAAACCATTCGAATTCCTCGAGTGCAAATCCGAGCGGATCGATCAGACTGTGGCAGGCGGAGCAGTTGGGATTATCCCGATGTGCTTCCAGCTTTTGTCTCTGAGTCAGCTGCCTGTTTTCAGCCACTCGTTCGGCAAATTCGCTGACGTTGGGGGGAGGAGGAGGAGGTGTGCCCAGCAATTTTGTCAGAATCCAGTTGCCTCGAATCACGGGACTGGTTCGTCCGGGAAACGAGGTGACAGCCAGAATGCTGCCGTGTCCCAACACCCCTCGGCGTGGCCCGTCCTTCAGTGATACGCGCCGCATCTGTGCGCCGGAAACACCCAACATGCGATAATGTTTCGCCAGCTCTTCATTGACAAATGTGTAGTCCGCATCGATCAAACGATCGATCGGTTTGTTCTGCTGTATCAGTGAATTGAACAGCATCGCCGATTCCTGCTGCATCGATGCGATCAGCGAATCCGTGGCCCACGGATTATCAATCTGTCCCGGACGAACGCGACCAAGATCGGTAAACCCCAGCCATTGTGCTGCAAACAGGCTCCCCAGCGTCCGGGCCCTGGGATCACCCAGCATACGATCAACCTGACCTGCCAGGACGCCAGGCTGACGCAGTTGATTCTTTTCGGCCAGGCGGAACAGTTCGTCATCGGGCATCGACGCCCACAGGAAATATGACAACCGACCGGCCAGTTCCCAGTCAGTGATGGGAAAAGCACGGTCGGTCCCGGGGTTGTTCTGTTCCGCACGAATCAGAAAGTTGGGCGACACCAGAATCACCTGCAGCACGTCTTTCAGTGCAGTTTCGGCTGAGACGCCGTCGCGAACGCGTTGTTCAAAACATGACGTTAACGACGCCAATTCATCCGGCTGAATTGGACGCCGGTACGCTCGCGTGGCAAATCGTCGCAGCACGTTTTCGGCCGCTCCGTGAGTGGACAAATCCCTGACGTCACCCAATAACGTCCGCCATCCTGACTGCTGGGCGGGGGCAGCTAGTGATGCGTCGGGCCAGGCCCCTGCCACAATGGCCTCGGCGGCGACTACGTAGCGTTCCATCAGGATCGGTTGCACGAACAGACTATTCGCGCTGTTTTCAAAACCGCTGGTGGCCGTCATGTCGACGGGAAAACGGTCGGCCGGGCGAAGGTCAATTCCCGTCAGATCACGGACCGTGTTGTTGTACTCGGCATGAGTCATTCGGCGCGCGGGCTCGTAGCCTGGCTGCCGCACGGTGGAGTAGTCGAAATTCTCGATGGAATTCGTGAGCCATGCCGTCAACGTTCGGCGGTCCGCTTCGGAGGGCTGGTCCGCGTCCGTCGGCGGCATCGATCGGACCTTCAACTGCTGAATCACGTTGATCCAATGCGAACGGTTCACAACCAGCGGCGTGGTTGCCACCAGAGCTTCCAGGTCCAGATCGCCGTTCGCTGATTCGCCGTCGTGGCACTCAAAACACGCAGCCTTCAACAACGGAACAATCTGCTGATGAAAGTCCCGCCTTCCCGCAGCGACGATTTCGGAGTCGGTCAGTTGAATCGGAGAGGGAAAATCTGCCCTGTGGATTGATGACACGGGTTCGGTGTCACGGTCATCACGTGATTCCGCGGCCGCGCCGAGTGCCTTCAGCAGGGCTTCCAGTTCCCGCACTTCCTCTGCTTCGCCTTCATCCCGCGCCCAATGTAGTTCGAGCTGCAGTTGCAGCACTTCGCGTCTACGATGAAAGTCGTCTTCCAGTTCTTCGATTTGCTGTTCCAGCTCGCGTTCTTCACTTTCCGAACTGTCGTTGTAAATGCGGAATACTTCCTTGAGCAATTCGCTGCCGCGGTCCAGCAATTCTGGCAACAACTTTGCCTCGACCAGCAGCGAATCCAATTCGGCCTCTTCCAGTTCGCTGATAAGATTCCCCAGCTCCGCGCGATGCTCATGTAATTCCAGCTTCGCGCGAACGAATTCCAACGTGAACTCGGCCTCTTCTGCTTCCTTCGCCAATCTCTCAAATTTTCGTTCGTCTTCGTTCTCTCTGGCGTCTGCGATCTCACGTGCGAACCGCTCCAAAGCCCGCCGCATCGTGTGGAGTTCCGTCAGCAGCGCGATGCGCTCGTTCGTGAGTTCGAGGCGCTGCTGCAAGTGTCGCTTCTCGCGCTGAGCGTCCCGCAGCTCGGCGCCGATTTCCTGCACTTCCTCACTGTCCTCCTGCGCCACCGCGTGAAGCGTGGCCGCGACAAGGCAGATTGTGAGTGTCAGTAACTTCATGGCTTGCTGCTGTTTCTGTTGAGAAGGCACGAATATCTTAAGACCTGTCGCCGAAGTCAGAGCCCCCGGTAGACCGAACGAACGGAATCGGCGGTTTGACGTTATTGGTTTACCAGAATTCAACTTCACTCACCCCTTGGGAGAGTCGAGCCTAAGCGAGGAGAGGGCGACCGCGCCGAAACCTCCCCTCGCCTGGGCTCGACCCTCCTTGAAAAGGAGGGTGAAGGAAAGGAGGGCGCTACGCAACCAGTCAATCGCACCGGAAGACAAGACGAAAACGACTGGCGGAACTCGGTATCGATCCCAAAAAAAATTAAATCCGTACCGCCAAAACCACCGCCTTCATAGAATCAAACCGCCAAACATGGCGCTGTCCAGCTAACGTGCGACGTACGGAGATTGCTAACCGAGGTCGGTTCCAAGTTCCTTCATAAAGAACTTCATATCTTCCCAGACGAGTTTCTTGGCGGATTCATTCCGCAGCAGGTAAGAGGGATGATACGTGCACATTACCCTGGCATCACCGTGTTGCAGAAATTGTCCACGTAGCCGACCCACTGGCCGAGTTTCTCCCAGCAGGTTCTGGGCCGCCACTGTTCCCCAGGCGATAATGTATTTCGGTGCTACGATTTTGATCTGTCCGTCCAGAAACTCACGGCAGTTGGCGGATTCCTGTGGGTGTGGATTTCGATTTCCGGGTGGTCGACACCGCAGGATGTTGCATATGTAGATTTCTTCGCGTTTCAGTCCGCAGGCGGCGATGATCTTGTCCATCAATTTTCCAGCTGCACCGACGAAGGGTTCCCCCTGTCGATCCTCGTCAACACCGGGAGCCTCGCCGATGAACATGATTTCAGCGTCAGGATTGCCGACTCCGAAGACCGTTTGCCGTCTGGTGTCAGCGAGTTCCGCGCATCGTTTGCAGACAGAAACGGCTTCCGCCAGTTTGCTTAATCCTTCCGCCTTCTGCTCTGCCGTATGAAGCATCTGTTCAAGCAGCGAACGTGTTGATTCCAGAATTTCCGGCCGCTGAGCAGAATTGGGCGTCAGGCGGTCGGGCGACAACAGTTGGGATTGACTGCCGGTCTTGCGCGACGGAGGTTGAGAAGCGGGCGGTGCTGTCCCTTTGAGGCGGTCTGCCAGGAGTTTTGCCGGTGCTGCCGCGGGTTTCGGAAGTGTCACTGTTGGCAGATGACTGATACCCGAAGCGGACATCAGTCCCAGAAACTGCCGCAGTGCTCGATTGTCAGTCATGGTTGATACTTGAGTGAAGCGAACAGTGAACATCGCCCGGACAGCATGAACACTGTGGTGCCCGTTGTGCCTGAGAATCCATCAGATAAAGGGTCATGCGCAGATACTGCCGAAGGTCATGTCATTTGCGGGTCGACCTGATCGGATACGCCGATTGTTTCGAAAAACCGAAAATACTGCCGAATCCCAATGCTCTCATTTGGCGATTAGGGAAAGATAGCGACGACCGATCAGGTTGTCGCGTTCATTTTCGTTGTTCCGTCATTACTGCCTGCTGGTTCTTTCAGATTCAACGAAGTTTATGCCGATTGGCATAATGTTCGCCGGTCTGATGGGCACCGAAAAAATCCACGGCATGTGGGTTTCGTTATTCCGTCATGTGCGCAGGATTGCAGTGAATCTTGCGAGCTACGGCGAACTAAACCAAAAGGTGAGAGGTTCAGTTCCTTCAGGAGGAAGGCACTCTCTCATCTCAGGATGAACGCGAGGGATTGAAAGATGATCAGGAGATCATGGAGTTCGCTTGTTGCGGGGGTAGCCCTCGCTGGTGGGATGGCGGTAGTAAGCACCGCGTCTGCCGGAGAGATTTACACCGCAAACACCGCAGATCAAATCAACGCCAAAGCTCAGCAATTGTTAACTGCTGCAGATAACGATGTAACTGCTCAACTGGCATCAATGAGCTGCACCGACAAAGGTTGCACCAGTTGCGGCGACGCGGCCGGCTGTGGCGATGGCTGCAACGAAGGCTGTGGCGATTTGTTCGCAGCGGGAGATCATGATGAAATCTCCTTTGGCGGCTGGATCCAGATGGGGTATCACAACAAGGTGACTCCAAACGGATCGACTCCCGACGATGCCGGCTCGTTCAACAACCATCCCAATAATTTCAACCTCCACCAGGGTTGGCTGTACGCTGAGAAAATTGCCGACGGCAGCTGCGGACTGGACTGGGGTTTCCGCATGGATGTGATGTACGGTGTGGATGCCGGCGACACACAGTCGTTCGGTAACCGACCGGGTCGATGGGATAATGGCAACCAATTCAACCGCGGCGGTGGCTATGGCTGGGCGATTCCTCAGCTTTACTCTGAGCTGGCTTCTGGTGACTGGAACGTCCGAATTGGTCACTTCTATACCCTGATTGGGTACGAGGTTGTGACTGCTCCGGACAACTTCTTCTACAGCCATGCACTGACAATGTTCAACAGCGAGCCATTCACTCACACGGGTGCTCTGGCGACGTTCACGGCTGGCGATGATGTCACTCTTTACGCTGGCTGGACTGCCGGTTGGGATACTGGTTTCGACCGGGTTAACGGCGGCAGCAGTTTCCTGGGTGGTTTCAGTACCGCACTCGGCGATGAAGTCACCTTCACCTACATCACCACGTTCGGTGACTTCGGTGCCCGTGGTGCTGGTGCCAGTGGTTACTCACACAGTCTTGTGGTCGACACGGCTTTGGCGGACGACCTCAACTACGTCATTCAGAGTGACCTGGTCGAAATCGGCGTTGGTGCCGGTTCTTCACAAGTCGGCCTAAATCAGTACTTGATCAAGACGATCAGCGACACGGTTGGCGTCGGCGTTCGTGCTGAATGGTGGAAAAGCGACGGTGCATCACAATACGCTGTCACCGGCGGTATCAACATCAGGGCCGCGGAAAATCTGATCATCCGACCGGAAGTCCGCTACGACTGGCAGCTGCCTACGGCGACCCCAGATCAGTTTACCTTTGGCATGGACGCGATTCTCACATTCTGATGAATTGAAATCCGTGATCGCCGCGGGATTCGAGAATTGAAACGAAACCGCAGTTGGAGACTATCCAACTGCGGTTTTTTCGTGTCTGTCCACCATTCGGCAAACCGGGTAAAACAGCCATTGTGCCACGACCAGGAGATATACCAAGGGAAGCGTAGAGCGTGTCAACAGAAAAGGCTGAGGCAATCGTGATCAAGCAGGTGGATTTCAGCGAATCCAGCCGAGTCGTTACGTTTTTCAGCAAAGAATTCGGAAAGTTGTCGGCGCTGGCCAAAGGCGCGAAAAGACTGAAAGGGCCCTTCGATGCTGCTCTTGACCTGCTTTCGACGTGTCGAATAGTCTTCATTCACAAGTCATCCGGGACGTTGAGTTTATTGACTCAGGCCAGTCTGGTGTCTCGTTTTTCTCCCGTTTCGGGCAGTCTCAATTCACTTTATAGCGGATACTACGTCGCCGATCTGTTGTGCAGTTTGACCGAAGACGAGGACCCTGATCCGGAAATCTATGGTCTCGCCCATCGGGCATTGAAAGAGTTATCGGATCCGGAAGCGGATTCGGCAGCATCAGTCATACAGTTTGAAATCGGGTTACTGCGGCAGGCCGGGTTGTTTCCCAATCTGTCTGAATGCAGTGTTTGTGGTCAACCCGTCACAACGGAAAGCAAATACGCTCACTGGGTCAGCCAGGGCGGTCTGCTTTGTTCTGATTGTCATCGTCAGGAGTATGCGGGTAAGTCTATCTCTGCCGGTGCGGTCGCGATTCTGAAAAACATGTCGGGTGAAGGTTCACAACTTTCCGAACGAATTCGACTGACAAGAGACCAGTCGGTCGAGTGTCACCGCTTGGCGGTCTCTGTGATCACTAACGTACTCGGCAGGAAGCCCGGTACACTCAGATATCTGAACTTCTGATTTCCATGACAAATTGCAGGACGCAAACCAATCAGGCAGAATCGGTCACTTCTTCAGAAGTGATCGAAGAGTGCGGCCCGCGGCCGTCCATGAGGACGATCCTCCAGAGGTGGCTGCCAGCCGTGCTTTTGGCGGCTGTGTTCGTCTCAATGACAGGCTGCCGTTCTTTTCGTCCATCTGACGGTGAAGGGCTTTTTGCAAACAGTGACCTGCTTAGCACAAAAGGCATTCGCGGACCGCTGGAACGCGCTCTGTCCGGCGAAGACGATGTCCTGACGCGCGGTGCAAGATATTCGGAAGTCGGCCAGCGGCGGGCTGACGCAGCCAGAAAGCTGTTTGACGAACAGAAATATCCTGAGGCCCTGAAGAGATACAAGGCAATCGCTAAAAAGTATCCGGAATCGTCTGTCGGTGAAGAAGCGTGGTTTCGAATCGGGGAATGCCACTTCGCCATGCGGGAGTTTCCTGCCGCTCAGGATGCTTACGACAAGCTGTTTGTCGACTATCCGTCCACAAAGTACGTCGCCGATGCCAGTCGTCGCCTGTTTACGATCGCCAGGACATGGCTGGAGATCACTGACCCTGCCGGACAGAGTCAAATCAAAACGGTCAGCCAGGAAAACGAAATCGAGGGTCCTGAACCAGTATCGTCTTCGCGTGACCCCAGCGTCAAATACGGACTGATTCCCAACTTTCTTGACAAGACCCGACCGGTTTTCGATACCAAGGGGCGAGCACGAAATGCTCTGAAATCGATCTGGCTAAACGATCCCACGGGACCACTGGCGGACGACGCCCTGATGTTGACGGCGTCGTACTACATGCGACGCGACAATTACATCGAAGCGGATCGTTACTTTGAAATCCTTCGCGAAGAATACCCGGACAGTCCTCACCTTGAAGATGCATTTGTGCTGGGTTCGCACGTCAAACAGTTGTCATACCGCGGACCGTTCTACGACGGAACGTCGCTGGTTTCAGCGTCGAATCTGAAAGAACGAACATTGCAGCTGTTTCCGAATTCGAAGGATCGCCAGCAGATTCGCAAGGATCTGCAGCGCCTGCATCTGCTGGAAGCGCAGCGAGCATGGAGCAGAGTTGATTTTTATCGCCGAAAGGACAACCCGCGAGCGGTTGCGATTAAGTGCATGCAGGTGATTACAGATTTCCCGGAAACGCAGTATGCCGAGATGGCACGCACAGAAATACGGCGCATCAACCCGGCGGTCGTCAGAGGTTTGCCGGGAGTGGCAGAGTTCATGCAGTCGCTGCCTGCTGCCAGTGAGCCTGCGACTGAGACGCCTGACTTGTCGCCGTTCGACTCACCAGTCAAGTCTGTCAGTGCTTCGGGTGACCAGTCTCCCTTCAGTCGCCTTTGAGGAGTGTAGCGGTGCCCCGTTCTATCCACCTGGCGACTGTGCTGTGTTTTGCCGTCTGCTGTACCGCTGGTTGCGGCTACATGCTGGGGCCGTCAAACGTGCAGGGCGTTCGCACAATTCATGTGCCCATCTTCAAGTCCGATACCTTTCGCCGCAATCTGGACTACTTGCTGACCGAGGCCGTTCAAAAGGAAATCAAACTGCGCACTGGCTACCGACTTGCCGAAGCAGACTGCGCAGACACCGTCCTCGAAGGTCGGATCATCGACGCTCGGAAAAGCGTGCTTAGCGAAACTCGAGACGACGATCCTCGCGAAGTCCAGCTGATGCTGGGTGTGCAGATTTCATGGATCGACCGCAGAACCGGACGTGTTCTGCAGCAACAGACCTTCCCAATCGGGCAGGAACTGGCGATGCATTCGTCACAGGTCAGCTTTGCTGCAGAGGTTGGTCATTCCCTTGCCACGGCGCAGCAGGAAGCCGTGCAGCGACTGGCAGGTCAGATCGTTGACCTGACTGAGATGCCCTGGTAGCAGGTACAGACTCGTGTTCCGAACAAGAGACCCGGTCTTTCAGAAAGACCGGGACTCTGAAATTACTGTCTGTCCTGCCACCCCGAAATCGTCAGTACGGCAGTTCTTTAATATACAGATTCTTGAAGAACAGCTCACTGCCGTGATGCTGCAGTTCGATCTGATCGGCTCGCGGCAGTGGTACAGTGCCGGTCTTGTCCCAGTAGTTCTCCAGAGCCACTCGATTGACGATTAGCTTGTCGTTCAGCCAGATCGAGACCTTGTCGCCCACCATGCGAATCAGGAATGTGTTCCATTCGCCCGGTTTCCTGTCCGCCAGCACTGTGGGTGCATTGCGCCATCGCTTGTTATTCCACAGGCCTCCGGAACCAAGGTTCCGGCCATTCGTAAACTGAGCCACCCATTCTTCACCGGTGGACGGCGGATCCTGACCTTCCTTCACACGCGGATCCCACGGATCCCAGATCTGCACCTGAGGTGTCCCGCGAAGATAGATGCCGGAATCCGCCCCAGGCGGAATCTTCCAGTCGATGTAGAATTCGAAGTCACCGTAATTCTTTGCCGTACAAAGACTCTGGCCTGTGCCATCGTACGTCAACACTCCGTCGGTGACGCTCCAGTGTTTTCGCATATTCTCGTCGGCGATGGCCTGAGCTTCCTGCAACGCGCCGCCCTGGAGTGCACGTCGTTCAGTGGCCTTCCTGTGGGCGAGACCTTTCCAGCCAGTCAGGTCCTTGCCGTTGAAGAATGTCGTAAATCCTGTTGGAGGAGTGTTGTCATAGGCCGACGCTGCTTTTGTCGGTGACGGTGAGTAGTCGGCCAGTTTTAGATTTCGAAATTCGACCCGATCGCTGTGTCCGGCCAGCATCAGATGTCCCTTCTTGTTCTTTCGCCCCGGGTGAGCTGAACCATCGACAGGGGTGGTGTTGTCCAGAAATGTGTCGACGATCACGGCACCGTTCAGGATGACCATAATGTGGTCTTCGATGGCAACAATTGTCTCTGAATTCCATTCGCCGACAGGTTTCAGGTATCCGGTCCGCGACGGGTAGATTCCGTAAATCGAACCGTGATATTGCCATGGCTTCAACCAGCTGAGCTTACGTTTCCTGCCGTTGCCCAGATCTGCTTCGCCGCTGTAGCGGGAGCCGTGGTGATCGAGGATTTGAATTTCCATCCCGGCGCTTGCCGGGTGACCACCCTTGGGCACTCGAATACCGACGCCATTGTTTCCGCTTTCTTCCAGCTTGAATTCAAAGTGGAAGGCGAAGTCGCCGTACTCTTTTTCGCTGATGAGATTCTTGCCGCCTTTTTTGCAGACCAGCTTGCCGTCTTCGGCGACGTAGCCCGTTGTGTCACCCGTCCATCCGGTCAGATCCGTGCCATTGAACAGATCTGTCCAGCTGGCGGTTTCCAGAATCGCATTGGCACGGCTTCCCGCATCAATGTGGGGATCTGGTTTTGCGTTCTGTCCGAAGACGGGCGTGGCCAGAAGATTGGCCATCATGAGTGACAGCACGGTTGTCGAAAGTCTTGTGTGCATGCGGGTAGGTCTTTTGAAGCGGTGGGAACGAAGCAAGGCGGCTGCAGTACGCCACCCGTGGGCTTCCAGGGTACGGAAGTCCTTCCGGCATGTCGACCGTTCGGAATAAGAGACCCGGCCTTTTCAAAAGACCGGGTCTCTGCGGCTCCCACCAGAATCTGCGTCTTGCGGTGTTCGCGCCCAGCGAAGTACAATTCCGTTGCAACTTTCGCCGCACTCCGTCCCAACCGATGCTGAACTGGCTTCGACAACATTTTTCCTGTGATTTGGCGATCGATCTGGGGACGACATCGACTCGGATTGGTCTGCCCGGGGAAGGAATCCGTCTGGACGAACCATCTGTGGTCGCGGTCAGCCGCAACAGCACGGGTGTCATTGGCAAAGGCGCGGCCGTCGGCAAACTGGCTCATCAGATGCTGGGACGAACGCCGGACGGTATCCGTGCCGCGCGCCCCATTGCTCACGGAGTCATCAGCGACTTCGAACTTACGGAGGCAATGCTGAGGTACTTTCTTCTGAAAGCGTCCGGACAGCGACTGGCCTTTCGTCCCCGAGTTGTGATTGCTGTGCCCGGTTGCATTACGGCAGTTGAAAAACGAGCGGTCATCAACAGCGCCGAACGAGCGGGTGCCGGGCAGATCTGGCTGATTGAAAAAGCGCGTGCTGCGGGCATTGGTGCCGGTTTGCCGGTGTCCGAGCCACTTGCCAGCATGGTCTGCGATCTGGGTGGAGGGACGACGGAAGTTGCGGTGATGAGTCTGGGCGATATCGTTGCCAGTCGATCCATTCGCACGGCCGGCGTCGAGATGGATCTGGCGATCGTCAAATATCTTCGGCGTCGCTACTCACTCAGAATAGGCGAACAGTCGGCCGAGAAATTGAAGCTGCGCATCGGCAGTGCTGCGCCGCTGGATCATGAACTCAGTCACGAAGTCAGTGGTCTTGATACTGCCAGCGGTATTCCGCGTAAGGCGATGATCACCAGCGAAGAAATTCGTGAAGCGCTGCATGAGCCTCTGGCAGATATCGTCGACTGTGCGCGTGGTACCATCGAACGATGTCAACCGGAACTTATTGCGGACCTTGCCGATACCGGGATCGTCCTTACCGGTGGTGTTGCTTTGCTGCGTGGCATTGATCGCTATCTGAATCAACATCTCGGCGTTCCTGTCCGTGTGGCGGAATCGCCAACACTCACTGTCACTCGCGGAGCCATGATCTGCCTCGATCATCTTGATCAATGGCACGACCGACTGGACACGGGAACAGTCCGGTGAGTGGGCACACACAATTCATGCAGCGCACGTCGAAGAAACATATCTGGCTTAGCGCCGGTGTGATCCTGATGTTGACACTTGTGGCTGTGGTGGCAGACCGCACAGGGACTCTTACGCCAGTGCGAATGACGCTGCACAATCTGCTGAGTCCGGGTCGACTGATGATCCTCGCCGTAGCCCCTGCGGATCCCCGTTCCTCGGGACCCAGCCAGGAACTTCGATCACGTTCCGTCGGTGAATTGACCGACGTGTCTGATCTTCAAAACGCATTGCTGGAAAACGAACTGCAACGGCGCCAGCTGCTCATCGAAAATGCTCGTCTGCATAATGAACTTCGCAGACGCCGCGAACAATCGGCTGCCGGGACATTCGACATCGACCCGTTGGTGACCTTCGTCGCCGTGCCAGCAAACATTCTGAGCCATAGTGGACTTTCGGGTAACGTTCGGGAGCTCATTGTGGATGCCGGCCGGGCGTCGCAGTTGAAGCCGTCGGACCTGCTGGTCGATGGTTCGGGAATACTGCTGGATCAGGGAAAGCAACAGGGGATTGAAGCTGGTCAGCGAGTCGTTAGCGGAATGACGGTCGTCGGACGTATCAAGGAAGTGTCGCAATGGGTGGCGTTGGTTCAACCTGTCGCTCACGAAAACTTTTCCGCGGCCGTGCAGTTGGTCAGGAATTCTCCGCAAGGTGCTGCCTTCGGGGCAGAGGGTCTGCTGGTTGGCATCGGCAACGGTCTGTGTCGAGTGTCCGGCATTGCGTACACGGAAGCCGTGTCCGTCGGCGATGAGGTATTCTCCGCGGACATCAATGGGATCAACGGTCCTCGACTGTACTATGGGAAGGTTGTGCGGGCCGAATTTTCAGCAGGCGGAGAATGGGACGTGCAGGTCAAGCCGGCGGTTGACCATCACATGCTTGATCAGGTGGCCGTCGTCCAGCCATCCGTGAACACCAGCCGCAGCAGGATTTCGTCCGAGCCAGGGGGAGTCCGTCGATGAAAACGATTATTGGCTGGGTGCTGCTGCTGTGGGCCGCCTTGATCTTCCAGGTTGCCCGGCCTGAGTTTTTCGGCTCCGGATCATTGGTCATTCCTTTGTCTGTCGGCTGCATTTTCTGGTTGCGAAATGGAACCGGGGTCCTGATTGCGGGAGCTGCCCTGTTGATTCAGTGGATCCTGAGCCCAAGCTTCGCGCCGATTGACGTCGTTGTCATTCTTGTCTTTGCCTGCGTCGCGATCTGCCGCGACAGGCCGGGCGATTCCGGATGGCCGTCGACGACGACAGGGATTCGATATGCGTGGTGGTTTCGGCCGGCCTTCGTTCTGTGCGTTGGTTTGACTCTGCACGCGTCGTTGGTCAACAACTTTCAGGCTGAGAATCTGTGGCCGACGTTGCGGTCGAGCCTCTGCGTTGCACTGCCTGTTCTCGCCATGACTCTGCTTATCGCTCGAACGGCGGATCAGTTCGGACTACGTCGTCGACCGGTCTGGTAGGTCATGAATCGATGCGTAATCAGCCTCTGAATTCAATTCTTCATGAACGCGACCCTGGTGGCGTATCGCTGATTGATCCCCCGACAGCACTTAGATTTCACCTGCTGCTGATCGCCTTCTGTGCCATTTCGGTCGTTGTTCTTTGTCGGATTGCGTGGGTGCAGTCGCAGCTTCAGGGTCGCTATCTGACGGCTCTGAACACCACGACAACAGACTACGAAGTCATCCCGGCACGCGACGGGCGAATTCTTTCCGAATCAGCCGCCGTGCTGGCCACCGATGTGGATCAGTACTCCGTTCAGGTGCACTACCGATGGCTGCAGGAACCGGCGGACGAAGCGTGGATCTCGCGCAGGGTCAGGAATCGCCTGACGCGTACAGAACGCAGCGACGCCGACCTGGTCAATCGTACTCGGGAGGAAGTGATCGCCGCACGAAAACGCATGTGGTCTTACTTATTGACGGTTACCGGTCTGTCGCTGCCCGACTTCCAGGATCGGCAGCAGGCCATTCAGAAAAAAGTGACACGCATCGCGGATTCCGTCAATCGACGTCGCCGGATGGGCAACACAGAATCTGAATCCAACGACACAGCAACGAATACACCGCCGGATGGGCTGCTGATGCGAATGGCGTCGGCTGTGCGGTCAGCGCTGACGACACCGCCGGGTGCCGGGGCCAAAGCGACAATCGTGGTTCGTGAGGAAGAAACGTTTCACGAAATTGTGCGCGACGCTCCATTTGCAGTGGCGGCACGAATTCATGAACAAACGCATTTGTTGCCAGGTGTACGGGTGGTTGTGGGCAATCGACGGACGTATCCACTTGACGCCACAGCCAGCCACATCGTTGGTGCCAGAACTGTCGTGCGCGATGATGAACCGAATGCCCGGCTGCCGGCGGGCGTCCCTCGCCATGAATGGACGGCTCGAACCGGGCGATTTGGTGTGGAACGCAGCTACGACCATCAGTTGCAGGGTGTCCCGGGACTGCGACAGGTCGTGCGAAATCGCCGCATGGAAATCGTGGAATCGAAAATCGAACGCCAGCCGATCAGTGGGCGCGATGTGGTACTGACGCTGAATGTTGATTTGCAGCGACACGCCGAACGGTTGCTGGCGGAAACTCTGCTGGATGCACCGGCGGATTTACTTTCCCGGCACGAAAACGACGACAGCAGTTCTCCGCGCCCCGTCCCCACGGGGGGCAGTATCGTCGTGATGGATGTCGTCAGCGGCCGGCTGCTGGTTGCGGCCAGCGCTCCCGGATTCAGTCTTTCGCTGTTCACCGGCAGCAGTGTTGCCGAATGGAATGCTGTCAATGCGGACCAGCGGCATCCGTTTATTTCGCGAGTGATCGCGATGGCTTTGCCTCCGGGTTCGGTGATGAAACCCGACACGGTGATCGCAGCACTGGAATCCGGACGCCTTAATCCCGACGAACCGTTTTACTGCCAGGGATTTCTGACACAACCGGATGAGCATCGTTGCCTGATCTATCGACTGCGTGGTGCCGGGCACAACGACATCACGCTGACGCGCGCGATTGCTCAATCGTGCAACGTCTATTTTTTTTCTGCGGCGTCCCGGATGGGGTTTCTGCCGTTGCGTGAGTGGTGCGACCGATTCGGTCTGGGCCGCGAGTGCGGGATCGACCTGCCATTCGAAAAGAATGGAAACGTTCCCGGATCACGAGTCACCGCCGCGGATGACCAACGCCGATTTGCGCGCGAAGCTTTGGGACTGGCGATCGGACAATCAAGTCTGACGGTCACTCCGCTGCAAATGGCCAGAGTAATGGCGGCCATCGCCAATGGCGGCTGGCTGGTGACGCCGCATGTTGTCAGCGCTGATGGCACGGCTCGCACAGCCACTGATATTGACGATCGTCCGCGAGACCTGACGCGGCGGCGGATCACCGGGTTGACGGAAGGAACGTTGGCCAGAGTTCGCGAAGGACTCAAAGCCGTCGTGCAGGAACCCTATGGCACGGGCTACAAAACCGTACGTCTGAAAGAGGTCGCCGTCGCAGGCAAAACCGGTACTGCAGAAACAGGTCCGGACAAACCAGATCACGCATGGTTCGCGGGTTATGTTCCCGCCGATGAGCCACGTTATGCCTTCGTGGTTGTGCTGGAACACGGAGGTTCAGGCAGCCGCGCAGCGGGGCCCGTGGTCCGGGCGCTGGTGCAGAAGATGCTGGACAGTGGTGTGGTGACCGCTGAAAACGGGGTCGGGAACCAATAGTGCGACGCACCGTTCCGGCTATTGATTCCCGACCCCGTTTCAAAGCATTACCGGCGTGCGGTTTTCTTGCGTCGACCTTTCCTGGCGAAGCCTGGCGAGGCTTTGCCTGTGTCTTCCGGAACCGGTTCGCCGATCTTCTGTTTCAGTTGGTGCACTCGGTCTCGTAACTGGGCGGCTCGTTCGAAATCCAGTTTCTCGGCAGCCAGCAGCATTTCTGCTTCCAGTTCGCGGATAAACTCTTCCGTGACGAATTGTTCTTCGTTGGTGATCCCGGCAGATTCGCGTTCGACTTTCCGGGCCGCAATTTCTTCTTCGATGCCGCGGCGAATGGCCTTTTGAATACTCGCCGGCGTAATTCCGTGTTCTTCGTTGTAGGCCGACTGCAGCTTGCGACGTCGATTCGTCTCGTCGATCGCTCTTTGCATGCTGCCTGTCACCTTGTCAGCATACAGGATGACTTCTGCATTCACGTTTCTGGCCGAGCGACCGATCGTCTGAATCAGACTGGTTTCACTGCGCAGAAAACCTTCTT
>JBDONA010001055.1:0-6460 GCA_039831575.1 Fuerstiella sp. | reverse complement strand
GTCGAGACTGCCGAAAGACCACCGTGTGTCCTCTAGTGTGGCCCGCCCGCCAAGGCTGCTCTCGGTAGTGAGAGCAAGCTCATTCCAGGCAATGGCAGCGGTCATAGCAACAGAGACTTTCTGACTCCCCTCTCCGTTCCAGGCGATCGCTGCGGCCCCGGACACCGCGAAGAAATCAGTGGTGTTCCAGGCGCCCATATCCACCGAGCCCGTCACCTCAAGGTTGCCACTGAAATCAACCAGGGCGAGCGTTTGTTCGTCGGCAACGTTGACCGCCGTGTCGCCGGCAAAGCCTAAATGCGAGCTGTTAGCTGTGGGGTTTGTTTTAAAACCTTTGTCCTCGGCCTTCTTACTCCAGGCGCCTGACGCACGGTTACTACCTTTCGCGACACTCCCCACAACTGAAACTGTTGTCTGTTGCCCCTTGTTTTTCGCGTCCAGCACGAGATCGGACACGTCAATCAATGGATTGGCAACGGGAGTGCCTGTTGAAGGAGCCTCAGTGGTATACGTCCAGTCATCTGGCGATGCGCCAAGAAACGCCCCGGTGTGGCGATCGGTTACGACGACCCCGGCCGACAGCCCAACCCCAACCGTTTCACCGAACACAACACCGCCAACTCCTACACTATGCAGAGCTTCGCTCTCCGCTGTGATAGTTAATTTACCTTCCGAGTCAACCACGACGCCATCGTCTACACTGGCAACCGTAAAGCTGTCCTGATGCCGGGTGATCCCGACGCTCCCCGCCACACCGCCACCTTCGGAATCTGCGCCCGACTGGGAAAAGTTAAAGGTCTTGGCAAATTCGGTTGCTTTGACTGTGACTCCCTGCCCGTACTCTTCGTCCTCCGGCTTGGAATTTCTTCCGCTGCTGACCAGTGCACCACTTTCAATGGTTGCGACCGTGATATCGGTCAGGATCTGTTCCATGTACGAGAAGCCCAGCCCAAAGGACTCGGACTTGTTCGCCGTCAGACTGAAGGCATTGCCAAGACTGTTAAAGTCCTTGTTGCGATTGATGATCGCTTTCGCAGCTGCGTCCTCATTGAGACGCAAATGCATGATACCGGCCAGGCCCACCAGTCTGATATTGGTGTCGGCGAGAACATTGACCTGACTGTTACCGGCATCGATGGAACTCTGGTTGATCCGGGCGCCCGATCTGATAATGGCGTGCGATTCGTTTGTGTACTGGCCGGTTCCGATGGAGAAAGTAAATGCCGCTTTGGGCAGCGATTTTTTCGTTTTAGTGTCGTCCTCATATTCTAACTTGATATGTGAATCATTGTCGTATGTCTGTTCACGCTTTGGCGTAAAGGCCTTGCTGTTGGCCCAGGTATTCAGAACCCGGCTCAGACCAAAGGAGCCGTCCAGATACGTCGAGATATCTTTGAGCGGGTGACACGCCGTATTCGCGTTGTCATCATCATGACAGTCAGAAAACGGAATCAGGTCGTGTTTGCTGACCAGAAGTGGATATGTGATGTTCGACGTCACGTCGAGTGTTCCGGGGGCATCGACCGAGGCCTGATTTCCGACCGTTGCCAGCGCCGTATCTTCGACGTTGCTCCACGCGAACCCCGCACTGAAGACGTATTTTCTTCCGGGGGCCGTCACCGCATTGCCCTGGGCCTTGGTCTGCACTTTCTGAGTGATGTCGGCCGCGACCCTGACGTCTGTTGCAGAAGTCAGCACAGGTTCTGTGTCCGTGCTGCCCACGGTGACAGAGACACTGTGATCAACCAGATTCACGGCAACGCCCGCAACAAATGACCCGCTCTTCTCTGAGTATGTTTTGAGTTTTGGCAGGTCTGGTGATCGGTAGTCCGGCAGCAGTTTGTTGTTGTTGTAAAAACGCCGGCCGATGACCTCTGGTTTCGTAATAAAGTCCGACAGCGTCGGGGAACTGCCCACCAGCGTGCCTGCATTCTGTGTGTTTTTCGCGGTCAGGCTCGCACTCACCAGGATGCCGTCGAAATCGTCAGTCGCCACCACCATATAACTGGATTGTGTCGCCGACGCCGATGGCGTCAGGTCCTGGGCAACCGCTCCGAACGCTTCCTGTGGCGACTCGGCCAGACGGAGCGTGTTGGGTCCGTCCACGATCGCATAGTAAGTCACTGCGTTACCCAGACCCACAATCGGCAAATCGCTTTGTGTCGCGATTGACGCAACCTGAATCCCGTGACGGTCTCCACTGGCACCGAGTCTGAGGTCCATGTGCGCGTTGTTTTCAGCGTCGGTTTGGCTAGCGGCGAGCTTCAACCACGGCGTCTCGTTCCCAGCGCTGTCGGTGACTGGAATGGCAAAGTATTCCGTTCCGTTGACCAAACCACCGATCGGGTTTCCGCCGCCGGTGATGTAATGCACACTGTCGCCCGTTGAAAGTCCGTGCCCCAGCACCCGAATCTGATCGGCAGCCGTATCGACGGGCTCAACCACCGTGGGATCAAACACAAGAATCGGATCTTCACGGTTATAAAGCTCCACCTCCGCAAGGATGCGGAATACATGGAGGCCGGTGCCGAGGGTTGCTCCGGCATTTAAGGAGAGCGGCTCACCCACGGGTGTGGTAACGTCCGCGTAATCAACATCCTGAAGTTGCGTCAGTTGAATGTGGTTCTCGTCCACGACCAGAACGCCATAGAGCTGATTGTCTTCCAGACCCCCAATCGCATCACCACCACTGGTCTGGTAGTTGACCTTCTGGCCGTCGGTGAGGCCGTGTCCTACCAGTTCAATCGTGTTTGCAGTCGTATCCACCACCGATTCTGTTCGGCTCGCTTCGACGGGAAACACAAACGAATCGGTGGTCAGGGCCTGAAGCGTGCCAGTACCGGCAGAGTCCAGCGGGAGGTAGCTGGCATTTTCGGAGTCCGCTGTGAATGTCTGGAAGGCGAGATCGTGGTCGGATGCTGTTCCATCTGACGAGACAAAAATCTGACCCCGTGGATAAGAATCTTCGATTGTTCCGTAGTAGTGATTTAACTCCCTCACTTCGGATGACCACTTCACGGAGGACCACATCAACAGGTAATACGTCGTGTTGGGAATGACCGGGATTTGGGCACCGAAATCAACAACGGCCCATTCGCCCACCGGCACATTGAAAGCCGTTCCCGTTGCCAGCAGGTTTTCATCGAAAGCTGATAGCTGGTCATAAGCTAATTCCGAGTTATAAGCTGGTAGCTTGTCATACAGTCCGATCGTGATGTCCGCCGGAATACCCCCGTACGGGCCCTCCCCCTTTCGAACACTCGCTCCAGTGATGTTGTTATGGTCGGGTTGAAATGACTGAAACAGGTGGTCGCTGAAACCACCTTCGGTTGCCAGCAATTGAGACTGATCGACCACGTTACCTGCCGGACCAGGAGCCACTGAGACTCTGCTTGCGTCCTCGAGTGAATCTGCCAGGCGAATGGTATTGCCGTCCAGACGAATCGCGTAGTACGTCATTCCATCGGTCAGTCCACCGATGGCTGTGCCGTCACCCGCGTTGTAGGTCACGGCCTGGCCGGTTTCCAATTCGTGGTTCTGCGAAATGATCCAGTCGTTCAACGGGTCGACCGTGTGACCGAAGAACTGGTGCAATGAATCCGTGGCACCTGTGGCGCCGCTACTCAGACCGATCGCTCCATCGTCTACACTGACAAGCCCATCAAAGACGTCACGCTGCGGATTGTCGATACGATCCAGCGACAACTGAATTTCGTAGTCACTGATCGTGATGACGTAGTAGTCCTTGTCAGCGACCAGGCCCCCGATGGAGGAATTGGGTTGACCGGATGCACTTTGCCCCGGCGAGTAGGTCACCCGTTGCCCCGTGACCAATCCGTGAGGCGCCTCGAACAACACCGAGTTCTGGATCGTGTCCACTGTCTGCCATTCAACTGTGCCGGCAGGGTCGAAAAAGTGGGACTGTCCAGGTCCACTCAGTTGCTGAATTCCCGACTCGCTGCCATCGACCAGTTCCAGTGCCGTGGCGGGGGCGGGGGATTCCGGCAAGGCCAGTTGAATGGTGTGGTCGTCGACACGAATGACCTGATAGCTTTCTCCGTCCGTCAGCTCGCTGTCGTCTCCCACAAGGATGGGCAGTGATGTCTCGCCGTTTTCATCGGCCACGCTGTAGACCACGCTGTCCTCGGTCTGCCAGCCGTGATGGGGAATCGTCAGCACGAAGACGGTCGGGTCCAGAACCGCCTGATCAAAACTGACCGTCCCCGTTGCATCAAAGGAGCTCGTGATGCCCTCGGGCGTGAAACCGTAGTTTCGCTCGATGACCAGCGGGGGGGTTTGGATATTGGGATCTGTTTGGTACAGCAACGGGTCCCCCGTTTCGACTCCGCTGGTAATGATTGAAATTGTATTGGCCTCGTCATCCAGATCCGTGGCCGGCAGGAAACTGCGTGATTCCGAAACATAATCAAAGGAATGCTGAGTTCCTTCACCGGGTCCCGTGAGTGTCACTTGCTGTCCGTCGCTCGCATCGGCGGCGGACAAGGCCAGTTGAAAGCGATCGGGATTCAATTCATCGACGATCACGTAGTACGTGGTGCCATCGTACAGTCCGCCAATCGGCTCACTAGGCTTCTCGTCTGTCGGTGGCCTGACGCTGTATCGAACCTCCTGTTCGGTCTCAAAGGGATGGCCACTCAGGGTGATCCAGTCGCCAGTGAGATCCTGGGTCTGCGGATTGAACTCCCAGGTGTCGTAAAGCGAGAACGTCTGTTCCGAAGTGGAGTTACCGTCGGGGCTACGAAGATCGATTTCTTCGGTCAGATACAACTGGATGCTGTTTTCGTTCAGGACGCGGACACGCAGCGATTCCCCATCCACAAGATCACCAATGGAAGGCGTATCGCCCGACGAACTGTTGACCCGGAAATCCACCGTTTGACCATCCACAAACCCGTGGCCCGGAATCGTCAGGGTATTGATCCTGGCGACATCGTCAGGGTCAGGGCCGATGTCTGCGGTCGCGAAGGATTGTGTCTTCGTGACTGTGCCGCCCGACTGAATATCGCCATCCACAGTTGTCGTGACCGTCGTCGTATCTGAACCCACCGCGACGGTCAGGCCCGCGGTTCCGTCCTTATACGACGAAGACGTTGCGCTGCCGGTATTGGTAACCGTACCCAGCGCCTCGAAATTCACGCTTCCGGAGGGCGCTGCAATGGATGCCTGTTCTCCCAGTGTGGCGGTGACTGTGGTGTCGGACAGTGTAATGCCAAACGATCCGCCACCTTCGTGTGCGGGAGAGGCGTCATTGATATTGTTCGTGGTGCGGGCGGTCACGCTGGAGGTGACGGTGGCGTTTGCCTCCACTTCGACATTGCCAGAAACCGATTCCAGCGAGCTCGTTCCTATAATTTCTATCTTGGCCGTGCCTGTAGCCTTGGTCAGGCCGAAGCTTAAGGTGTTCAGGGCGTACAAAGCCCTGTTTTCCCCCTGTATACCCATTGGATCCTTAGACTTAGGATCTCGATCCAACCAGGGAGGCCGGGCAGCGATCGCCGTCGCCGACGCGTTGGTTGTGTTCAGACTTTCGACCCTAAGTAGTTCCGTCGAGCGAATGTCGCTTCCGTCAATGGTCACATAAGAAGCAGCCTTGCGCAAAAACAGGCTAATAAACGAACCGCCACCGAGGAGGCCGTCAACCACCGTATCGACGACAATCGGCTGAACGTAGTTACCGTACCAGGGTTGCTCATCTCCGTAGCTCAGATCTTTACTTTGCGCCGTAATCGTGACGCTGTCGCCGAAGATGTCGCTGTCGGTAATGTCAATCGTGGCGGTAATGCTATCCTTCCCAAAAGCCCAACGTTGTGATTTCTTTTCCGTCTGGGTGGCCGTAATCGTCACTTCCCCCGCGGTAACGGTGACACGACCATCTCCGTCGAGATCCGCGTCGCTGGTCGGTGGCGTCGTCGCTCCAATCATGATCTTCGATTCGCCTCCTCCACCGGAAAAGAATTTGTCCTGGTCAGAGACCTTTAGCGTAATGGCGCCCCTGGTGTTTCCGTCCACGGTATTTAGGTCGCCCACGACAGAAAGATCAACGGCGGAAGTCACCGTCAAATCAGTCCCCTGGGTCTGGATGCCGACGAGGTGGACTGAGCCGTTCCCATCGTCGGCACTGACCGTGATGGTGAAGGGATGGTTGAGTGTCACGTCGTCCGAAGTGCCGTCATTATCAACGTCGCTGCTCCAGTTCATCTCGTCCGTCGAATACTGGAGCACATTCAGATCGTCCGTGCGGAAATAGACCTTTGGATCATCATCATCCAGCGTCACGTCAAGCGTGCCGGCACTCGTGTCCAGAACGAATTTCGCCGACAGCATCGTGCGCAATTCCAGAGATTCAACCCCGGTGGCATCCCAAAGAGTCCTCTGAAGTGACTTTCTTATCCGGGATTGCTGCGTGGTCCGTATGTGAGATTTCAGGGACCGCAAAAAA
>JBDONA010000974.1:0-6466 GCA_039831575.1 Fuerstiella sp. | reverse complement strand
TTCCAGTTTTGCACTTCTTGATTACTGGTATAGGCGTGAAAAAGGCGGCCCGTGACAATGGAGATTGAACCTTCAAACTTTCAATTTCCCCGGCACGGAAGCCGCCCGTCATGCAACTTACCAACTCCTTCGAAGTCCTGCTACAGTCTTTCGCTCCTGTCTTCACGACCCCAAGCTTTGTGACCTTCCGATTGTTGATGACCGGCTGGATTCTTTCGACCCGACATCGCTATGTCACCGACCTGATTGTTTCCAGTGACTCGGTCGGCCATGGTCACTTTTCCGATTATCACCGATTCTTTTCGCATGCCGCATGGAAGATTGACGATCTCTGGCGACTGCTGGCGAAACTGATCATCGATCGCCTCATCGGCAAAGATGCCGTCATCGTTCTCTCCGGCGACGACACGTTGTGTCGCAAACGCGGACTGGGAATCTTCGGAACAGGAATGCACCATGACGCGTTGAGTTCTTCCAAATCCAAAAAGGTTTGCCACTGGGGACACGACTGGGTCGATCTGTGCATCGTGATCGCTCACCCGTGGTGGGCTCCGTCGAAAGTGTTTTCGCTGCCCATCTGCATGCGACTGTATCGCAATCGACAGGGGCTGACGAAAGGGAAACACAAGAAGGCGAAACGTCCCACAAACGCACAGAAGGAAGCCGCATCGAAGAGAACGAAGCAGGTTGCGACGAAGAAGAAACAGGCCAAAGCCAACGCGAATAAAAATCGGCAGGGAAGTGAAACATCCCATAAAACACGGCCCGAACTGATGTCCGAGATGATCACACTGGTCGCCAAATGGTTTCCGGATCGCAAATTCATTCTTGTTGTCGACAGTCTGTACAGCGGAAAAAGTGTGCTGTCAAAACTGCCGGCGAACTTCGATTTGATCGGTCCCGTTCACCCGAAGGCGGCGTTGTACAAACCGGCTCCCGCAGAAACCGGCACTCGACGCGGGCCACGCCGCAAGAAGGGCGAACGACTGCCCGATGCGAAGTCGTGGGAACAGGATTCGTCAAAGTGGTCGACGCATCACTTCGACCAGTACGGTTTGCATGGATCACTGCAGACGAAAATTCAAACAGGTTTGTACTATACAGCGGGCAACGACCGTCTGCTGCGTTTTGTGCTTTCGCGCGACACCGTGGGTGATCGGCCCACGCGAGTCTTCTACAGCACGAATGTCGACCTGAAGGCTCGTGACATTCTGTCCCTGTTTTCGCTGCGGTGGTCGATTGAAGTAACTCACTTCGACTGCAAGCAACACCTCGGCCTGGAAGATGCAGCCAGCCGCAAAGAGAAAGCCGTCCGTCGAACGGCACCGATGGCGATGTTCCTGCACAGCCTGACGGTGGTGTGGTACGCCACCGCCGGTCACAAGGATTTTCAGATTCCCAATCGGCCGTGGTACTGGTGGAAAACTGAACCGAGCTTCGCGGACATGCTGACGACTTTACGCCGCAAAAGCTGGGAAGATAACTTATCCGCAGTGTCGCTCGACACGACACCCCGACATAATAATCTCAACCTGCTCACGTACCTCGCCACACTCGCCGGATAATGAACAGGAAGTGCAAAACTGGAACTAAGCAGCATTGTCTTCTTTTCGATTGTCCCGCTGGGCCGCGCCTATTTTCCGGAGGAGTACATTTTCGGCCGACCCGAAGAATTCGTCGCCGGCGTGTTCTTTCTCGCCGGACTGGTGGGTTATCTGTCAAAAAATGAGTGGGCGCAGAATTCACTGGATCATCAACTCACTGATCGTCAGCTTTCTGTGCCAGACACTTTTCATGTCGCGGTCGTACCACTTATTCGATGGCATGTTCGATACGGCGCACTTGTTGAAGATCGTGAGCTACGCGTTCGTGTTCGTCGGCCTGTTGACCGACATCAGCGCCACCTGGTGGAGAGAGCAACAGATGCTGACCGACCGTTCCGCGGCACTGTCGCGTTTGCAGGAAGAACAGAGCTTTGCCAACATCGGCTCGGATGGCGACATCGAAATGTTAAGTGACCGGTCGGCCATTGTGCGCGAGAGGGGTGGCGAATCGACTGTGATCGATAACTTCGACGATACCCTGGACCTGTGGGCTCGGCAGGCCCGGCAAATCATTGGTGCCCATCAGTGTGCGGTGAGTTACATCTCCACCGGCAGCTTCGCGGGCGGTAAACACGCCATTTCGATGTCGGAGAAATATGACAGATACAGAACGTACGACGTGCTGACGACTGGTCAAGGCATCTGGAAGCTGGTTGCCACAGACAAGCAGAGCTTTTGCATGACTGACGAAGAACTGAAATCGCATCCAGACTGGAAGAACTTCAGTAACCTGAACGATGATCGGGGTTTGAAACATCCGCCAATGCGTGGTTGGCTGGCCGTGCCCGTGCTGAGCCACGGGCGGGAATTCGTCGGTGTCATGCAGCTTAGCGACAAATATGGGGGTGACTTCACCCCGCAGGACCTTAAACGGCTGACCCGGCTGGCAAGAATAGTGGCCCCGTCATTTTCCCTGCAGCTTGCCAATGAAGCAATGGTTGTGCGCACTCGGGAGCTGGAGGAACAGGCCACCCAGCTTGAAGAGCAGCGACAGACCGCAGTCGACCTGGCCGAGGAATTAGAAAAAGCGGACCGGGCGAAGAGCGAATTCCTGGCCAACATGAGCCACGAGATTCGCACACCGATGAACGCCGTCATGGGGCTGACGGAACTCGTCCTTGATTCCAAACTCGATGACACTCAGCGCGATTACCTGAGCACGGTCATGGACTCGGCCGATTCCCTGTTGTCCGTTATCAACGACATTCTGGACTTCTCAAGAATTAGAGCCGGCATGCTGCAATTCGAGCAGGTGGATTTCCGACTGCACGATATCGTGGGTGACACCGTCCGGTCTCAAGCCCTGCGGGCGACGCGCAAAAACCTCGAACTGATGTGCTTTGTCGATCCTGCGATTCCGGATCTGCTGCTGGGGGACCCCGGTCGGTTACGACAGGTGCTGACCAATCTGATCAGCAACGCCATCAAGTTTACGGAAACCGGCGAAGTCGTTGTTCGTGTTGAGAAGGAATCGGAACAGAACGGCCAACTGACCCTGAATTTCAGTGTGAGTGACACCGGCATCGGCATCGCACACGACAAATTCGAAATAATTTTCGAGCCGTTCGAACAGGCGGACATGTCCACGACGCGAGAATACGGCGGAACCGGCCTGGGACTGGCCATCTGCCACAATCTGGTGTCGCTGATGGGCAGCCGGATCGAGATCGACAGCGAACCTGGTCAAGGCAGCACGTTCCGGTTTACTGCCGGATTCGCTGTCTCTGACAAGTCGCAACCGCCCGCACCCATTCCGATAGAACTCAGCGGCACACGCGTTCTGATCGTCGATGACAACGCCACCAACTGCACGATTATGGAACAGATCGTGCTGGCGAAGGAGATGGCCCCCGTTACCGCTTCGTCAGCACTCGAGGGGTTCTCCCTGTTGCAGGAAGCGTGCCGCACAGGCCAGCCGTTCCGACTGCTGCTCTCCGATGTACAGATGCCGCAGATCGACGGATTCGGGCTGGCTGAAATGATTCGGGCCAATGCCAGCCTGTCGGACCTCGACATTGTTTTTCTTACGTCGGCCGGCCGGCAAATTGACCAGCAACGCCGTGAAGATCTGCGCGTCGCCGCGCAGCTGGTGAAACCCTTCAGACAGTCCGAACTGTACGACGTGATCGTGAGTGTGATGGGGATCTTCAAAGCGGATGCGAGCGGCTCGTCCTCAATCCCCGCAGCGCATTCCGGCGAACTGCCCCCGCTACGAATCCTGCTGGTCGAGGACAGCGTTCCCAACCAGAAGGTCGCCCTGGCTGTGCTCTCCGGATCGGGCCATACTACCGTCATCGCCAATGACGGCAGAGAGGCGCTGGACCTCCTCGAGGAACAGGAGTTTGACGTCGTTCTGATGGACGTCCAGATGCCTGTCATGGACGGTATGCAGGCAGCGGCCGCGATCCGGGCGTCAGAAAAGGGGACAGATCAGCACCAGCCGATCGTCGCCATGACGGCCCGCGCGATGTCCGGCGACCGGAGGCGCTGCCTGGACGCCGGCATGGACGAATACGTTTCGAAACCGGTCCGCCCGCGACAGCTGTTCCATGCCATTGCCGCCGCCATCGGCTTTGAACGCGAGAATGCCGAACCTTCAGGCATCCTGAAATCAGGATCGTCACAAAAGCTCGTTGACTGGAACGGCCCGCTCAGCCAGCTGCACGGCGACCATGCCGTTCTGAAAGACATCACCAGGTTGTACATTGAGGAGACACAGGAGAATCTGTTACGCCTGCCGGCAGCAATCGCAGAGTGCAACGCCACCGCATTGCAACGCATGGCCCACACGGTGAAAGGCGCCATGCGTTTCTTCCGAGCCGAAACGGCAACGCAGTGCGGTCAGGAACTCGAAGACCTGGCCGCGACCGGTGATTTGTCATCCGCCCCGGAACTGTTCGAACAATTCAAGTTGGAAGTCGAACGCGTGCTCCCGGTCCTGCAGCGTTTCGTCGAAACCGGTGAGATGTGAGACTCGTCGTGAGTCCGTCAAACACGGCCGATGATAACCAGCTGTGGAGTGATCGATTTGTGGCAGAACGCGACGCGAATCGTTTGAAAAACGGACTTCCGTTGCTCTCTTGAGTTCTTCGGCTCATGCGTTTGTACAATGTGTTTTTACCAGTCCCGAACGATCACGTTCGACGACCCCTGTGGGACCGTGAACAGGAAGTGACCCGCCAGCACGAGTTGTGATTGCTGGAGTGGACTGTGGCGACTCCTGAAACTCTTGCGCCAGCAAGTCTGTTCGGACAGATGTCGTTGCCACAGGGCAAGCCGGCCGCGTCGGGCGAATTGGCACGGCCGGTATGTCGATTCGCTGTATATGGCCCTGGAGCAGTGGGCCTTCACGTTGAGCACGATCTGTCGGGGCAGCTGTGTTCGCTGTCCAGCAGTCCGCTTCCCCGGGGCCGTTTCACGCGACTATGTCAACGAACGGACACACTGCAGTCCTGCAGATTAAGAGCACCGCATTCCCTTCCCAGTTTACTCAGGTTTAAACTGACAAAGCTCAGCTCATGTCGTGGGAACTCACGGGCCGCATATATTGCTGGCATTATGCACACCCTACTGGAATCCTGCGGGGTTCTCCGCCTGGGTCTCATCGCCGAGCAGCACCAACTGGGACATATGTTTCAGGAAGCAGGGTGATCAGTCGAGCATAATCAGGGAAATAATGATTCTTTAGCGAGATACACATTTAGCGGGGCCACCAATGTCAATTGTAAAAACGCGGGATGACGATTCTGGTTGCTCAACAGTCCATCGTTCGGCGACCGTCGATGACGGATACACTTTTCTGGTCACGAAACAACGCAACATCCTGGTGATCGAGGACAGTAGAACCGATTTTAGGGTCATCCAGATATCTCTGGAACACGCCGAAGGTGTCTCTTACAAGGTCGAGCACGCGAGACGTCTTTCAGATGGGTTAGAACGTCTGGTTCGGGGCGGGATTCACCTCGTGCTGCTGGACCTCAACCTGCCCGACAGCATGGGGCTGGCAACATTCCAGACGGCATTCTTTCATGCACCGAATGTGCCCATCATTGTCCTGAGTGGGTTAGATGACCGGACCATCGCTGTTGATGCGGTCACGGAAGGCGCCCAGGATTACCTGATCAAAGGAGAATTGAGTACTGAATCGCTGGTGCGATCCATCAGTTATGCCAGAGCACGACACCGGATTCAAGCCGACCTCGCACAGGCCCTGCAAGCTGCCCAGACCTCTGAAGCCAATCTGTACAACATCATCAGCGGCATGGTCGAAGGCATGATCGTCATTGATGGTGAGGGAATGGTCCAATTCTCAAACAAGGCAGCGCGACGGCTCTTCGGTCGTACTCCAGACGTACTGAATTGGTTGGCGATTGATCTTGTGTTGGCCGATGGCCAGGCAAGCGAATTCGAACTGGCCCGGAGCGACGGTGAGACGGTCCCGGTCGATGTTCATACCGTCGAAATTGACTGGGAGGGCAAGCCAGCTCGATTGGCAATCCTGCGTGATTTGACGACCCAAAAGCGAGCGGAAGCAGATCGCCTCAAACGTCAGGAAGCTGAGAGTGAGATCAACAGTGCCGACGACCTTCAGCAACGCCTGTTTCCGCCACGGGCGCCGTCAGTGGAGGGATTCGATATCGCAGGTGCAGTGTTTTCTGCCGGGCGGGGCAGTGGCGATTGCTTCGATTTTGTGTCGATGCCGGACGACAACATCTGTGTCGCCGTCGGGGATGTCAGCGGTCACGGTTTGGTCCCGGCCATGATGATGATCCAGACGCGATCCTATTTGCGCGCACTGCTGTCTGAATGTGACGATCCCGGCATGATCCTCAGCCGCACGAACCAGCATCTGCTCCCGTCCG
>JBDONA010000420.1:0-1583 GCA_039831575.1 Fuerstiella sp. | reverse complement strand
GGTATCGAGTCCTGCTGGATGTTCACGAGAAACTAAAGGCGGAGAAGCTCCAGAAGCCTGAGGCCGTCAAACCGAATGAGCGTTCAAATGCAAAGGAACCGGCCGGGTGAAGTCTGACCAGATGCTGATTGAACGGGAGAGTCTCGTTGAAGCAATTCTGTTGCTTCACAGCATCGCCACGTCAGCAGCGGACATTGCCCAGCAACTGCACATCGATCAGGCGACATGTTTACACGTCATTCAGAACGGCACGTTGCCGCAGCGTCAGCTCCCGCTCATGTGGAGAGAAGAGCATGGCAGCGACTGACAAGTATTTTCAATTTCCACTCTCATTGCTCATTGGTAAATGGGACACATCAGCCGAGTTAGCACATGCAATCATCGATTACGGATTGATGCACCTCTTGAAGCATCCGCCCAGAGAGTTGGACGAGGACGCCAGATTTCGCATGGCCGAACGATATGCAGACCGAAACGAGCTTGTTGAAGGAGCCGACTACGAAACCGATTGCGATCACGAACTGTTCATGGCCGTGGCGGAATTCCTCAACGTGCAGTTGGGTGTCAAAGACGTTCAAGTCGCGATGGAACGTGTTAATCGCTCCGCAGCCAGGTATTCGGATTCAGGAACTCAGTGCCGTGTCAGAACGGACATTGCATGGGACATGATGGATTGGCCGGTCAACAAAACCAGAGTCCTGATCGGAGTCTATGCGGGCATAGGACAGGACAAACTCAAATGGATCAGCGGCCCGAGACTGCAACTGCTGTCGGCGGGATATTCGGGGAAAGCAGACGCTGCAAATCATCAATTTAAGGGCGAGTTAACGGCCGCGACGGTCCGCTATTGGGTGGACGAACTGTGGCGGGCGAACTTCTTTCAGATGGCGACGGAGAGTCGGAAGAAGACCTACTACTCAAACAAGTTCACCACCGATCGGGCACTCGCTGCCTACGTGAAGGAAGTCAGGCCTGCTGAGAAGCGGAAGGTCACGTTCTGACGTGGAACCAAATCGGCAATAGCGCACGTGGCCGCAGAATACATTGGAAAAGTTACAGCGGAACTACAACGGATCCAACAACGGCTGGCACAGCGGCTGGCACAACGACACTTATAGAAGCTTTACATAGAAACTTTACAGAGAAGCCTAGGCATAACATCACGGCTTTTTCAAAGCCCTGACGCTCCTCATTTTTTGACACCCATGAAGGTCAGCAGCAATGGACGCTGTCGAAACTCAACGCCAGCAGTTCCGTCGCATCAGTCGATTCCGGCCCAGCCACGTATCGGCGATGGGGTTCGAACCGCCACGTGATCAGACGCCCGTGAATCTGTCGACTGTCACTGCCACCGACATCCGCGAACGCCGGGACCAGTCCGAACAAATGTTGACCGACATTATCGGCGAACGGGTCGTGATCAGGTTTGCGCCCGAAGTGGGCATAAAGTTCACTCACGATGTGCACGGACTCGCTGGACCGGCCGTTCATGAGATCATTGACGGGGAGCCGTGTCTGGCCATGGTCATCAGTCAGGTGTATCTGGACGTCCTGATACCGGTCCGTTTCGATTCCATTGCGGC
>JBDONA010000874.1:0-6501 GCA_039831575.1 Fuerstiella sp. | reverse complement strand
GGAACAGCTTCCCTTCTGGGACAGGAGCAGGCAATTCCGCAACCTGACGCAACCGGTCCTCTACAACCTGCGCACGGATCAGGGTGAGAACCGGAACGTCGCGGAGGCGAACCCCGACGTTGTGCTGCAGATGTTGGGACTGGCGGCGGAGATTCGCAACGAACTGGGCGAGTATATGCAGCACGGCAAGGCCCAGCGTCCCACGGGCTCTATCTACCCCAACGTCCCTGTGATCAGCCACGAAAAAGATTGGGGACATGTGCCAATTGCCTTAGTCGATGGCCTGAACAGGGAGAGGACAATGCGTCACCCGGATTGGGAACCGAAGAGCGAAAAAACGAAGAACAGAAAAACCGGGAGGTGACGGACGTACGTAGCGTCGGAATCGTCGGATGTCGCGTCAACACACCGTGTTGTAATTTGTCCGGCAATCTGACTGTTCGGACAGCTGTTGCCGTTGAGAAAACGGGGACGAGGCCGGACGCTGTCATCCAGGACGCAATTCTGTGACTGAGTAGCCGTATCGACCGGAAATAATCAATACTGCGAGTGCTCTGGCGAAGTGTAGGCTGACGATCTGGCTCTTGCTCTATCCCGTGAAACATCAATGACAATTTCAGAACCACATTGGTCACGTCCGTCTTCCACGTCCCGCTGGTTGCCAGTCCGCCTTCGTGCACAACGACCGGCCCAACGTATACTGTGGCTTCCCGTATTTATTGTTGTCGTAATCTCAGGCATTGCCTGCGCTGACAAGACGGACCGTCTGTACGATCCGGAGCGGTTGCTGGACATCAGAATTGAACTGCCGCAGCGTGATTGGGATGAGCTGTGTGGTCAGACGCGCAACATGATGGAATCACTGGTGTCACGGCCCGTCGAATCTCCCTTCAGGTACTTCAAGGCCCGCGTCACGATCAATGGCACACGAATTGATTCCGTCGCAGTCCGCAAGAAGGGGTTCCTTGGGTCGCTGGATACCGGACGGCCGTCGCTCAAACTGAATCTGGACAAATATGTCGACGGTGTCAAATACTGTGGTGTCGACAATCTGACGCTCAATAATTGCAAGCAGGATCAGGCAATGTTGAGTCAGTGGCTGACCTATCGGACTTATCGCAAAGCCGGACTGCCTGCTCCGCGGATGAATCTGGCTAAAGTCACGGTCAACGGCCACTATCTGGGCATCTACGCGAACGTCGAACCCGTAAAACCGGCATTTCTGCGGCGGAATTTCGGCAACTCAGAGGGGAAGCTGTACGAAGGAACGCTGGCCGACTTCTGGGCCGATGGGATCAGTCGTTTTGAACGCAAGAACAACGACGATGATCCGGACAATCGTGTCGAGATTCGAAAGCTTACCGAAGTCCTGAACGCCGAGCCGCTGGATCTGCCTGCGCTGCGACAGCTGATTGACCTGGAAGAGTTTATGAAGTTCTGGGCGGTGGAGAGTCTGGTCGGCTTCTGGGACGGCTACAACAACAATCAAAACAACTTCTTTGTTTACGCCGATCCCGCCGACGGGCGACTGCATTTCATTCCGTGGGGTGCTGATGTGTCATTTTCAAAGGGTGTTCTCAGCTTTCTTTTCAAACGCGGTGCAACCCAGTCCGTTCATGCCCGGGCCCGATTGCCGCACGTGCTGTACACGACAGACGAAACCCGCAGCCAGTACTTCGCCACGCTGAATCAGCTGCTTGACACAGTGTGGAACGAAGAAGAGCTGCTGGCAGAAACAGAACGGGTCGAAAAGTTGATTTTCGATCATCTGAGCGAATCGCAGGAAGACAGCTTTAAAGACGCCCTCAAAGCCGTCCGGCGTTTCATCACGTCGCGACGACAGGAAATCGCGAACGAACTGGGGAAAGGGCAGCCCGATGCACCCAGAGTCGGCATTCCCGCGTCGGCTACAGTTGTGGGGGCGGTGACTGCGAAGTTTGACGTCCAATGGAGCCAGCGGTTGTCTGACGATCCGGTTGAAGTTCCGGTCGAGTCCATGACGATCCGGCTGAAAGACGCTGAACCGATGCAACTTGACAACCTCAGCCTTACGATCGGAAAAAAACAACAGGATCCCGCCCCGGGGGCCGACCGGGGATCTCCGTTGCTGCTGTTCAGGGGGCAATTGATTAAGGACAGGACGCCTGTAAAGCTGGAATTGATCGTCACACCAAAGTCATTCCGCACCAACAATCGATTCCCTGTCAGGATTCAGGGAACCCTGATTGAAGGCAAGGAGGGGTTTTCTTTTTTCAACCCACCCATTTCACGCGCGGCCTGTGGCACCGTTGAATTTGAAGCCGCATCAACTGTGCCCGGGGAATCTGTCCGTGGCTCGCTGACATTGAAACTCTACAAATTTTCGTGGGGCAAATAGGCCCGAAGACTTGCGTACAGCCGTCGTGAAATCGATTTTCTGCGACTAAGTCAGGAGAGCGTCTTCGCCGCATGAGTGAAGCGATTCGGTCGAAGATTTCGGCACTTCGCGAGATCTACCTGTTGCCGCCCGACTTCCGCAGGTTCCGGGGAACACGCTTTGAATCGTGGCGGACAACGTTGACGGTCATCGTCAGAGGGATACTCGTTGGAGCGTAACACGTTTCGTCGTCGCAAGCCTGATACTCAAACTTTCCAGACAACGTGATCGACTTGTCACGATATCGATGTGACATCGTCACGTCCTGGAGGAGCCGCACATGACCTTTGTATACGGGAACCGTCTCCTTGATCGCTTCTAATCGAAGTCTCTCCGGTTCGGGGAATTCAGGCGGGTGAAACCACAGCTGCTCGTGCTTGTCAAACGTCAGGGCTATCGGCTGGTAGTTCTTAACATCAGGGGCGTAGACGTGCATTGCGCTTTTCAGATCGACGTCGATAATCAATGTAAAACGATTGCCTGGCCGAATCAGTTTCTCTGACGCCGACGCAGAAAGCGTCAGGTGGTCTGTTTTGGCTTTCGTGTGTTTGATGCCGTCTTCGCCATATTGCTTGACCAGGATTGCTGCTGTGGTAATGCGTTGTGTATGCAGATCCTCGAAGAACTTGCTTTGAACAATTCAGTTCTGGTCAACGATGAACGTGCCTGGATAACAAATCCCGTACCAGGTATGGCCACGAGGAACTTTGGCATTGAAGATGCCAAACGCACGAATGATCTCTGAGTCGGGATCTGCCAGCACGGGGTAACGGAATCCGCCGATGCGATTGGTGAATGACTCAAGGACGGCGACACTGTCGTAGCTCACGGCGGTCACGCCCAGTCCCAGTTTCTGGTACTTCTCCAGTGACTCTTCCAGCTCGACCAGCTGGGTCTTGCAGAATGGTCACCAGTCAGCCGATCGGTAGAACAGGATGACGGCACCGTTTGGTCCGTTTATGCTGTCGAAGTCCCATGTCCTGCCATGTTGATCTTTTCCACCGAAGGATGGAATCTTCTGACCGACGTCCGGGCCTGTCTAAATCTCCACATCAAACGGATGCAGCGGATCAATGATGTCCTCGGCGAAAACGGGCGTTGTCAAAAATAGCAAGCCATATCAGAACGATCAGCTTCATCAGTTTCTCCTGTTGATTACCTATGACGCTCACAGGTTCTTATGGTAGCGCCGGAAACCAGTGGACGTCAACGTCGTCGGGCATAAGATCCGGATTTGATGTGGTGCGCTTCGTTTCCTCCCTGGCGGCGACCTCTTCAGGTTAGCAATTGCTGTTCGATGCCGAGGTCACGATCATTTTGGTCAGCTGCCGAAAAGCACTGGCCGACTCACGACCGTTAGTCAGGAGCGAGCAACGTGGTGAGTGCATCTGGTGCCGGTGTCCACGATGGACGGCAAAGTGGTTTGTCTGAGAAACTGAGAACGATAAAACACTACTGTGGTTGCGGTCGCTGGCCTGTTGGGAGAACAACATGAGAAGGACATTATTCACCCTGGCGTGCGGGTTGGTTCGGGCGATGATCGCCTCATCGCAAGCCGTTTCGGCGGCGCCGAGTGAGACGCTCCGGCCCAACATCCTGATCATCCTCACCGATGACATGGGTTACGGCGATGTCACGATCCTCAACCGCGACAGCAGAATTCCAACTCCCAACCTGGATCGGCTGGCACAGGAAAGCCTGGTGTTCACCGACGCCCATTCCTCGGGATCCTACTGCGTCCCTTCCCGCTACGGCGTGTTGACCGGCCGCTATATGTGGCGCACCCGGCTGGGATCGGGCGGCAACCTGGCAAATTTTGGAGGCACACTGATCGAGCCGGGCCGAAAAACGATCGCAGATCTGCTGCGGGGGGCGGGTTATTTCACTGGATTGGTCGGCAAGTGGCATCAGGGCATCGATTGGAAGCTGCGCGATGAAAGCGCGCGAGAGGTCATCCGGGTACATCCCAACTACCAGGATTTTCGAAACATCGATTTTGCCTCACCCGTTCTGAAAGGGCCCAGGGACTACGGATTTGACTACTCTTTCGCTACCGCCGGATCGGCGGAGATGAACCCCTGCACCTTCATCGAGAACAATCGGGTCACCGTCATCCCCACCCTTTCGTCCCAGGAAGCAAAGGAAAAACACGGCGAATGGTATGGCCGGGATGACAACATCATTTCCGAAGATCACACCATGGACCGTCTCGTTCCGACCCTGTCGAAAAAGGCGTGCGATTTCGTCGAGACGGCAACCCGCACGCGGCCCGGTCAGCCGTTCTTTCTTTATTACGCGATGACGACGCCGCATAACCCGATTGTCCCCAACCAGGAATTCGTCGGGACCAGCCACGCCGGGGCGTACGGGGATTTCGTCGTTGAACTCGACGACCATGTTGGCAGGATTCTGCGCAAGATTGCCGAACTCGGAATCGAAAAGAACACGATCGTCATCTTCACCAGCGACAACGGGCCGGTCAATCGCACAAAGGGGTATCGGGCCAGGTGGGTCAAGGGCGACACCACCATTCACGGCCACGACAGCAACGGACCTTTCCGCGGCTGGAAGGCGGGCCTGCAGGAGGGTGGCCACCGGGTGCCGTTCTTCGTTCGCTGGCCCGAAAAAATCAAACCGGGCGAGAGTTGTCCAACAACGATTCTTTTCAATGATGTCATCCCAACCCTGGCGGAGATCTTAAGCATCAAGCTGGACAACCACACCGCCGAAGACGGCCAGAGTTTTCTAAGGGCGTTGACGGGAGAAGCGAGCCCCGGATCGTTTCACGAGGCGATCGTACACAATCACAGTAATGGTACCTTTGCCATCCGCAAGGGCGCTTTCAAGCTGACGGTCCACGGGCCGAAAACCACCATGCAGATTGTGGATGACGCCGTACCGGTGTCCTTCGCGCTTCATGATCTGAGCAAAGACATCGAAGAAACCACTGACGTATCTCACGACAATCCGGAGATGGTGAAGCAGATGCATGCCTTGCTCAGAAAGTATGTGCGGGAAGGCACAAGCAACGGCAGGCAATGACCCCGAGTATACCGCGGATGGTAGTCGCGCATGCGAATTCTGACTGCTCACAACTTCGACGACATCGGGTGCACTTGTGCCACAGCCCTTCCGCGTATGACGCTGACTCGTCGCCGGAAAGTCGTTCCTGGCACACACACAGTCAACGACAACGGCGGGCCGGCAGTCGGAAATCATTGTCCGGCCCGCATGGTAAGAATTCCAACCTGTCGATATGTCCTCGACCTGTCTCCGGAAACCACATTCCCAACTCACATCACCGGCAGGAAAAAAATCTCCCGCTACTGGGATTCATCGCTCGAAAGAGCAAAAAAAGTAAACCATGCGCCAAGGCGATTGTCGCGCGTTGGCAATACTTCCAAAGGCACAGCTGTTCGTTATGGAAAAAGATTCGTTGGGAATGAACATTCTGGCAGGCGATCCGGAGTTTTTCCCTGTGCTGGAAGACTTGTGCCAATAGCTGCCTCATGGTGTAGGTCGCAGAACGATTCTTAGCAGGGCTTTAAGTTCAAAAAGAATACACGGCAGAATCGAGCGGCCTTCGCGATCTCAGCATACAGAAACACGGTGACACAAATGATGTCAGAAAAAGAGAGACGAAACTTGAAGACACTTTTACGACGAATCAGGATGGCCTTCTGCCTGGGCGCGGTGTTCGCGTTCTATTCGGGAACCACCGCGTTTGGTGCGGAACGCCCGAACATCATATTCATCTTCGCGGATGACTGGGGCTACGGGGATATGAGCAAACACGGTAGCACGTTTTGCGAAACCCCGAACCTGGACCGCATGGCGAAAGAGGGGATCGACTTCACAAATTTTACCGTGAACAGCCCGGTGTGTTCGCCCAGTCGCGTTGCCGTGATGACCGGACAGTTCCCGGCGTGGCAATGCATTCACCAGCATTTCGCGTCGACTAAATCCAAGGTAATCCACCAGCTCTGCTGGTGAGAATTCATAAGGCTCTGCCGTTTACAGCGAGAATAGAAGACGATCCTCCAGGGGTAGGTCCCTTTGGGGCAAGGAGGACCGTCATGAAGAAT
>JBDONA010000367.1:0-1591 GCA_039831575.1 Fuerstiella sp. | reverse complement strand
TACAAAGAATAGAGATACTCCACCTACGAGGAATGGGATTCGCCAACCCCAGGCGGCGTACGCTTCCGCCGACATCGCTCCCCGAACGATCAGAACTAAAACAGCCGCAGTCAGGATCGCAGCGACGGCTCCCGCTGGTGCCATGGAACCGTAAGAGGTTCGACGTCCGACTGGTGCGGCTTCGACGAGGTAGGTGAAAGTGCCTGGAAACTCCCCACCTAACGCAAATCCCTGGACAAGCCGCAGGACGAGAAGCAATATCGGTGCCGCGATGCCGATGGTGTCATAGGTCGGGATCAAACCGATCAGTACTGTTGCAGCGCAAGCTAGGAAACCAGAAAAGAGCAGTACCCGACGTCTGCCCTTCATATCGCCCCAGCGCCCAAGAACGATCGCTCCAATTGGTCGCGCTAAAAAGCCCAGCGCGAGTACGGATAAGGTCTGAATGACCCCGTCAGCACCGCCTGATTCAGGGAAGAACGCAATCGCCAATCCTGCGGCAGAAAACAGGTAGATCGCGAAATCGAGCCACTCCGGATAAGGAAGCAGCATCAACCATGACGGGTTCTTCAGCCGCCCATTACGGCTCCACGCCGGTATCTCGGTATTCGTTGCCACGTCTGCTCCTCACATACACTTGCAGACAGGTCAACTGAATCGATCGTCAGCAAACAGATGGGCGCGACGAACAAGCACCTAGATTTCCGCTGAGATTCGTCACCGGCGCTGTTTACTAATCACTGCAAGCCTCCATTTATGGTCAATGTATCGACATTGCAATGCTTTAACTCGTTCAAGCATTTCGAGACTCTCTCGGTGACGAGCTGGCAGCTAAACCCTGCCCCGACATCGTTAGACAGATCGAGACGGCGAGGGTCTGGTTGAGGCCCAGTTGACGCTCGTGGTTTTCGTTGGGGTTACTCCCGCGCCATGTCAACGAAACGACTGTAGTGACCTTGGAATGCGACCGTTACGGTGTCGGTTGGTCCGTTGCGATGTTTCGCAACGATCAGATCAGCTTCTCCGATGCGGTTGCTGTCCTTCTCGTAGGCGTCCTCTCGGTGGATCAAGATAACCATGTCGGCATCCTGTTCCAGGCTGCCGGATTCTCGAAGATCCGACAGCATCGGCTTTTTATCGTTCCTCGCCTCCGGGCCACGGTTGAGCTGGCTGATGGCGATCACCGGCACATCGAGTTCTTTGGCGAGGAGCTTAAGTGAGCGCGAGAACTCGCTCACTTCCTGCTGTCGAGATTCGACCTTCCGCCCGGACGTCATCAACTGCATGTAGTCCACGATGACCAAGCGGAGTTCATTTCGTTGCTTGAGCCTGCGACACTTGGCGCGGATCTCGGCCATTGTCATATTTGGTGAATCATCAACGAACAGCGGCGACTCGTGCAGCGCACCTTGTCGAGAGGCAATCTTGCGCCACTCGGCATCCTGCATCTTGCCCGATCGCATATGGTGCAACGGGATTTGCGCCTCAGCGCTTAAGAGTCGAGTAACGATTTCGTTTCTGCTCATTTCCAACGAGAAGATGACGGACGACAGCCCGTTCTTCACCGAAGCCGACCGCGCTATGTCAAGAC
>JBDONA010000925.1:0-6523 GCA_039831575.1 Fuerstiella sp. | reverse complement strand
GAAGCACGATCCATCCCCCAGCGATCACTATCGCGCCGGATCCAGTTCAGGCCGCGTCCTGTACGAGGGCGAACGCAAGGAAGTCGTCAGGCCGCGAGTCCGTCAAAAGTGCAGTGACGGCGCCAGTCATGAAGTCGAGCTTACCAGCTATCGCGTCGCCAAAGATCCCGAGCAGTTACAGGCACAGATTGTTCAAGCGATTGTCTCGGGCGTCAGTGCCCGCAGCATCGAGGAGCTCAAGCCGAATTCGCCTGGAGTCAAACGGTCCAATGTTTCGCGGCTTTGGCAGGAGGCCGGCAGCAGGTTCATTGAGCAGTTGCGAGGGAAGAATCTCAGTTCGATCACTTGGTGTGCGTTGATGCTCGATGGCACCCGAGCAAATTGTGTTCACATGCAACGACCGCTGCGAACAGGAGAACCTCATCGAACAGTTAAAGAACGGGCCTCGTTCGTTGACAGCTCCGGTCGACAATCTGTATTCCAACTGGGCGTACATGCTGATGACGTCTCTGGCGTGGAGTCTCAAGGCCTGGCTGGCGCTGAGTGTTCCGGAAACAGGTCGCTGGAAGATTCGCCGTCATGAAGAGAAGTTTCGTCTGTTGAAAATGGAATTCCGAACCTTCGGGACAGCGATAATTCGCATCCCGTGCCAGATTGTGCGGACGAGTCGCCGCACGAACTATCGCCTGCTGAACGGCAACAATATACAGCCGGTGTTCTGGCGACTGGTGGAATCGCTGCAACTTTAGAAGTCGACCGGAGCCCCTCGCGTACGGCCGCGAGTTCTCTGGTTCAATGAAGTCAGGATTTGGATGTCCTGATACTCTGCCGTCACCGCTCAGCCCAGAAAGAAATCGAACTTGCAGTTAATGAAAATCGAGCGAATCAGCGTCGAGCCTCGTTCGTCAGCTGGAAGTCCCTGCGCCAATTTTCTCCACAAACCACGCCCGCCGGGTCGCTTGTTCTGGGTCTAGTGGCGGAATCAAGATTGCTATCAGTTGACCGACCGCAGCGTTATTGAGTTCGCTGACGCAAAGCGGGTCGACAACGTCGATGTCGCCACGGTTGACTATCCAGCCGGGTTGCTTGAGCTGCTCGAAGATCTGCCAGGAGTTGGCTGCGAACAGGTCAACTTCGATGGCGGCTTCCCGTCGATCGTTCCGGCGATCAGGTTGTTACGTCCCGAGACTAATCCGCCGCCATTTTTCCTGGAGGGGGGCTGTCTCTGAGCTTCATGCGATGGAGGGCGCATCATCGGAGTTGTCGTTAAGGATATGGGAAAACTTCGATGCACCAGACACGGGGGGGAGCATATGCTGTTACGATAGCCAACATCCCGAACGTGGAGCCGTTCCAGGCAGTTGCAAATGGGAAATCCCGGACCAGGCAGGAACACTTATGAAACTCAAGCAGTGGTTCGTCTATTTTGCTCTTCTAATGAGAACTTCCGCGGCGTCTTACGCCGAGACGTTGACGCTGCGCGAGGATTGTGAAGCCGGCACGATTAAAGTGTTTCGAAAGGGCGAGGATACGGCCATTCTGACACAGAACGCGGGCGCCGATTTCCGACCCTATCTTCATCCCATTCTCGCTCCCGACGGCAAGGGCGTCCTGACCGAATTGAGCCCCGACCATCACGTACATCAAACTGGAGTGTATTGGGGGTTCACGAGGGCCAACGGAAGGGACTATTTCGGCAACCCGGGCGGCGGTTACTGGCGCCGTGTTTCCTGCCGTCCCCTCATCAAGGAAGGTGACGTCGTGCAATGGGAAACGATCTATCAAATGCTGGATGAAGCCGGCGGGCTGGTGATGATCGAGACCCAACGCTGGACCCTGCGCGACACGGGTGATCGCTATTTTCTAAACTTGCGATGGACCGGCGAGGCGGCCACCGACGTCACAATTGGCAATTATTTTTATGGCGGACTGTTTGTGCGCATGCCATGGCACAAGGGCATCGACGGCGCTTCGGTGAACAGCATTGGGCGAAGAAATAGAGACGGCGACAGTCAACGCGCGCTCTGGGTCGACGTGGCGATGGCCATTGAAGGACGCGACGACTGGGGGCATATCGCTATCCTCGAACATCCCCAAAACCACGATTTCCCACAGCCTTGGCGCGTCGACAAAAATATGGGTGTTGGACCCAGCCGCGCGAAATTGGGGGGCTGGAAGATCAACAAGGGTGAAAAGGACGTCTACCAGCATCAATTAGTGATCTACACGGGCGACCTCAATGAAAGCCAACTTAACGAGGACTGGTTGCAATACAGCGGCGAAAAGACGCTGCCGCCCAGTAGCGGTTGGCCCGGTGGCGTGATCACCATCAAGAAGCCTTAAAGGCCAACTTTCTTAGCGGCGAATAGGCCTTCTCATTCGGGACAGGTTATTTTTCTTTTGGCGACAAGGCCCAAGGCGTCCGCAGACTTATCCCCGGCGGCACACGTAGACAAGCCCGGTGCACGCGGCTCTTCACATCGCCCCAATCTGTTGACCCTACGCGCTACACTTCGGTGAAACTCGCTCTAATCATCCACGATTCTGAGTCTGGTCGAATCGATTCGTGACACCGTATCCCGCGGCTCTACGGCGAGCGAGATTTGGAGCGTGTTGAATTCGTTCAGCAATTCCCCGACTTTAAAGTGACTGGCAACTAAAGATGACAGCTGCGCGTCATGCTCAACGGTATTGACGGCAATGCCGCCATCGTTCAATGCGATTTCAGCCACGTCGCGATCCGCCATCACGACGATACTGACGACCGATGATGGTTCAAGGCCGCTGGGTCTGTGAAACTTTCGTCGAATCCGGACAACTGTCCCGGCAGACATCTCAGTCAGCGATGCCACATCGAACGGTAGAATACAGCGTCCCCACGTCAAACCGTCATCAGCGGAAAACTCCCACGGACCGGCCAGTCGAATTTCGTGAGGCATTGAAATTAACCCTTCACGGAGGCCAACTACGGAGTGTTACCAGCTTTGCCACTGGGAGTCTGAATCGTTGCTGTCCAGACACCGCACCATGAATCGGACTCCTGCGTAGCCGTCCTGTACCGATGGATACAGTGAGATGGACCGGTCGCATGATTCACGTGCGTCCACTTTCCGCATATCCGCGAACGCGTCGCGATAGACGTTGGCAAACGCTTCAAAGAACGCCTCGGGATGCCCTCCCGGAAGCCGACAGGCAGCAATTGAGGTTGGGGATGCGTGCGCCGCGTTGGGGTCACGTTCGTAAATGCGAACGGGTTGCCCCAGTGACCGCACAAACAATTGATTAGGCTCTTCCTGACGCCATGTAAGCGCGGCCTTAGTGCCATCGACCTCAATCGACAAGTCGTTCAACCGCCCGTGCGTCACCTGGCTCCACGTGATCATCCCGGTCGCGCCCTGTCGAAACCGAATCATCGCATGGCCATAATCATCAAGGTCGTGGTGATCAGAGTTCGACTGCATGCCGCTCAACAGCTTTTCCGGCTCAAGACCCGTCACAAAGCTTGCCAGATGAAATGCGTGTGTCCCCACGTCTCCCAGCGAGCCCGCTTTTCCGTTCTTTTCGGGGTCTGACTTCCATGCGCCGCGGTCCTGCTGTGCTCCTGGTTCCATACCGTGCATCCAACCCTGCACATAGGTGGCTCGCACAGCGATGATCCGTCCCAGTTCTCCGTTGGCGATCATCTCGCGTGCCTGCCGCATCAGCGGATAGCCGGAATAGTTATGCGTCAAGGCAAACACTCGACCGGTATCCTGAACGGTAGACACCATTTTCTGTGCGTCGTTCAGGTTAGTCGTCATCGGCTTGTCGCACACAACGTGGAAACCGGCCTCCATCGCCGCGCAGCCGATTTCGCAATGTGTAAAATTGGGCGTTGCGATCGATACGAAGTTGACGCGTTCGTCCTTCGGCCGACGGTTCTCATTTTCCAATAGTTCCTGGTAAGAACCGTAGGCGCGGTCCGGCGCGATGCCAAATTCAGCGGCGGCCCGTCTGGAACGTTCAGCGTTGGACGACAGTGCGCCGGCGACCAGCACGGCTTCACGATCGAGCGTTGCCGCAGTCGCGTGGACTTTTCCAATAAAGCCAGCTCCACCGCCGCCAATCAGGGCCATGCGAAGAGGATTTCTGCGTACGTCTGTCATTCCAATTAAACTTTGCCAGAAGGATTCGTCTTATCCCTCGGTGAACAAACCGAGGGCACAGTACTGGATTCGAGTGTAAATACGGATCTCACATTGATCTGCGGAATTCTGGGTAGCCGGAAATACCGCCGCCGGTCGCGTGTGTCACGGTGTCCCACGCGTGCATTCACGTGAGAGTAGCAGAACAACAGACGTCAACTGCCACATCCACCGGAGCCGCAACCACCACTGCCGCAACCACCACCACCGGAGGTTTGCTGTACAATGCCGTCAGCCTCGACGGGTTGTACATGAACGATTCCCAGGCCGGCCGCAGCTGCCAGAAGAGCCAGGCGAGTGGTTTCCGCATTCTGCCCGTTCAGAACGTATAGAATGAGGTTTTGCTGATCCAACGTCCATTCGAGGTCGATCAACTGCAATTCCAGGCCCCAGTCGCTGACGCGAACCTGCCATTCAAAGAACTCGCGGTCTGCTTTCTGTCGGTTCTCAACAAATCGATCTTCGTCTGCAGCAGTCGACAACCGCAGTACCGAGCCGGTCAGGGCTTTGTCTTCGCTGACAATGGCGTTGCGGACGACTTCCAGCAAATGACCAACCTCTGTCCCGCGATCGGTGTCCACAACAACTCGCATGCCGTGGACCTGCCGTACAGCGATCGACTGAGCAACTTCGTCCGGAGCGGCGAATCGCGCGACTTGAGGAACCACACCGTATCGGACAAGCACGACGGCTGCCGGCGATTTGTCGGATTCCGTCGTTGAGGTGGTGTCAATTGTATTTGTGCTGATCATATCGTGACTAAATCTTCACTGGGTCAACGAGCAATGCGTCAGCCATTCGCCGACTAGTCGCCATCAGAAAGATCAAGGTTTCGGTTCGCCCAGGATCTTCGATCGAATGGAACAGGCGGGATGCGGCAGCGAGTCAGTTGGTCAAATCCGCTGCACAGACCTGACAGTTCCTCGTCGATCGTACTCGCAGGCTGGCCTTCTGGACAGTCAGATCGTCCCTGGTTCGACCAAAATGAGCTGCCGATTCCGAAATCCCGCCCCTGCGAATCCTGACTTCGTGGAACCTGGGGGCGTGTTTGTAATTTGGACAGAAGCCTCAGTTGGGATAATTCGTATTCTCGATGATCGAATCCGAGGGATTCCCTGCTCAATTGACACCAATGTCGGCACGACGTGGGATTGCTCAATCAGGGTTGGCTACCATACGGCCCGGTTCGCTCACTAGACAATACTTTCGGAGAGAATTCGTGAAAGCGCTGGTTAAGAGGGCTGCGACGCAAGGGCTGTGTCTGGAAGATGTGCCGGAGCCGGATATTGGTGTCAACGACGTCCTGATTAAGGTTGACCGCACCGGCATCTGTGGGACTGATGTCCACATCTATCAATGGGACGCGTGGGCACAGAAGACGATTCCGGTGCCGATGGTAGTGGGCCACGAATTCGTGGGTGAAGTCGTGGAAGTCGGCTCGAACGTGCTTGATTTTCACCCCGGCGAAGTGGTGAGCGGCGAGGGCCACGTTGTCTGCGGGCGATGTCGCAACTGCCTTGCCGGACGCCGGCATCTGTGTCACAGCACCGAAGGCATCGGGGTCAACCGACCAGGCGCGTTTGCCGAATACATTTCGCTGCCAATGACCAACGTGTGGCATCACGCTCCCGATATTGATCGGGACATCGCTTCGATCTTTGATCCGTTCGGCAACGCCGTCCACACAGCGCTTTCGTTTCCTGTCCTGGGTGAAGATGTCGTGATCACTGGCGCTGGCCCGATTGGTCTGATGGCGGCAGCCGTGGTCCGCCATGCGGGAGCCCGCCACGTAGTGATTACCGACGTAAATCCGTGGCGTCTGGACCTGGCGAACAAGCTGGGCGTCACCAGAGCCGTCGATGTGCGTTCAGAAACTCTGACCGACGTGCAGAAGCAACTGGGGATGGTGGAAGGCTTTGACGTTGGCCTGGAAATGTCCGGCAATCCATCGGCGTTCCGGGATATGCTGGGGAACATCTGCCATGGGGGCAAAGTCGCAATGCTTGGAATACCATCGGGAGAAATGGCCATCGACTGGAACACCGTCGTGTTCAACATGCTGACCATCAAGGGCATCTATGGTCGCGAGATGTACGAAACGTGGTACAAGATGACGGTCATGCTGCAAAGTGGCCTGGACATCAGTCCGGTGATCACGCACCGGATGCCATACACTGATTTTGAAGATGGCTTTCAAGCCATGATTTCGGGCGAGTCCGGCAAGGTCATTCTGAAATGGTAACGCCGCAGGTCGCTCGACAACTGCTGCTGCAAACCATCCTCGCCAGCTGCAAACGACATTGCGAGTTGCTGTCATGCGACATGGCCATGACCAAATT
>JBDONA010000857.1:0-6524 GCA_039831575.1 Fuerstiella sp. | reverse complement strand
AAGCAGATCAGGCTTCAGCTCGGTGACGGATTGCAGGAATGATTTGCCGATGTCGGGGATAGTCGACAGGTGCGTAACCTGTGCCACGCTGTCTGGAACCTGTGCCACGCTGTCTGGAACCTGTGCCTTTACGGCTGAACATGAAAGAATCTAAGGTCGTGACGACTTTGCTACTTACGATTTCAGGTGGCGATCCACCTCAGCACCGACATGTGGACCTGAAGGAGGGGGCTGTCATGCGCATTGGCCGCGGTGCTCCTGGCGGCATTTCGTGGGATCTACATATTTCACGGCAGCATGCCGACTTGTGCTGGGATGGCGAACACTTGCGAGCGACTTGTCTGGTGGCCGCACGTAATCCAATCCTCTACAAGGGAGAGTCGGCTCGCGAAGTCATGCTGACACCCGGTGAAGCTTTCATCATCGGCGAGACCAGTTTTCAATTTTCTGTGGCACCTGAGCAAGAGCCCCCCGGAATGGAGACTGTGCAGCTGCCGGTTCCCACGAATCGGGGCGTATTGCTGGGAGAGCATACTTATTCTGAGCAGAAACTGCGGCAGTTTGCGTTTCGTGACAAGGAGCAGCAGCTGGAGCTGCTCTCTCGCCTTCCCGGTATGATTTCTGAGTCCCAGTCGGATACAGAACTGGGACAAATGCTGTGTGGATTATTAATGGCGGCCATTCCTCAGGCAGTAGCCGTCGCCGTGGCACATTACGACATGACAGCACTGCCGGAAGACGAAACCTTGATCGATAATTTTCCCAAACCGTTAACAAAGCGAGTGCGAATTCGGGATGAATTTGCCGGCCGATTCCAACCCAGCCGACGAATCATTCTGAAGACTCTTCGTGAACAGACCAGCGTGCTGCATATCTGGCCGCCTGATAGGAAGGAGGCGACGTTTACGAACACGGATGGCCTGGGCTGGGCCGTCTGTGTGCCCATTCGTGGCGAGTCCTGCCAGGGCTGGTGTATGTATGTTTCCGGCATGGGCGCCAGAGACGGCGGCCTGACTCTGTCTGAAGCCGACCTTGCCTCGGATCTTCGTTTCACCGAGCTGGTCGCTCAGTTCATCGGTTCGGTAAGACAGGTCCGGGTACTGCAGGAACAGAAGACGAGGCTCAGCTCGTTCTTCTCACCGAAGGTCATTGACAGCCTGACGGCCCTTGACGGCAGTGACGCACTCTCTCCGGCGGAAAGAAACATTACAGTCCTGTTCTGTGACATTCGTGGTTTTTCCAGAAAGGCAGAGCAGTTGCATCATGATTTGCTGTCGCTGCTGGGAAGCGTCAGGGCGGCGTTGGGGGTTATGGTCGCAGGAATTCTCAAACGCGATGGCGCCATTGCCGACCTGCAGGGCGATGCAGCGCTGGGGTTCTGGGGCTGGCCGGTCGCCCTCGAATACGGCCCCGTACCTGCGTGTCGCGCTGCGCTTACAATCTGTGAAGAGTTTCGCAAAGCAGCGGACCAGCCTGGTAGTCTGCTGCACGGGTTCTCAGTCGGAATCGGCGTTGCTCATGGTCGCGCGGTAGCTGGTCAAATTGGTACGAACCAACATTCCAAGGTCGGTGTCTTCGGTCCGGTCGTGAATCAGGGAGCGAGATTGGAGGGTTTGACGAAGCAGTTCAATGTCTCAATCTGTATTGACGGTCCAACAGCGGAGTTCGTCGATCGCTATGTCCCATCTTCAGAAGGAAGGCTCAGGCCGCTGGCTCGTGTGCGTCCGCATGGTATGAAGACACCAGTTGATGTATTCAATCTGCTTCCCGCAGAAGACGAATGCGGCGAAGTCAGCTCGGAAATAATTACTGATCACGAAGCAGCTCTGGAGGCTGTCACCTCAGGAAAGTGGGAAGAAGCCGCAAGATTGTTAACACGTCTGCCGGACGACGACGGCCCCAGACAGTTTCTCCATCGTCAGATGGCATTGATTGGAAAGTCGCCACCGCCAGACTGGGACGGCGTTTTTTCCCTTGCCGGCAAATAGCCGCAAATTGCTGACTGCTCGGCCTGCGAAATGATCCGATCGAGTACGTACAGTTGTCCGATCGAGTACGTATAGTTGTCCGATCGCCGGAGTTTCATGTTGCTGTGAGACTACTGCCTTTCATCGGCCGCGATACAGTACAGAAAACGATCCGAACGCAGGAACAAGTGGCCGTCGCTGACGGCCGGGCTTGCACTGAAGTCACTGTCGTCTGTCAATTCGTTATGGGCGATTGGCGTGAGATCGGGAGTCGCCTCCAGAACGTGCGTTCCGCCGAATCGACTGACTGCATACAGGTGTTTTCCGATGAGCACGATCGATGCGTAAAACTGTCCATTGAGACGTTTGCGAGACGTTTCCTCGCCCGTTCGGATATGGATGCAATTTGCAATTCCCTTGTCGTTGACCCAGTACAGATGGCCTTCGTGAAGCACGGGTGACGGCACGTAGGATCCGCCATTCCTGGACCACAATACATGCGATTCGGTTACGTCTTTGCGACCACCGAGTCGGATGGCCGTGCGTCCACCGCTGCGTCCACCGATCACATAGGCGACGCCATCGTCCGCAACCACGCTGGGGCAGGCATTGGTATCGATACGGGCTTCGGCGTACCACTTCAGTTTTCCGTTGTCGGGATTCATGCTCCAGACTTCGGACGTGACCGGCAGCAGCATTTCAGCAATGCCCTGCTGGTTGGTGACAATCACCGGCGTGGCGTAACTTCTGGAGAAAGAGTCGGCTTCGGTTTTCCAGACTTCGTCACCGGTCAGCTTATTCAGTGCTCGTAGTGATTCGCTTTCCGAACCGGCCATCACAATTACATGGTCTTTGTACAGAATCGGACTGGCCGCCGAACCAAACATGGAAGCGCTCTGAGTGCCTACGTCCTGCTGCCAGAGCTGCTGTCCCTTCATGTCAAAGGCCAGGACACCCGAGTTACCAAACAGGACATAGACGCGTTCGCCGTCGCTGACGGGGGTGTGTGATGCGTAGCCGGGGCGTCCGGCGAACGATGGAACCGGCCGCTCGCGGACCGTGGATGGAATGACCTTGGCCCATTGGATCTGCCCACTGTTGCGGTCAATACAGAGCAAATGCCGCTTCAGACTGCTGAGGTCACCTGCGGCGTCGGTATAGCACGTCACGAAAACTCGATCTTTAACCACGATTGGACTCGAATATCCGGCCCCCGGCATCTCCAGTCGCCACTTCAAATTCTGATCATCATTCCATTCCGTGGGGATATCAGCATCATCGCTGATGCCGCGAGAACCGGGCCCGCGAAATCCCGCCCAGTCGGAGGCGACGGCCGCGGGGACCGCCACCCCAACACACACAAGCAGCAGTGTTTGAAAACAAATCGACCGACTGCACAGGCGTGTTGTGATCATGAGTCTGATTCCTGTTGTGGCTGAGTGATCGGCGTGAAAATCGTCCGGTGAAACCATCAGGTTTGTGACACTGTCTGGCTGCCACTATTTTCAGATACGGAACGACCGAGACAGCAGTTTCAAACACCAAGCATACAGCCTGCTGTCCTGGTGTCGAACGGTCGCGGCTTGAATTCGCAATCGGTGATTTCCTCGATGTTTCGTCGATCCGGGATGCGACGTGTTGGTAATGTTTTTACTGCTGGAAGGGACATGTTGACCTGAGTCGCCAGTCAGTACGGCCATCGTTGTCCTGGCCTGCCGTTCATAACGTGTGAAGCTGCGGCTTCCTGTCGAGGCATGAGTTGGCATCGATCGAAATCGAAGAATCTGTTCCTGACTTCGAGGCCCCGTGCCATCGGCGTAATCGTTACACCCTACCCAGCCAGTAAGACCAGAACTCCGATTGTTAAGATTGTGCGGATCGTGTGCCCGCCACTTACCTGATTGTGAGGTCTGTGACGAATAACCCGAATGGATGGAATCGTTTCTCTTCGTCAGGCACATCACAGCCGCGAAACGCAGAATTCAAGGAAGAACCGGTGTCGGTACACAAGCTGTTTTCAATTGGAATTTGCGCTGTCATCTCCACGCTTAGCAGCTATGTCGTGGCCGATGATGTCACGTTCGATCAATTGTTGAGCCGTTTGCAAAGAACAGAGCAGCGATTGGCCGATCTGGAACAGCAGAATCTGCCGGTGATCCACTGCGCCTCTCATGGCGAAACCGCTGGTCCGGCGTCCGTGTTGCCGCTTGCGGACCAGGACAGCGTCGCAGCTGCGACGGTCGGCGAATTGAGTTTCGATGACCGCCTGAAGAAGCTGGAGAATGGCTGGCAGGAACTTGACGACGCGTGGTCAGCCTTTGACGCGGCCGAACAGAAAAAGAAGGCTGACGCGGCGAAAAAGCCTACCTTCAAAATGAACGGGCGAATTCACGCGGACTTCTGGGACTTCCTTAATGATGACGGTGGAATCGGTTTTTTGGAAAACCCTGTTGGATCTTTGCCCGCGGCTAAGGTCGGAGCGGACCCGGACGACCGATTTGCGTTCCGCCGCATTCGTCTGGAGATGAAGGGAGACATTCTGGAAACGATGCTGTGGCGCACTCAGCTTGACTTTAACAAACCCGCCATCGCCGAAATGAAGGACATCTACATTGGTTTTAAGAATCTGCCGAACAATCAGCAGTTGCTGGTCGGAAATCAGAAACGACCTCTTGGTCTCGATCACCTGAACAGCAGTCGGTACAACGTTTTTCTGGAACGGCCTTTCGTCGTGGAGACATTCAATCCGGATGCACGTCGACCAGGGATCGCTATGTATGGCTATACGAACGATCAGAAATACCACTGGCGATACGGTGCGTATTACCTTGAGAATATTAAGCTGACGGGCGTTTACCTTGGCGACCAGCGCCAGATGAGCGCCAACTTCAGATTGTCAAGCAGTCCGTGGTATGACGATTCCTCAGGAGGGCGCGGCTACTTCCATTGGGCGATCGCGGGAATGTTTGCCAAACCGGACGGCAACGACGACGCGACGGACGGGCACAGAAATGAAGGCAGATTTCGCACGCGCCCTGAAGCTCGCAGCAACCTTCCCTGGTTAACCACCGGGCGAATCGCCGGAGCGGACTGGTATGAAACGCTGGCCGTGGAGAGTATTGTCAATGTCGGTCCCCTGCAGATTGTCGGCGAATACATGCACAATTTCATGCAGCGGGATGGGTTTACGGACACTCAGTTTAATGGTGGTTACATCTACCTGAACTACATGTTGACCGGAGAACATATTCCCTACGATCGCAAGAGTGGCACCATTGGACGTCTGAAGCCGTTCGAGGACTTCTTTCTGGTGGAACGCTGTGACGGAAGTCGTGGACACGGCTGGGGGGCGTTCGGTGTCGCTGCACGCTACTCATACCTGGACATCAGTGATGAAGATGTTCTGGGTGGTGTCGGCAAATCCGCATCATTGGCATTCAACTGGTATTGGACGGCATATTCCAAACTGCAGTTCAATCTGATCTATGGCGAAATTGATAAGCGAGATATTGCCATCGGTACCACGGGCGGCAGCTACCTGATCGCAGGCACCAGATTTGCGATCGAATTCTAGAGCTGCAGGGCTGAGCATCGACGGTGCTGCCCGTCAGTAACCATGTGCTCGGGCGGTAAGCACTCATCACGCTTTGTCGGTAGCGTTACAGGCTCGCCAATGAGCGCACACCCACGGCGGAATAGTGTTCGGGGCGAGCACCATATTCAACGTGACGAGAACCCATTGTCTGCAATGCGTTTGTCAAATCGTCTGAGTTACGCAGGTTCTCGACAACAAATTTCAGCGATGCCAGAAGCATCAGTTTCAGCCGTGGCAGATCCACGTCGTGAAATAATGCCGTTACGGCAGGATGGTCATTAAACCATCGTCGATAAAACGTGCTGACAAGTTGTTGTCCATTGGGAGCCACAGCTGTGCAGCTCTGCTCTGACAATTCAACATTCCAGCCGACGATTTCTACTGCCGTACGCTTCGGAAAATTGGCGTTGATGTTGCAGTGCACGGGTGAGCCTGGGTTTAGGTGCCAGAGGGCACTTCGACCTGTTTCTCGGCTGCCGTCGCGTGCTGCAGAACGGCACGGATGAGTTCGTGCGTCTTCAACGGTTTGATGAGGTATGCGTCACAACCGGCTTGAAACCAGTTCCGCTTCAGCTCCTCTGAACCAAACGCCGTGGCAGCGATGATGGCGCCGCCGTAACCGAGTTCTCGCAGTTGCGTGGTGGATTCGAGTCCATCCATTTCGGGCATCTGAAAATCCATGACGACAGCATCAAACATTGAAGGAGCTTTTCGTACCGAATCGACCGTTGACTCACCATTGCACTCGAGCGTGACTTCTGCCCCGGCTGACTGCAGAAACCTGAGATACATTCGCCCCTGATCTGCGCAGTCTTCGGCAAGCAGCAATCGCAGCCCGGCAAGAGGAGTGTCGGTTTGAGGTAGATCGAACTTGCTGTCGGTTGTTTCTGGATTCTGTGATGCGTCCACTGTGAATTCCTGTCCTTGGTGGCAGAGTCTTTTCATTGAAACCGTCCGACGAA
>JBDONA010000606.1:0-27761 GCA_039831575.1 Fuerstiella sp. | reverse complement strand
TTGCGAGCGACGCATAAGGACTCCTTTCATTGGCGGTTAACCGTGAATGTGAGTCCTTATGTTCTCTAATACACCCATAATCGCGCCAGGCTATTTAGAGCCTTGCGGCTCACATCCCGGTGTGGAACACTCTGTTGCCGTGGGATGCTCAGACCAGTTGTGGTTCACGCGGACGACGGCACTATTGAATCCGCTAATAATTCAACGTCACTCTTCGTGGTCATGACGTCGTCATTGGTTTTCGTGGATTTCCATGGCATACGCCTGCAGGATGGGCGATCACGAAGACTTAGCGGACGAGTGGCGGAATTGGTAAAGACGTCAGCGTCCTGACGGCCTTCACCCCCAGCGAGAGATTTATCGTTGTCGTCGATCTCGGCTCGCCGGTTTCCCACGCCTACCGCAAGCGGCGGCCCTTCATCTTCGATGGCAGGATCCTGCGCGTTGACGTGATCCTGATGTAGGTGAATCCAGGATCTCCGTCGGTTGATCTGCTGCATGCCCAGTGGTCCGACAGACACCTGATGCCCCATATCGCACCTGCCACAGCCCCTCTCCCGTCACGCCTTCGTCTTTCATTCCACGGGCGGTCACGTAGAATGGCATTCAGGTTGTTCGATGGCTGCGACTTCGTTCGGGGCGGCGGCGGCAACGCTTTCCCGTTGGCCGCACTGAATTTGGTTTTTCCGTGAGCAACAAGCAAAAGAAGGCTAATCTCAAAGAGAAGCGTGAGAAACATCGCGCTATGCAGGAAGAGAAACGTCTGGACAAACTTGCCAACGAGGGCCGTCTGGTCAACGGAGTGGTACTACCGCACGGAGCCATTGCCGCGAAGCTGTCGGAACAGGCTCCGAATGGTTCCTGGTCACCACCGCTGTACTACGTTGATGAACCTTTCACGTGTGTGGATTGCGGCGTTGATGAAGTCTGGACCGCTGCACGCCAGCAGTGGTACTACGAGGTCGCCAAAGGATCAATCTACTCGAGTGCTATTCGCTGTCGGCCTTGTCGCCACAAAGTGAAATCCAGGAAGGAATCGCAACGTCGCGACACAACAGACTCCGGGGATTTGCATTGAGCCACTCAGGCTACGCGACGGTTAAGGATGCGATGGAAGCGACCGGTCCCGGTGCCGCCTATCTGTTGAAGATCATACAATGCCTGGGCCAACCGCACACAAAACCCTTTATAAGTCGTCGCCCCGTGGCAACGTTGAACCAGCCTGGTTCAACGTCTTCACGTTCAACGCGAATCCGCTGTTGAACAATGATGTAAATTCTCCGGGTGCAGCAGGTCCTCAATGCCCGCCACAACGCGGTTCGCCTATCGAGCTGTCCAGCCTCCGTCGACAGTAACCATGCTGCCATTCATAAAACTGGCGGCCGGACTGCTGAGCAGAATTGCGGCGCCCTGGATCTCGGCAAGTTCGCCCCAGCGTTCCTGAGCGACGGCGCCGATGATGAACTTCTTTGCTTCTTCCGTATCTGCGATGGGGACGTTCATCGGTGTCAGGAATGGCCCTGGGCAGATGGCGTTACACGCAATGCCGAATGTTGCCAGTTCAAGCCCCAGTGCTCGAGTCAGCTGGACGACGGCACCTTTGCTGGATGTGTAAGGCGTACGATTGGCCAGACCGACAAGCCCCAGCGTGCTGGCCATATTAACGATGCGGCCGTATTCCGCCGTTTTCATATGTGGAGTCACCGCTTTACAACACAGCCACGTTCCGTCCACATTCGTTTTTTGCACCTGCTGAAACTGATCATAGGTCAGATCATCAATGCTGCCGCGAATATTGATGCCAGCGCTATTGATGAGAATGTCGATTTTTCCAAAGTCAGCGATCACCTGAGACACCATCGATTCGACGTCGGATTGTTCAGTCACGTCGCAGGCCATCCCAACCGCCTTAGTGCCGAAACCTGCAGAGATTTCGGCAGCAGCGGCTGTGGCTTCCGCCAGACTTCGACTCACCAGCACAATGGACGCACCGGCTGACGCCAGTCCCGCCGCCATCGCCGCGCCCAGGCCCTTGGAACCACCGGTCACGACAGCGACCTGGTCCTTCATGTCAAACAGCTTGATACCAGCCAGGGACTTCAGATCAGGTGCGGACATATTTTTCCTGCTTACAAAGAATGTGAAAACCGAGACACGGAATTCTGCAGACCGACGCGCCGGAACGCAAGTGGTCAACGGCTTGCCGTAAAAACAGACAGCCGTGCTATTTTGCCAGGGATTTCAGGAAGCCGGAGAACCTGTCGACTGGAATTGCGAGCACGGATTCTCGCCCTCGACGAGCGATATTGACGCCGACGCAACGCCCCTGGCTGTCGACCAGTGGTCCACCCATTTGCGACGCTGACAGACTTACATCGTGTTGTATGATACCCCGGAACCCGGTGCGGCGACGACTTAGCTCTCCTGCACGACCATCCAGAAAGTTTTCTCGTTGCAGCAGGCTGTTCGCAGAAAATGTTAATCGGCCGATTCGTCGAAGCTTCTGTCCGTTTCGTTCAACGTCAAAAACAACGCGATCGCCAGGTTGATAATTCGAAAGCGCGGCGGCGACATCGTCGACATCTTTGAGATCCACGTCGGCAAGTTTCATGAGACGGTCGCCTTGCAGAAGTTCAGCGTCGCCCGCCGCGTCCAGAGGATTCACCTTTTCGACATAGATGATTCCCGAATCAAACAGCAGCTCCACGCCCAGACGCGGGGGCACGGTTGTTTCATGATGATCTGTTCTGGCGACAATTCCGATCGATGCTTCGGGGCCTCCAAACACAATGCTTCCGACGGAAACGACCGCTGCATCCGGAACGCCAATTGGTGGCACCGCCGGAGTATCGGAGACTTCCGGCGACTCATGCAGCTTGACGAATAGGAGATCCAACCGCCGGTCGACCGCAACCTGTGAGAATCCGGCGGCCGTTTCGCGTGTGCGACCACACGTCAGTGTATCTTTCCCGGTTGGCAGTTCGCTTAACTTTGTTGTCACCAGTGACGGAGTGAGCCATGTGCCGGTCAGGAATGGCTTCCCTTCGCCGGACGAATAGAAATAGGCGGTTCTTAATCGCAACTCGCGCAACACCTGGTCCGATGGCCGTCGGTTAACTCGCACCGACGATGACGCAGTGCCATCAAGTTGCGTCAGGTCCCCATGTCGGCTGACTGCGCCGCGAAGGATACTGACAGGAATGTGCACGTTGACCTGACGTCCGAGTCCGATGCGTCGATGCAGTCCGATCAGCCGTCCGGCGGAGTTCACCAGTGGCCCCCCGGAATCACCCGCTGTCAGCACGCACGATGTGCGAATGGCATTCTTGTCCCGAGCTTCAATCCGGCCCATGCGCAACACGGGGGACTGCCCGCTGGATTCGTGAGCAGGATAGCCACATGCAAAAACTATTGGTGTTTGTACGTGGACCGATGGCCCCGATGTATCACCCTGCAACGCGATCGGCTGCGGAAGTGTGCTGGCCGAGCCCGCGACGATCTGAATCGCGGCGACGTCCAGCTCGGCGTTGCGAAATCGCACCCTGCCTTTAAAGGATCGTCCGTCGTGCAGCCAGACAGTCACCATTCGATCCGTGGCGGTCACACCATGTGCCACCGACAGAATCAACCCGTCTGATGAGACAATGACTCCGGAACAAAGGTCCTGCGGAGTCTCGATTCTGACCGTCGCGGCCGTCAATGCGTCCGCAAGTTGCCGCAAATTACTATCAGAATCCGCGTCCTGAGAGACGCACGGCCCGAATTGAACGATAAACGAGAGCGCCAGGACAGCCAGCGATCTCAAAAGCAACACGACACGATGTCTGTTGAGGCGCGGCAGCAGTCGACACAATGGCAAACAGCTACACCTGAAGCGGGAATCTGGGGGGGACATATGCTCATGATGCGTCTTTTGGCCGCGAAAGGAAACGGCGCTCACCAAAATTGTGGTCTCGAGCAGGGCGACGGGGTGTCCAGACGGACTTTGTGGACCGCGAGGGCCAGGATTTACGTGAATCGGATGAATCTCCGACAGTCCGGGGTCGATCGTACCCAAACCGCTTCGTACACTTTGCGCTAAATTGCGACGGAAGGCGGATCACGGTCGATGATGCTCGCCCCGAACGGCTCACACGCGTGAAAAGACTGATTTTCGCGAGGCACGTCGCAAACACACAAATCAAAACTCCGGACTTATGCAGGCGGCGTGCACCATCCGGCATCCTGTAACTTGAACAGCGTTTCTAAGGTGACTGAATTGTCCACGACTGAATCTGAAACAGAAAACTCCGTCGAAACCATTACCGGCTCCGAAATCCTGGTGGAAATGCTCATTCGCCAGAATGTTGAGCTCATTTTTGCCTATCCGGGCGGCTGTAGCATGCCGCTGCATCAGGCTCTTCGCGCACAACGCGACCGAATTCGCACGATTCTGCCAAGACATGAGCAGGGCGGTACGTTTGCGGCTCAGGGCGTGGCCCGGACGACGGGACGTGCGGGGGTGTGCATGGCGACCAGTGGTCCTGGGGCGACGAACCTGGTGACGGGGATCGCGGATGCCAAGCTGGACAGCATTCCGATGGTGGCGATTACCGGACAGGTGCCTCAGAAGTTCATTGGAACGGACGCGTTTCAGGAAACGCCGATGGTGGAGGTCTGTCGGGCGATCACCAAACACCACTACCTGATCACCGACATCAAAGACGTGGCTCGGATCGTGAAAGAGGCGTTTTATATTGCGGAAACCGGCCGGCCGGGCCCGGTTTTGATCGATTTTCCAAAAGACGTTCAGCAGGCCACGTTGCCGCTGGACGAAGTTGACTTCGATCCTCCGTTCTGTCTGCCTGGATATCATCCTGAGATTCGCAAAGCGGCTCCCGAACAGATCAGCCAGGTTGTGGCGGCCATCCGTCGCTCAAAGCGTCCGGTGCTGTACGTCGGCGGCGGCTGCATTTTGAGTAACGCATCCGAGGAATTGCGTGAGTTTGCGCTCCGCACGGGCATTCCCGTGACAATGACGGTGATGGGTCTGGGAGCCTTCCCCGGCGACCACGAACAGTCACTGCACATGCTCGGCATGCACGGCACAGCCTATGCAAATTATGCCGTTGACGAGTCGGATTTGCTGCTGGCGTTCGGCGTCCGTTTCGATGATCGTGTGACCGGCAAGCTGGAAGCATTCGCCAGACATGGCAAGATCGTGCATGTCGATATTGACCCATCAGAAATTCATAAGAACAAAGAGGCACACATTCCGATCAATGCAGATCTGAAGGAAGCATTGGTCGCCCTGAACGCGGCCCTGACCGACGACGACATTCCTGAGATTTCGGAGTGGACGACAAAAATTGCAGGCTGGAAGAAGAAGCATCCGCTCAGTTATCGCGACTCCGGAGACGATATTCTGCAGCAATGGGCGATCGAGGAACTGTATCGCCAGACCAAAGACCAGGATCCGTTCATCTCGGTCGGAGTGGGACAGCACCAGATGTGGGCGTCTCAGTTTTACAAGTTCAACAAGCCTCGCCACTGGCTCAGCAGTTCCGGTCTGGGGACGATGGGTTTCGGCTTGCCCGCAGCCATGGGCATGCAGGCAGCAAATCCCGGTGCCCTGTGCATCGACATCGACGGCGATGGCTCGTTCCAGATGAATATCCAGGAACTGGCCACGCTGTACTGTGAAAAACTGCCCGTGAAGGTGTTGTTGCTGAACAACCAGCACCTGGGCATGGTGACGCAGTGGGAAGATCGCTTCATGGAAGGTCGGCGGGCCCACACCTATCTGGGACCGGTTGATCACCCCGAAGCCTTGGGAGATGGTGATGGCGTACAACTGCAGGAGACGTTTCCGAATTTCGTTCAGATTTCAGAAGGCTATGGCGTCAAAGCCAGGCAGGTCCGCAGCAAGAAGGACTTTCCAGCCGCACTGAAAGAAATGCTGGATCATGACGGGCCATTCCTGCTGGACGTCATCTGCGCTTATCAGGAACATGTGCTGCCCATGATTCCAACGGGTGGGACAGTGCAGAACATGATTCTGGAATAACATGACGGATCCGAAATCGCTGTATCAGGAACTGCTGTCTCGCGTAACTAAAGCCACCCTGCTGGATTCGTGCGGGGCCGTTCTCAGCTGGGACCGTGAGACCTACATGCCGGTCGGCGGCAACGAGCACCGAGCCAACCAGTTGAGCCTGCTGGCGGGCGTCGGCCATCAGTGGTCAACGGATCCGCGTATCGGTGAATTACTTGATCAGCTGGCGGACAGCGAACTCGCGGACGCTCCGGATGCTGACTCGACGGTCAACATCAGAGAGATTCGTCGCACGTACGACCGATCCCGAAAACTGCCGCAGCGCCTGGTTGAAGAACTGTCGCGAGTCACGGCCCTGGCGCAGCACCACTGGGCGGAATCCCGGCGAACGAACGACTTTGACAGTTTTGCGCCATGGCTGGCGCAAATCATTGATCTGAAGAAGGAAGAAGCGGCGGCGGTCGGGTTCAGCGATGGTGGCGAGCCATACGACGCGCTACTGGACGAATACGAACCCGGTGTCAGCAGTGCCGACATTACCAGCGTCTTTGCAGCACTGCGACAGGAAGTTGTGCCACTGCTGGACGCGATTCGCGGTGCCGAACGTCAGCCCGATACTTCGCTGCTTGCCAGGTCTTACCCCATCGCACAACAGGCAAAACTCGGACGCCGCGCCGCCGAGGCCATTGGCTTTGACTTTCAGACAGGACGACTGGACGTCACCACACACCCTTTCTGCAGTGGCTTCGGACCCGGTGACTGTCGCCTGACAACGCGGTACGACGAATCCTTTTTTCCATCCGCCTTTTTCGGCACGCTGCACGAATCGGGTCACGGCATGTACGAGCAGGGACTGCCTGTTGACGCATTTGGCACGCCCATGGGAAGTTCCGTCAGTCTGGGAATCCACGAATCGCAATCGCGGCTGTGGGAGAACCTTGTCGGTCGCAGCAGATCGTTCTGGGAGCATTTCTACCCGCCCGCGCAGCAGGCGTTTCCCGATGCACTGGGTGAGACATCGATCGACGATTTTCACTTCGCCATCAACGCTGTGAATCGGTCGTTCATTCGTGTCGAATCCGATGAGGTGACCTACAACCTGCACATCATGCTGCGATTCGATCTGGAACGGGATCTGATTGCCGGTGACCTGAAGTCCGTCGATGTTCCGGAAGCATGGAACGCAAGGTTTACATCTGACTTCGGTATTACTCCGACAACTCATTCTGAAGGTTGTCTGCAGGACGTTCACTGGAGTGCGGGGTTGCTGGGCTATTTCCCCACGTACGCTCTGGGCAATATGTACGCGGCGCAATTCTTTGCCGCGGCCGAAGAACAGATTGGTGATCTGCAAGGTCTGTTTGCAGTCGGTGACTTTGCCCCGCTGCTGGAATGGCTGCGGCACAATATTCATCAGCACGGTCAGCGATTTTCAGCAAATCGGCTGGTCGAAATCGTCACCGGAACTCCGCTGTCCAACCGCCCCCTGATCGAACAACTCAGTGGCCGGTTCCGACCGCTGTATGGTGTGTAACAGGGGCTGTGGCTGATCGTGCTACTTGCCGAACATGCCACCAAGCATGCCCAGCAGGCCGGAAGTGTGTTCACCTGGCTGAGTCCACAACCACATCGTGCGTACGAGTTCGATACCGACCAACGCGCTGAATACCGAGAGCAGAGCACCAATCGACACGAAGGAAGTCCACAGGGCACCCCACGGTTGTTCCTGAACCCACAGGCCAACTCCGGCAGTGGCAGCTCCTGCGGCCGTCGCGGTGTCATCGCCAACCTTGCTTTCGCCAGCATCAAAGCCGTGGTCGTCGTCATCCTCTTCCGCATCCCAGACGTCGTCCATTTCGTCGTCGTCAAACCCTTCTTCCAGGTCATCCACAAGGTCGTCTTCGAAGGCGTCGTCATCTGTGTCGGCAGCAATGGCAGCCACTGCCAGGTCATCACCGTCATCGTCGTCATCGTCGTCACCGTCGTCGAACATCAGAACGCTGGTGTCCGTTCCGAAGTCATCATCGTCATCATCAAGACCAGCAAGTTCGAATTCGCTGTCGTGTCCCGCGTCATCATCCGGCATTTCCATATGCAGTGTGTCTGATCCGGACTGGCTGAGTGGGTTCGCGGTTCCGCCAGCGGACGTCATGGGTTGTGTGGACCCCATGTCATCCATGCCTTCCAGCGTAATACCGCTGTCATCATCGAACAGTGCAATGCCACTGTCAGCTGCTTCCAGACTGATCCCGGAATCCCCAGCGTCCAGTGTGATCGCGCCATCGTCCAGCAGCGTGGCACTGCTGTCCATTGCCTCCAGTGATATTCCGGAATCGTCCACCTCCAGGCTGATCCCACTGTCGTCAACTTCCAGAGAAACCCCACTCTCATCGGCATCCAGAGTGATTCCGGTATCGTCGAAATTCAATGAGATTTCACTTGAGTCGCTGGAGCTCCCGGCGGCGTCAATGAGTTTCAGATCGCTGTCTTCCGGAAGCGTCAGTTCCGCGGTCGCGCTGTCATCAAAGTCTTCTGCATCAGGACGCACGTCACTGCCGCTGGGCAGCGCCATCGCAACGGTTGCATTTTCAACATATTCGTCATCCGTGGCATCGTCGAAGACGTCATCGTCAAGACGAATACCGCTGTCCGCACTGTCAAGACCGGAGGAAATCACCACATCACTGTCACTGTCGTCTTCCGTCAGTCCCGGAGCATCAACCAGGTGCACATCACTGTCCGAATTGATCTCCGGCAGCGGACCGGAGCCCTGACTTTTCGCCGCCGAATCCGGAACCATGACCACATCGCTCGGGGTATCAGCCGCCGCTTCCTTTGGCCCCTTCGCAGTGTCGTCTGGTTCGTCCGAAAGCCGGACGTCGCTGTCTGAATCAGAGATAACTAATTCGCTGTCTGAAGCAACCTGAAGGATTGCATCATCGTCGCCGATCTCCGCAGCTGTTGCTGAACTGTCACTGTCAAGTCCCAGTGCGGAAAGAAACGCTGAGCTGTCCTCGGACTCTGAGTCATCCCCTTCGGCCGGCGTCGCTGAAGATTTGTCAGACTGACTGGGTTCGTCCGTCAGACGAATATCGCTGTCGGAATCGACCAGCAGCACGTCACTATCGGGATCCGAATCGCCGTCTTCGAACAGAGTAGACGACAGTTCAATGTCGGCATCGGTCTCTGAACCGGTCAGGATCACGGAACTGTCGTCGGCAGGCAATTCCGTGCCGGAGGAAACAAGTTCGATGTCCGGATCCGTCCCCGCACCAACCATCGTGACATCGCTGTCGGAATCAGACTTCACGAATGTGACGTCACTGTCCGAGTTGGCGGCGTCGGACGAGTCATCAAAGTCAAGCACTGCCGCACCACTCGAGTCGGCTGCATCAACCGCTGAATCATCAGCAAGCTGCACGTCACTGTCGGCAACCGGAAGTTCCGGGTTAGAGTCAAACACAGAATCGTCGAATGCCAGACGCACATCGCTGTCCGAAGCGGACAGATCAAGATCCTCTTCTCCTGCGGAACTGTCGGCAGCGGTTGGCGCGACAATCTGCACGTCAGGCGCTGAATCGACCTCCTGACGGCGCGCAAATTCTTCTATCTCCTGTTCTTTAAACTTCCAACTTCCTCTGTCGGCGAAGCCACGGATCTCTCCCTTTTCGCGCAGTCGCATCAACTGATCCGTAGAAAGACCAAGACGCTCGGCTGCTTCTTCAAGGGTCAAGTACTTCTTTGCCATCGTTCCATAGACTCCAGACAGAGATGCGATTGCAGAACTGAAATTCGCTCTCGTTGATGTAACAGACCGGGCTGGAACAGGTTACGTTATCCCAGGCAAATCAACCGACCAAGCTGACCGGGCACAGAGACAGCGCAGATCATCCAACTTCCGTAATTCTAAATGTCAGCAGAGTAGATGCAAGTTCTTTGTTGCCCATGAGTAATGAGTTCCTGTGGTCACCCGGGCTAACTGTGCAGTCAGGCCGATTACGCCAGAAAACACACTCCCAGGTCCATTCATTACAAGTGGAACCACCCCTACACTTGTGCCGCTGCGACTGTTCGCCGACGAACAGACAGTGGCTTATCAATGGCACTCGGCAGTCTGGACGGCGAGTCTCTATGAATTCCCTACCCAGCGGTTTTCTGCAGAAAATACCGATTCTGTGGCACGGCACGGAGGAATTGCTGCCAGCATAGAAGTCAGCCACCCCAGGGGTTGGTTCGTCCGATGGCTCAACATTCCACGACAGCAACGGTATTCTGTCTTACGAAGCGGCCACCCCGCCACGCGGTAAAGGGTTGCTGTCACTCAAAACAATGTCGCCGGCGGTATCTCTTACAGCGTTTTGCGCTGACTTGTGGCCGCGAAGAACGCTTTTCGATAGCAGTTTCGTAACTCCCACGAGCCAGTATCCTCTACGCCAATTAGAAAACTGTTCAAGTGCAGCAACCAGTCTCGCCCCGACGTCGGGAATCCAGTGCGGCGTTTTCACAGACCGGTGCTGAGACCATGAAAGTGATCGAATGAACCGTTTGTTTCCGGGTCTGCTATTGTTTGTGACGTGCACCGCAAGTGCTGCGGTCGGCGCCGATGAGACGGACTTCGGGACCGTGACCGAGCAGCATCAGATGATCCCGATGCGAGACGGCAAACATCTTTCGGCGTATCTGTACACACCGACCGGTGCCGGCCCGTGGCCGGTCGTCTTCGAACAGCGTTACGGCAGCCTGCGGGGAAAGACAACGCGTATGTCAGCTGCGGAAATGGCTGAGTCCGGATTTGTTGTGGCCCTGGTGAATTTTCGTGGCACACACCTTTCACAAGGGAAATGGGTCGGCTACAGAGCGTTGCAATGGGGCGAACTACAGGATGGCTATGACACGTGCGAATGGCTGGCGCAACAGACATGGTCCACCGGGAAAGTCGGATCGTTTGGCAGTTCACAGGGTGGCTATGCCCAGAACTACCTTGCCGTGACGCAACCGCCGCACCTGGTCTGTCAGTACATGATCGATACGGGACTAAGCCTGTTTCATGAAGGCTACCGAATTGGTGGAGGCACTCGCCCTGAAAGATTCAAAGGTATGGACGGCGTTTGTGCCAATCCTCAGGACAACCGTGACCTCCTGGCCGAATGGTTCTCTCACCCGCACTATGACGAATACTGGCAGGCTGAGGACTGCACGCTGCACTTTGACCGGATGAACGTACCGTGTTTCACAATCGGTAGCTGGTACGACTTTATGAATCAGGGCTCGATCGCCAGTTTTGTCGGGCGACAACACCAGGGCGGCGATTATTCAAAGGGACATCAACAACTCCTGATCGGTCCCTGGCTACACGGCCGCACAAATAAGGGCAGTCACATTGGCGAACTGACGTATCCGGACAATGCTGCGTGGCCTGTGCGGGAACACATGGTTCAGTGGTTCAATCATCACCTCAAGGGCCAGCCGACAGGAATTGAGGACGATGACACGGTGCGGTACTACGTCATGGGAGCCGTCGGAGAAGCCGGTGCTCCCGGGAATGTCTGGCGGTCGGCACAGAACTTTCCGCCCAAATCGACAGGCACATCCCTGTTCTTACAGCCGAACAAAGGACTCAGCCGCAATCAATGGAGCGGCGACGACGCATCAACCAGCTACGTCAGTGATCCTCACGTCCCCATGCAGATCCCGGAGCGCTCTTTTCCAGGGGCACGCGATGCCAGACCATTCGAAGCACAGGCTGAGGTGCTGACCTTTACGACGGAAGCTCTCAGCAAACCAGTCGAATGGACGGGACGAGTCCATGCGGAATTATTCGTATCGTCAACGGCTCGCGATACAGATGTCATCGTTCGCATCAGCGACGTGTATCCGGATGGACGGTCGATTCTGATCGTGGATTACCCGTGGCGAGCGCGCTACCGAGACGGTTTTGACCACGAGGTGCTGATGAATCCAGGTGAGGTACATAAGATCGCCTTTCCCATCGGTTGGATGAGTCAGATCTTTAACACCGGACATCGAATCCGAGTCACCGTCGCCAGCACGGGCTCACCGCTGTATGAACCCAACCCGCAAACAGGAAATCCGTTAACCCTCGAATTCCCGGACGACGCCGTGAAAGCGACCAACACCATTCACCACAACACGACATACGCTTCCCGAATCATCGCACCGGTCATGAAGAGCACTAATCAGAGCAGTTAATTTTTTTTCGTGAACCGTTTTGGCCTGTGAACAGGCAATGAACAGTTGTGAAGTTAGAGAGTGTGGCCGGGGTTGGAGCGAGGAATGAGTGAAACCCCGGGGCTTCCTTCGCGGACTCAGTCCAGCCCCGGCCACCCACTGGTCGGACACCACAATCCGTTGTTACACACACCGCCCGTTGCTCTGCCTGGACACGCGTGGGTCACCTGGCAAGAATGGAACGTCTGTGATTCAGTAAACGATAATTAGCCCCGGAGTCAACATGCGTCACAAGATCACCATCAGATTTCTGATTGCAGGGCTCGTCTGCGCGTCCACCGGCACCATCGTGGCCGACGACGTGGTCACAGCAGGTGTATTCGCTCCAGGCAATCTTGTCGCATGGTGCATTGTTCCGTTCGACGCCAACAAACGCGGACCGGCCGAACGAGCTGAAATGCTGGCGCGACTGGGGATCAGGCACGTCGCTTATGACTGGCGAGCAGAGCACGTGGCCACGTTTGAAGAGGAAATTCTTCAATACAAGAAGCACGACCTGAACTATTTTGCGTTCTGGAGCTGGCACGATGCGATGGAGCCACTCATCAAGACGCACGGCATCCGACCACAGATCTGGAGTACGGCTCCCAGCCCAAATGCGGACACTCAACAGGCACGCGTCAAAGCGGCGGCGACCGCCGTCCTTCCGCTGGTCGAAAAGACACGGGCGTTGGACTGCCGTTTCGGTTTGTACAACCACGGCGGTTGGGGTGGTTCGCCCGCGAATCTGGTGGCTGTCTGTCAATATCTGCACGAACACCATGATGCCGACCACGTCGGCATCGTTTACAACTTCCACCACGGTCATGAACACATGGCGAACTTCAAGGATCATCTGCAGACCATGAAGCCCTACCTGCTGTGCCTGAACATCAACGGCATGGACGACGCTGCAACCGTGGCCGCTGGCAGCAACAAGATCCTGCCCGTGGGAAGCGGCAAACACGAACGGTCGATGCTGCGAACAGTCAAGGCCAGTGGGTACGATGGTCCGATCGGCATCCTCGATCACCGCAGCAATCTGGACTCAGAAAAAAGCCTGCGTCAGAATCTCGATGGCCTGCGCAAACTGGTGGCCGGCGGCCTGTAAAACTAAACTATTCGAGAAAACAACATGCCAGGCCCGCGACATCATTCTCGCCGCCATTTCCTGCAGAATGCATCCGCGACAACCGCCGCGTTCGTATTGACTTCGGACATGGCACACGCATCTGCAAAACCCACTGACTACAGCGGGTTGCAGACGGACCGTTACCTGGGGCCCGTCGAAGTTCTGGCCAAAGTGGAAGACGAAGAAGTCTTCACAGAAGGCCCTGCCGTAGATCCGGCCGGCAACGTTCTGTTCACAAATGTGCCCGTCAGTAAGATCCATAAATGGGATCCTCGCACCAGAAAACTGTCCGTCCATCGCAACCACACGAACGAAACGAACGGGCTCTACTTTGCTCCCGATGGCAGCCTGCTGGCCTGTGAAGGCGGTGCCGCTCGAGTGACTCGCACCGACGCCGCAACCGGGAAAATTGAGGTCCTGGCCGAAGGATTCAAGGGCCAGCCATTTGCCAAACCCAACGACCTGTGCATGGACGACAAAGGCCGCATCTACTTCACCTCCCGTTCCGCGGTCGACGATCCTGATGGCGAGAACGTGAAGGCCGTCTATCGCATCGACCCGGATGGGACCGTCGACCAGATCCTGGCCTTTCCCGATGTGCACATGCCCAATGGTATCGTGACTTCGCCCGACAACAGCAAGCTGTACGTCATCGAAGCTCATCCTGATGCCGATCACCACCGAGACATTCGCGTCTACGATCTGAACGACGACGGCAGCGTGTCAAACGGGCGAGTGTTGATTGACTTCTATCCCGGCCGCAGCGGCGACGGCATGTGTATCGACGCCGCTGGCAATCTGTACGTAGCCGCGGGACTCCACAAAACGCGAGATACGAGCGAGACGCTGGACACGAAACCGGGAATTCATGTGGTTTCGCCCGACGGCAAGCTGTTGGCGTACCGCGAGACACCAGAAGACACGATCACCAACTGTACCTTCGGCGGAGCGGACTTGAAATCCCTGTACGTCGCCTGCGGCACCCTGCTGCTTTGCATCCCGACACGGATTTCCGGCAAGCCGACATATCGACCGCGTGCATAGAGCAGTTCAAGAGAATAAGTACACTGCTTCAGGTTCACGAAATCACGATCTGCTGTATTCCGCTGACTTTCTTTTAGCCCCGCCCCATGACTTCCATCGATCTGACATCAAGAACGGCCGTCATCACCGGCGGGGGCCAGGGACTGGGGCACGCGACCACCACCGCACTGCATGCAGCCGGTGCCAATGTGGCGATCAGCTGGTTCAAAGATTCGGATGGCGTCAATCAGGCGCGAGCGGAGGAGACCGCCGGGCAACTGGGAGACCGTGCAATAGCAGTGGAGGGCGACGTCCGCAGTCGAGAATCGATTGCCGCAATGCTGGACCACGTCACTCAGCGCTTCGGTTCTCTGGACATTGTTGTAAACAATGCCGCGATTCTGAAGGATCGCTCGCTCAGAAACATGGAGGACGACGAGTGGCAGGCCGTGATCGACACAAATCTTTCCGGTGTTTATAAGGTCTGCAAAGAAGCGGTGGCTCGTCTTTCTGACGGCGGACGTATCGTGAGCATGGCATCGATTTCAGGTTTTGTGGGATTCTTCGGGCAGACAAATTATTCGGCCGCCAAAGCCGGTGTCGTTGGTTTGACGAAAGCACTAAGCAAGGAACTGGCAGGACGGCGGATTACCGTGAACGCGGTGGCCCCCGGTGTGGTCATGACGCAGATGGCAGAAACGATTCCGGAAGCCGCCCGCAGCGAAATGCTGAAACAGATTCCGATGGGTCGGTTCGGCACGCCTGACGAGATTGCCAATGCCATACTATTTCTGTGCAGCCCGCTGGCCGACTACATTACCGGCCAGACCATTCACGTTAACGGCGGATGGTGGGGATAACATCAACGGCGATCTTGTATTGCGTTCAGACAGAGCGATGAGCGCTGTTTCATCATGACTGATGTGTGCATCGTGGCCGCCAGACGCACTCCGATTGGCCGGTTTCTCGGTTCGCTTTCCCGACTTAGCGCCGTCGATCTTGCGGTGCACGCGGCAACAGCTGCGCTGAGTGGACTGCGAAAAGATTCTATTGACCAGGTCATCGTGGGCAACGTATTGAATGCCGGTCTGGGAATGAATATCTCGCGCCAGATCGGAGTGCGACTGGAATTGCCGATATCAACTCCCGCGTTTTCCGTGAACATGATGTGCGGCTCCGGCCTGCATGCCGTTGTTCTGGCGGCCCAGGCAATCCGTGCCGGTGACGCGAATGTGATTCTGTGCGGCGGCACGGAGTCCATGAGCAACGCACCACACATTCTGCCTCGGTCACGCACTGGAACGAAATTCGGTGATGGCAGACGCGTGGACACGATACTGCGTGACGGCTTGGTGGATGCCTTCAGCGGCGACCACATGGCACTGACCTCGGAACGACTAGCCGATAAATACCACATTACTCGCCAGGAACAGGATGCGTTTGCCATACAATCGCAACACCGATACTCAGCAGCCGCGCAGGACAAGGTCTTCGATGCCGAACTGGTCTCACTTGAGCAACTGGAGAACGATGAACATCCGCGTCCTGAAACGACCGCCGAACAACTTGCGGAATTGAAGCCTGCGTTTGCTGCTGACGGAAAAATCACTGCCGGCAACGCATCCGGCGTTAACGACGGCGCAGCCATGCTGGTGGTGGCCAGTCGAGCGGCAGCGGACGCCAGTGGTTGGCCCGTGCTGGCCACGGTTTCAGCGGCCAGCGCCGTGGGGTGTGATCCACAGGAAATGGGACTGGGGCCGGTCCATGCCATCCATAAACTCTGCAGCAGCCACGGAGAGACGCTGGCGAAATTCGACACGATTGAAATCAACGAAGCGTTTGCGGTGCAAACTCTGGCCTGCATACAGGAATTGCAGTTGGATTCGGAACGCGTCAATCCCTGCGGAGGAGCCATCGCTCTGGGCCACCCCATCGGAGCCAGCGGCGCGAGGCTGGCCGTTCATCTTGCGAATCGCGTCGGTTCCGGCGCAATCCGCTCCGGCCTGGCCACGCTGTGTGTGGGTGGCGGCATGGGAGTCGCGGTCGCGCTGCATGCGCCAAACTGATTCAGGAATGTGGTCAATCTGACCGCAGCGGCATACGGAAACAACCGGCTGGCGGCCGCAGCAACAATACGGAATGGCACGGCTGGCAGCCGCAACAACTGTACGCTAGATTTCCTTGTGTCTGGCTGTGCCTGACATTCCCGATCCGATTCTCTCAAATGGACTAAACTCAGGGCTTTCGATGACACAACACCGTGAACGTCTGAATTTTGCTCTTTCTGTCTCTGAACAGGCGGCGGGGCTGATTCTGCAGCACTATCGCTCTCAGACGCTGGGAGTTGAATCAAAGGCTGATGATTCGCCGGTGACGATTGCGGATAAAGGTGCCGAGCAGTTAATACGTGCGGCGCTGGCTCGCAAATTTCCGGAAGACGGTATCCTGGGAGAAGAGTTCGATGACGTAGAGAGTCACAATGGATATCGGTGGATCGTGGATCCGATCGACGGAACGAAGCCATTTATTTACGGCGTGCCGTTGTTTGGAACACTGCTTGGCATTGAGTTTGAAGAGCGAATGGTCGCCGGCGTCTGCCGTCTGCCCGCCCTGAATGAAGTAATTTACGCGGTTGAAGGCGACGGTGCCTGGTGGAAGATTGGCGATGCAGAAGCTCAACGTGCCACAGCGTCTGCAGAAACCGAACTGACGAACGCCCGGCTGATGTTCACCGAACCGACGTCAGACATTCGTTGTGGTCGTGGCGACGTGCTGCCGGACCTTTGCACCCGAGTCAGGATTGCTCGAGGCTGGGGAGACTGTTATGGGCACATGCTGGTCGCGACCGGACGCGCTGACATTTCCGTGGATCCGCAAATGAGTCCGTGGGACATCGCGGCGTTAATTCCCATTCTGCGCGAGGCCGGCGCATCCTGCACTGACTGGCAGGGTGACGAAAATATCAGCACGGGCGAAGGCGTGTCGATTGCGCCCGGTCTGAAAGCTGCCGTACTTGAACTGCTAAGGGATGTACGTCCGCTGGATAGATAACGCGTATTCACCACCGTGATGCAAGCGGTTCTGCTCACGTGTTTACTCTCCCGCTGGCGGGAGAGTCGAGCTATCAGGCCCGCAGAGGGTTTATCAGCCTCAACCATACACTCGCACGTCGAGTCTTAACCACCCTCCCCGCTCGTGCCTCGCGACCCTCCCGGAAGGAGGGTGAAGTGACTTGTGAGCGGCACGGCGCTCACAGAAAGTGCGGCTGTCACCACTAAGCCGGCTCGTCGCGGCCGGGACGAAGCAGCGAGTGAGGTTCGCAGATGGGGCCATACATTTCGGGACGACGGTCTGCCATGCGATCAATGACGTGTTTTCCCGGCACGCGCACAATGCGTTTTTCGCGAGCGACCGCCACGTCAATGGTCGCGCGAACAACGGCTTCCTGAGTGTGGTCGGCGGCATCAATCGTCCTGCCGACGGTGTCGCAGATGCGACTTCGTCCGATGAACGAAAATCCGCGTTCAGTCCCCACACGGTTGACGGCAGCGAAGTAAATGCCGTTCTCCATGGCCCGGCAATTCACGGAAAATGAGGACATGTATTCCGCTCCCGGAGGCCAGTTGGTGGGCAGCAACACGACATCAGCCCCCTGCAGTGCCAGCGTCCGCGCCGCTTCGGGGAAACCACCGTCGTAGCAAATCAGCATTCCGATGCGGACACCATCTGCTTCAAACACCTCAAATGGTCGGTCCCCGGGTGTCGTGAATCGATCAACGCCAAGATATGGCAGATGAATCTTGCGGTAACTGCCAATCAGTCCCTTCGGCCCAACCAGCACGGCTGTGTTGAAGAGCTGATCGCCAGCCCGTTCCAGCAGGCCGAAAACCGTAAAGCAATTCTGGTCACGGCAAAGGGCGGCCGCGGCCGCCACGGCTTCGCCATCCGCGGGTTCTGCCACGGTCATCGCTTCATCAAGTGAATCAAAACAGTATCCGGTTGTAAAACATTCGGGAAACACGATCAGACGGCTGGATTGCTGCACTTCGTCCAGAATCGCAGTTCTCATGCGATCCAGATTTGCAGCTCTGTCGCCCAGTGTGACGTCTGTTTGTATTCCTGCGATTTGCATGATTGCCTTCTGTGGATTTGAATTTCACGACTTCTGCTTAACTTTTCACGATCGACAAGCGGCAGGTATTGCCGATGCGAAGTGGCATCTTAGTGTTCCGATTGGAAAAGATTTAGCGATTAAAACGGTTTTACAGATTCTCCGGGACGCAACGGCCGATAAGCCAGAAGGATACCGATCTTCGGTGTCGTTATGCAGATTCCTCCACAGCTGGACGGTCCTGCTCTTTCTTAGCAAATTGTAGAAGGTAAACACCCGTGAAGGTATCTGCAGGAAGAAGTCGGATTCTGCTCTCCTTGATGGCAGTAATTTCGTCCAGTGTTCTTCTGACGGGATGTCAGACTTCGATTGGCGGGCAGACATTGCCGTCTGCGACATATCTTGACGATGACGTTCAGTACTTCCCGGCGGGACCCGAGTTCAAGCTGACAAAACAGGTTGAAGCAACTCGGAAGTATCAGCTTGAGCAGGAACAACTCCGCGGTGGCGGTGGTTTCTAAAGGCCGCGTGCCAGTCGGGCCGACAGATTAATACAACATGAACGGTTTGAGCTAGTCACCTCAAACCGTTTTTTCGTTTGACAATTGACGCTCGAACAGCGATCAACAAATGACCAACGGCATCTCTGCCGTGCAGTTTCCGGTTGGGCTTCGTATTATGGATGGTCGCTTCTCGCCATATCCCGCCAGTCGAGCACGACATGTTTGACCAATACCTGCCTTCAAGAATTAACAACGGCCCCTGGATCACCGGCTGGTCGCTATTTGAACTGCGAAAACTTCCCGCCGACACCGAGTACGTATTGCCGATCTGTTCACTCGGGACACCATATGAGCGGTTACTGGAGCTTGGAGATCGACTCCTGCCCCCTCTGTTTCACGAAGCTATGACCAGCGATCTGCGGGAGAAAATTGTTGCTCAGATCCTGAGATGCTTTCCGAAGTATGGCGATGACGTCTGCAATTCTTCGCGGCTGCGAATCGTGGACTTGCCTCCGGAAAACCTGGACGCTGTTCCGTCACCCCGGGTATTGGCGTTCAGCGTTGACACAGCGGTTGAGGAACATGGCCCTCACCTGCCGCTGGGTACGGACACGATTCAAAGTTACAGCGTTCTGAGAGAACTGACGCGAACAGTCGATGGATTTGAGGTCGGTCGTCCCCTGGAATATGGGCAGTTGACCTGGGGGTTGCCATTCGGCTTCAGCATCGACCTGACCGCCGAATTGTTGACCGAGTACGTTGCGGGTTACGTGAAGGCGGTGACGGCATGGAAGAAGCCGGCGGCCGTCTATGTTGTCGACGTTCATGGTTCCATCACACACCGACAGGCTATTGTCGAGGGGCTTCGCCAGAGTGGCATTTCGAACTGGGCATTCCGCTGGCTGCACGAGCCACTGGCCGAATTTGCGTCGGAGCGAGGGGACCAACATGCCGGTGGCGTGGAGACGATTCTTGTTGAGCTGGTCACAGCGGAGCTGCTGGATGCCAACTGGTGGCCCGGTCGCGAACACGACATCGCCGCAGGATGCCTGACCCTGAAGAAAGCCATCGAACTGACTCCGGATCTTGCTGCGTTTGAGTCCTACGCGGCGGACCACGGATGCAATGGCATCGTGGGGGACATCGCCAACTACCACAAACTTGATGCCGAGGTGATGTTCAGTCGCATGCTGCAGATCGCGGCCAGTGATGTTGACGCATTACTTGACGGTAAAACTGCGGGCGGTCAGCAGGCCGGTCAGGATCTTTGGTGATGATGTCTGGCAGTTCCGTTGAGATAGTCCGTCTGTGGAGCCAGTCCAACACACCAGGATCCCTGGTCAGGCCTCATGCAGTCAGGTACAGACCGCCCCATGTAAATTGATCAATTTTCACCGCTGCTGCCAGCGTCCGTATCGATCAGATTCTGTAGCAGCCACGATACTGCGGGGATGACGAGCCCGTCGACGTCTTAAGCTGCCGTAAACACTGGCTTTGACCATAGAATCCGCACTGGCAGCCGACCTGCATCATGCTCGGTGGACCTGACTTCCCTTTGTTTTTTTGCCATGCGCGAATTTTACAAAAACCTGCGCCGAATCTGCAATACGCTGACATGCTCCATTCGCACAATCCACATCGTCACAAGTGACACACTGGTCGTCTGCGACGTCCTGGGGACGATGTTCAACGTTGAACACTCAATCGGCGAGCTCATTACCTTTCCCGGAGGCATCCCGTTGAAATCGTTTGACGGAACTGTCATCGGTTTCGCCAGGGTGTCAGGCTCAACCGTTGAAATTGACGACAAGACTGCTACGTGTGCACAGGACGCCACATAACTGGAAAACCGTGCGTATTTGCTGTGCTGTTCGGTCGCGAAAGTGCAGAAACTTGCTTCTGGAAACTCCCAGTGATATCATCCAAGCCTTCCTCCGAACTGGATTCCTGTGGGAATCCTCCCTCCTTCCTGCATGAGTCCTGTGGGCCTTGCGCTCCTGGTCTCAAACATATTTTCTGACGCGCGGTTTCATTCTTCGAAGATCGAGTTCCGCGAACAGTTTCCGACACTTTGTGATGCCCGGTATTCACAAAGCAGTAAACGCTTTCATGCCCCGCACTCGAATGGCACGAATCATGAAGTTGCCTCATCTGTTCACCGTCCTGTCATTGCTCACGGCTGTGTCACCGCTGGTTGCCTTTGCAGAAAACACAGACGAAGAAGCCCCCTCCGGAACGGTCAGTTTTCACAAACAGGTGAAACCCATTCTGCAGGCGCGGTGCCAGGGATGCCATCAGCCGGCGAAAGCCAGCGGTGAGTACGTTATGACTGACTTTGGTAAGCTGTTCCACGGGGGCGAAAGCGGTGACGCGGCTGTAGTGCCCGGCAAGCCGGATGAAAGTTACCTGATTGCTCAGATCACACCTGAGGAAGGCTCGGCAGCAATGCCGTCGAAAGGAAAACCACTGTCAGGTGTTGAGATCGAATTGATTCGCAACTGGATTGCTCAGGGTGCGAAGGACGACACGCCGGTTTCCACAAAGGTGGTCTACAGCCGCGAGAACCCACCTCAGTATTCACTGCCTCCGGTCGTCACCTCACTGAACTTCTCACCAGACGGTCAACTTCTGGCAGTTGCCGGTTTTAACGAAGTCCTGTTGCACAAAGCAGATGGTTCCGGCATCGTGGATCGGCTGATCGGCCTTTCGGAACGAATCGAATCCGTCCGATTTTCGCCGGATGGCAAGCGTCTGGCTGTCACTGGTGGCCAACCGGGCCGCATGGGTGAAGTGCAGGTCTGGGATGTGGACAAACGCGAGTTGCTGCTGTCGCACACAGTCACCTTTGACACGCTTTACGGAGCCAGCTGGTCGCCGGACGGCAAGCAGATTGCGTTTGGCTGTTCAGATAATTCCGTGCGAGCCATCGATGCGGAAACCGGTGAGCAGGTCATGTTTCAGGGAGCTCACAGCGACTGGGTTCGTGACACGGTATTCACGGTGGAAAACGAAAGCTCGCATGTCGTGTCCGTGTCTCGCGACATGACGGTGAAGTTGACTGAAGTGGGCACGAACCGCTTTATCGACAACGTCACATCCATTACACCAAAGGCCCTGAAGGGTGGAGTAAACAGCATCGTGCGACATCCGGAACGCGATGAAATCATCGTGGGTGGTGCCGACGGCGTGCCCAAGATTTATCGAATATTCCGCATCACCGCACGAAAGATTGGAGACGATTCAAACCTGATCAAGCGGTTGAAACCGATGTCCGGACGTGTGTTCGGCGTGGCTGTCAGCAGCGACGGAACACGAATCGCGGCGGTCAGTTCGCTGAACGGAAAAGGTGAACTGGCGGTCTACAGCTATGAATTTGACACAAAACTGCCTGACGACCTGAAAGCCATCACGGCCAAGAGAGTACAACAACGCAAGCCCGCAGAACAGAAAAAGCTTGACGACCACCGATCAAAAGACATCAAACGGATAGCGGAAGTGAAGCTTGACGAAAGCCCGCTGTACGCCCTCGCGTTTCACCCCGACAACCGCAAGGTTGCGATCGCAGGAGGCGATGGCACTATTCGGCTGATCGCAACCGAAACCGGCAAACCGATCACAACGTTTGCCGCAGCCCCCGTGGGAGAAGCCAGCAAGCAGACTCAGCCAACAGCTGTGGGCGACCTGGTGTGGAGCGGTTCGCCGCTCATCAGAAAGAGTGATTTGCCGAAAGGGACCACCGTCACGGCATTGACGACACATCCGTCAGCCGTTGAGTTAAAAAATCCGTTTGACTATGTGCAGCTGTTCGTCTCAGCCACACTCAACACCGGCGAGATTATTGACGTCACCCGCAACGTAACAGTGCAACATGACGGTGCCGTCGTTGACGTCACTAAGTCGGGCTTTGTGAAGCCGACGGCCGATGGTCAGGGCAAACTGCTGGTCAAGCTCGGTGAACGGACTGTGGAAGTACCGCTCAAGGTATCCGGCGTGGCTCAGCCGTTCGTGGCAGACTTCATCAAGCACGTGAATCCCATTCTGTCGCGTGTGGGCTGCAATCAGGGAACATGTCACGGTTCGGCCAAAGGCAAGGCTGGATTCAAGCTGTCGTTGCGCGGCTACGATCCGATCTTCGATCTGCGTGCCTTCACCGACGACCTTGCCGCACGCCGCACAAACGTGGCATCGCCAGCTGACAGTTTGATGCTGATGAAATCAACCGGCTTCGTGCCACACGTCGGTGGACAGGCCATCAGGCCCAACAGCAACTACTACGAAATCGTTCGCAACTGGATCACGGCCGGGGCCAAACTTGACCTGGCAACACCGAAGGTGACGTCGATTGAGATCACACCGCAAAATCCCACCATCCAACAACTCGACTCAACGCAACAGATTCGCATTGTTGCCACGTACGCAGACGGTTCGACAAGGGACGTGACTCGCGAGGCATTCATTGACAGCGGTAACACCGACGTTGCTGTGACCAACCGCTGGGGCCTGATGACAGCCATGCGTCGTGGCGAAGCACCGATTCTGGCCCGCTACGAAGGTGCCTATGCAGCCACGACACTGACAGTGATGGGCGATCGCGAGGGATTCGAATGGAAGGAGCCGGAATCGTGGGGCGAAATTGACAGATTTGTGGCTGGTAAATGGGAGCGCTTGAAGATCCAGCCATCAGGGTTGTGTACCGACGCAGAATTTATTCGTCGAGTCTACCTGGACCTCACGGGGCTTCCTCCGACTGCCGAAAATGTACGAACGTTTCTGGCGGACGCACGACCAACAGCGGAAAAACGGGCGGAAGTCGTCGACCAGCTGATCGGCAGCGCCGAATTCGTTGACTACTGGACGAACAAGTGGGCCGACCTGCTGCAGGTGAATCGCAAGTTTCTGGGTCCTGAAGGTGCCAGCGCATTCCGCGACTGGATTCGTACCGAGGTCGACGCCAATACACCGTACGACGAATTCGTTCGCAAGATCGTCACAGCCGATGGATCGAACAAGGAAAACCCCGCCGCTTCTTATTACAAGATTCTACGGGAACCGGTCGATATCATGGAGAACACCACCCACCTGTTCCTTGGAGTGCGATTCAACTGCAACAAGTGCCACGACCATCCATTCGAAAGATGGACTCAGGACCAGTACTACGAAACGGCCGCCTATTTTGCCCGAGTCGGCCTGAAGGCAGACCCGGCCAGCGGTAAGAGAAAGATTGGCGGCACGGCTGTGGAAGGTGCCAAGCCGTTCTACGAAGTCGTCTTTGAGAAGGACGACGGCGAAGTCACACACATTCGCACGGCGTCCGTGGCGGCTCCTGTTTTCCCGTACGACTGCGACTTCGAATCGCCGGAAAACGCAAGTCGTCGACAACAACTGGCGGCGTGGATTACTTCGGCCGACAACCAGTATTTTGCCAAAAGCTACGTCAACCGGTTATGGGGATACATGCTTGGCATCGGCATCATGGAGCCAATCGACGATCTGCGAGCCGGCAACCCGCCCACAAATCCGGAGCTGCTGGAATACCTCACAAATGAGTTCATCAGCAGCAACTTCAATGCGCGACACGTGATGCAGCTGATCTGCAAGTCCCGGACTTATCAGTTGGCCCTGGAAACCAACAAGTGGAACGAAGACGACGCACAGAATTACTCTCACGCAATCGCCAGACGACTGCCGGCTGAAGTTCTGTACGACGCCATTCATCGTGTCCTCGGTGCAAAATCAAAGATCCCTGGCATTCCGGAAGGCACCCGAGCGGCCGCCATTCCGGATGCGGGCATCAAGCTTCCCGACGGATTTCTTGCCAATCTGGGCCGTCCTGTCCGGGAAAGCGCGTGCGAATGTGAACGTTCCGCTGAACTGCAGCTGGGACCAATCATGGCGTTGATCGGAGGTCCTACCGTGGGCAACGCCCTGGACGATCCAAAGAATGATATTGCCCGCCTTGTGAAGGAAATCAGAGATGACAGCCAGTTGATCAATGAGCTGTTCATTCGAATTCTCAATCGTCCTGCCGCGGAACCGGAGACCAGTGCCACACTGGCTTCGATGAACACCATCGACGCCGATCACAAACGTGTCAATGATGCTCTGGCGGAACGTGAAACATGGTGGAAAGAGGAGCGGCCAAAACGCGAGGCAACTCGTACCACGTCCATCGCCGAAGGCAATGCCGACCTGGCAGCCTACGAAAAGGAAATCGCTCCACGCCAAGCCGAAGAAGAGAAAGTACGGGTTGAGAAACTGGCCCAGGTGCAGGCGGACTTCGATAAGTTCAAGGCGGAACGGCCAAAGCATATGGAAGCCTATCTAACGAAGCAGAATACAGGTGTGGAATGGTTCTTTCTGGAACCAGCTTCATTGACAGCACCGAAAGGCATCACACTGGAACGCCAGGACGACCGATCCATCAAAGCGACAGGCAGAGCCGATAAGGGTGCCTACACAATCACCGTGAACACGTCCCTGAAGGACATCGCGGCCTTTCGAGTCGAGGCATTGACGGTTTCTGGCAAAAAGGGAAACGGGCCGGGTCTGCCGGATAACGGAAACTTTGTCGTCACGGAATTCGAAGTTCAGGCGGCACCACTTTCGAAGCCGACAGAATATAAGAAGGTCGCACTACAGAATGCCAAAGCCGATTTTCTGCAGGCTGGCTTCAATGCTGCCCTTGCCATCGATGGCAACCCGGGGAATCAGAATGCATGGGCGATCGCCAATGCACCGGGAGTGACTCACTGGGCCACATTTGAGACGAAAGAAGCTCTCGGCCACGACGGCGGTACCGTGTTGAAATTTGTCATCCACCAGAACCACAGCGCCAAGGAACATCTGCTGGCAAGATTTCGAATTTCGGTGACCCGGAAAAAGGCACCTGGACTCAGCCTGCCGGAAAGTCTGGCGGCGATTGCTTCTACAAAATCCGATCAACGAACGGACACTCAGAAGGAAACGCTTCTCACCTGGTTCGAGAAATCTGATGCTAAGGTCGCCGCGAAGCAGGCGGCGTTAAACATGGCAAAACAACCATTGCCGGAAGATCCGGGAGTCGCGTCCAGAAAAGAACGAATCGCATTCGTCAGTCAGGAAATCAAAGACGATGAACGACTGGTTCGTCTGCGAGAAGATGTCAAATTCAGCGCCAAGCAGGTGGAAACGAAACGACTCACGGCAGCCCAGGACCTGGCGTGGGCACTGATCAACAACCCCGCCTTTCTGTTTAACCATTAACATTCTGTCGTTTGACTCTGCGAGCGGGAATCCCATCCGGAGCTCCGCTTTGCAGAGAAAACTACATAAACGTAGAGATTTTCAGTACACTTCACGGACTTTGATTAACATTCAGGTCTCCAACTTCAGGGCTGTCTGCAGGATGCGGAGGGCCCGTCCACAGGAACAAGATTATGTTGCACATCAAGGGCGAAGCTGGCAAAGACGTTTGTGACCGCGGTGTCGGTCGGACGCGACGCGACGTGCTGCAGGTGGGCGGTTCCAGCATGCTGGGCCTGTCGCTGGTCAACATGCTGAAGTTGCAGTCCGCCAGTGCTTCCAGCAAAGCGGACATTTCCGGCGGTCCAGGCTGGGGCAAAGCCAAAAGTATTATCATGTGCTATCTGCAGGGAGGTCCGTCGCATCTTGACCTGTGGGACCCCAAGGAGAATGTTCCGGACAATGTGCAAAGTGTCTTCAGCAACATTTCCACAAAACTGCCCGGCGTTCAGTTCACTGAGAACCTTCCGAAGTTGGCTCAGGTGAACGACAAGTTCACAATGATTCGTTCCATGAGCTATACGCCGAACGGTTTGTTCAACCATACGGCGGCCATCTATCAAATGATGACCGGCTACACCACGGACAAAGTCAGTCCATCCGGTCAGCTGGAACCGCCGAGCCCCAAAGACTTTCCGAACTTCGGTTCCAACATCGTTCGTCTGCGTCCGCTGGAAGTCCCCATGCTTCCGTTTGTCATGCTGCCGCGACCGCTGCAGGAAAGCAATGTTGTCGGCAAGGGAGGAACAGCTGGATTCCTGGGCAAAGCTTATGATCCATACACGCTGTATCCCACCGGCGATGACATGGACATGAAGAAGATGACTCGGATCAAGGTCGACGATCTGAAGCTGCGGCCGGAAGTCTTCTCCGTACGTTTGAATCGTCGGGCCAACCTGCGAAACACCATCAGCGCGGGCATGCCCAAAATCGACAATGCGGTCAAGCATCTGAAACTGGATCAATACTACGAACGAGCACTGGACCTGATCGTTTCCGGCCGGGCACGCGAGGCTTTCAACCTTGGTGCAGAAAATCATGCGATGCGTGAAAAGTACGGTCGGAACACGTTTGGGGATTCCTGTCTGCTGGCTCGTCGCCTGGTTGAAGCCGGTACCCGAGTTGTGGAAGTTGTCTGGCCAAAGGTTGCCAATTCCGACAACCATTCGTTCGACCATCACACCGGCCTGTCAAAACGCATGAAGACGCAGTCCGGCCCGATGCTGGATGGAGCCGTATCTGGTCTGATTTCAGACCTTGATGAACGGGGCATGCTGGACGAAACACTGGTTGTTGTTATTGGCGAATTCGGCCGCAGCCCACAACGAGGTGTGAGCACCAGCGGCAACAGCAACAACGACGATGGTCGCGATCACTGGCCATATTGCTACACCGGCATCATGGCCGGAGCCGGTGTCAAACGAGGGAACGTGCATGGCAAGTCCGACA
>JBDONA010001061.1:0-27807 GCA_039831575.1 Fuerstiella sp. | reverse complement strand
ATCGGAACCGGAGGCCCTGCTGCCGGTCAGCCGTTTCACAAACCTGCCTACATCAATATCCCGGATCACGTTTGGTGATCATCTGATGCACGAGCCGGGGTCGCAGTGGCCGGTCAATATCATCGCTGCGACTTTAAACGCACATCCCGACAGCAACAAGCTTGCGGGATGTGCTTTTGCGCTTATGAAAACGGGTTAGCCAGCGTGATCAGCCCGAGATGGAGGACATACACCAGCAGCACCAGGCAACCTGCCAGCGAGGTGATCCGACCGGACTTCCAGGGAAATGCAAGCAGCATCACGGTCAGCAACAGTGTCACCGGCAGATCAAGCAGAATCGTCTGGAGACCGATCGGCAACGGTGTGACCAGTGCACAGGATGCCAGGACCCAGCAGATATTCAGGACGTTGGATCCGATAATGTTGCCGATCCCCAGGGCTTCGTGTCCTTTCAGAACGGCGATCAGCGAAATCGAAAGTTCCGGCAACGATGTACCCACGGCAAACAGAGTCAGCCCGAGCACCAGTTTGGGAACACCCATTCGCAGCGCGATTTCTTCTCCGTTGCAAACCAGTACACGGCTGCCGATCACAACGATTGTCGACGCCACCAGGAACGTCACCGCTGGCTTGATCAGGGCGGTCCGGACCGGCACAGCGTTCTGCTGAGCATCGTTGTTGATTGTCATTTCGTACCGAGCTCGGCGAGCCACCTGAATGGAATAGCCGAGATACCAGAACATCCCAATGAACAGGATCGCCGCCTGCCAGCGGCTGAGACCGAATTCCGTCGGTTGGCCCGTCATCGTGGCGCCGCCAACATCGAACAGGCTGAACAGGCAGAGCAGAACGCAGCTGCCGAGCATGAACATGCCAGGACCGGCCAGCATGTCGCGGCCCGTGGCAATCCCGGTTTGCTGTCCTCTGCGTCGTGCCAGTACACCTCGAACAATTGCACACAGCCCGATGATCAACCCGATGTTACACAGACACGATCCGATCGCATTGCCGACCGCGAATTCCGCAGAGCCTGATAGTGTTCCGGTCAAGGACACCATGAATTCGGGAAACGACGTCGCCATGCTGACAATCGTTGCTCCGACGACGACCGGCGGAATATGTGTAATCCGGGCAATCTCGACGGAACTATCGGTAAACAGATCACCGCCTTTGGTAATCGCCACCATCCCTGCCAGGATCATCACCACCAGACCGATGGCTGACGGAGCGGCCTCGCCACCGATCAACAGCGGAACAATATCAGCGGCAAGAATCAAAGAATCAGCGGTCACAGTGGTGCAGACAGATGGCGGTGGAACGGTACGGAAATGTGGCGGTAGGTTAGTCGTGTTGAGTCGCTCTGCACAGTGACGACGTAAGAAGCCCATGGTCAGCCCGAAACGAGTGGTGGCACCGCGGCGGCCGCCAACTATAATTGCCACCCAGACTATCCCTTACCCGCTCACCTGTTTCCGGAGCCACCACGGTGCCTCAATTCCGCGTTACAATCCCGCCTCGACATTTCGTGTATTTCATGGCAACGGTGACGTTGGCCGCAGCGTCTGCTACGGCTCAGGACGACGTGTCCGCACCGACTGAAACGGCTCAGCAGGAAGACATCACAGTCAGTGATCCGTCTGCAGCCGCCAAACTGGAAGGTCGCCTGATCCGTCGGGCCAGACAGCTGACTTACGAAGGCCGTCGCGCTGGCGAAGGTTACTTCAGCGCTGATGGGCGGCAGCTGATCTTTCAGAGTGAACGGTACGACGGAAATCCGTTCTTTCAGATTTACCTGATGAACCTCGATACCGGAGCGACCGAACAGATTTCTCCGGGTCACGGCAAGACAACCTGTGCATGGATTCACCCGAGCGGCAAGACAGTGCTGTATGCGTCTACTCAGGACGACCCGGCAGCAAGGGATGAGCAGAAAGCAGAACTCGAACTGCGGGCATCCGGTAAGGAACGTCGTTACTCCTGGGACTACGACGAGTTCTTCGACATCTACGAATATGATCTGGAGTCAAAGAACTATCGAAACCTTACCAACACAAAAGGCTACAACGCAGAAGGATCATGGTCGCCGGATGGCAAGCTGATTGCATTTGCTTCCAACCGATCCGGCTACGAAGAAAATCTGTCAGACGAACAACAGAAAGCGTTTGAACTCGACCCGGCATGGGCCAACGAAATCTATCTCATGAATGCAGACGGCAGCAACGTGAGGCGTCTGACGACTTCGCCGGGATACGACGGCGGGCCGTTCTTTGCACCCGACGGCAAAGGCATCTGCTGGCGACGTTTTTCCGAAAACGGAGCGACTGCCGAGATCATGACGATGCAGCTGGACGGCACGCATCAACAGCAGATCACACGCCTGGGGGCGATGTCCTGGGCGCCTTATTACCATCCGTCAGGGCAGTACCTGATCTTCACCACCAACAAACACGGCTTTGCGAATTTCGAATTGTACATCGTCGATCGGGAAGGGAAAAAAGAACCCCTCCGAGTGTCGTACACCGCTGGCTTTGACGGACTACCGGTGTTCACTCCGGATGGCACTCAACTTTCCTGGACAACCAATCGCACCACCAACAGTCAGTCACAGATCTTTCTGGCAGAATGGGATCATCAACAGGCTCTCGGACTGCTCGGTCTGGAAGCCACGACGCCAACACCACAGGCCAGGCCGATGGTCAGTGTCGCCACAACTGGTCGCGCTCCAAGTGCGCGACCGGACTTTGCTCCGGCGGACGCGGTGCGGCATGTGGAATACCTGTGCCGGCCGCAGTTGCAGGGACGTCTGACGGGCACACGAGGCGAGAAACTGGCCACAAACTATGTCGCCCTGTATCTGGAAACACTGGGTCTGGAGCCTGCGGGGGACGACGATGGTTGGTTTCAGGAATTTGAATTCACGTCTGGTGTATCGGCCGGTCCGAACAATTCAATGACGGTGGGTGACAGAACTTACGAACTGAAAGAAGACTGGCAGCCGCTCGTCTTTTCCAGGACGGGCAGGGTCGACCCGGAAGAAGTCGTGTTTGCCGGATACGGCATTCAGGCGCCAGCCGGCGACGGCTTCGAGGAATACGATTCATTCGTGCATCTGGATGTCAAAGACAAGTGGATCGTCTGCTTTCGCTTTATGCCCGAGGAAATCTCTGCCGAGCGGCGACAGTACCTGAACAGCTTCAGCAGTCTGCGATTCAAAGCCATGAAGGCGCGCGACATGGGGGCTACAGGATTGATTCTGGTCAGCGGTCCAACGTCGGGGGTACGAAAACAACTGGTGCCGCTGCAGTTTGATGGCTCACTGGCAGGAACAAGTCTGACAGTACTGAGCGTTACTGATGAAGTCGCCGCCGAGTGGTTCAAGGCCAGCGGCAGGGAATTAAGAACGATTCAGGAGCAGCTGGACACGGGTGAGCCGGCGATGGGCTTCCCGATTAAGAACCTGAAGATCGCCGCCAACGTGGACATCCAGCAGGAAAAGAAGACCGGGCGCAACGTACTCGGACGACTGCAGGTCAGCGACACTCCAGCGCATGAGATTGTTGTGGTCGGTGCACACATCGACCATCTGGGAGCCGGTCCCAGTGCCAACTCGCTGGCGAAGGATGACGAAGCCGGCAGTATTCATTTCGGTGCTGACGACAACGCGTCCGGTGTGGCGGCGATGCTGCAGATTGCCGAAGCCATGGCGCAATCGAAAGATGCAGGCACACTGCAGGGGAACCGCGACGTGATTTTTGCGGCGTGGTCGGGTGAAGAACTCGGACTGTTGGGGTCGAGCCATTACGTGAAGCAGCTGGAAACCATGTTCTCGCAACATGCTGCAGCCGTCAGCGAACCTGATGATGATGCTGACGACAACGCAGACGATAAATCTTCGTCAAAGGATGCTGAAACAGACGCCACGAAGGAAGAGGAATCCGGACCAAACACCGGCGGTCTGCATTTGTTCATCGCGGCCTGCCTGAACATGGACATGGTTGGCCGCATGCAGGAAAAGCTTGTCCTCCAGGGAATCGGTTCGTCGAATGGCTGGCAACAAATCATTGAACGGGCCAACGTGCCATTGGGTCTGCCCATTACTCTGCAGAACGACAGCTACATTCCAACGGACGCCAGCGTGTTCTTCATGCACGGGGTCCCGATCCTGTCGGCCTTCACCGGCAACCACGGCGAATACCATACGCCTCGAGACACGCCTGAGAAAATAAACTACGAAGGCCTGTCGAGGGTGGCACACTTCATGAATCTGGTGTGCCGCGAGTTGATCAGCCGCCGATCGATGCCAGCCTATGTGATGCAGACCAAACCGGCCGATGGACAGCGCCGAGCGAATCTGCGAGCGTATCTGGGCACGATTCCGGACTACGCCGAATCGGATGTCAAAGGCGTGCTGTTGTCCGGCGTGGCGAAGGGTGGCCCGTGCGACAAAGCCGGCGTCAAACGCGGCGACATTATCATCAAGCTGGCGGGCAAGTCGATCGAAAACATCTATGACTACACCTACGCCATCGAAGCGCTGAAGATTGGCCAGACCGTAAAGATCGTCGTCAAACGAGCTGGCAAGGACGTACCACTGGAAGTGACACCTGGGTCCCGTGATTGATATGTCGGGGCCAGCACTTCCTGAATTGTGCACAGGACATGCGTCCTGTCCGAATGCGGAACAGGCAGTCCATGAATTCGAGGGAGTAAATGGCTAAGGCGAACAGCGGCTCCAATGTCGTTGATCAACATTTCGCCGCTGCTGGCCTGTTCGCCTGCCGGTTATTTTGACGCTTCTTCCGACGCTTTTCCCCGCTCCATACTTTCCTTCATATAGTTCTCAACTTCCTCATCAGCCATCTCCGGGCCTGCTTCTGACGAGGCCGGAATCTCTTCCACTGCCCCACCACAACCCATGGTCAATGATGCTGTCGCACCCAGAACAAAACTAAATACAAGTCGCTTCATTTTTGGTTCTCCCGTGTTAGTTAGCCCCCCGATTGCCCCCAAAGTTGCATCGGGTTTACAGTCGCCAGGGGAATACGCCGAGACCTCGGCCCCCATCAGCATAAAGACAGATCCATGTTACTATCAATGATCAACCAGAGCCATCCATGCCATGGCTTCACGCTCACGATTCAGTAAGCGATAGAAGTCAGCCAGTTTATTCGCAGTTAGCGGATTATTCAAATCCGCGAGAGCTTTTCGCAAATCTACGTGAATATTGGTTTCCATCAATAACTCGATCCGTTTTGCCTGCCGCCGCAGTTCATTGCTTTCATCCTTCAGCCCCAGCCGCATCAGGCAACTGGCTTTTCGCAACATGACGGGCCAGTCAATCATCCCTGGCCATTCCTCGGTAACCTTGTTGCAGGCTTCAACGGCAGCAGCGGCATCATCGTTAATCTCGTCCTGGATAATGCCATGCAGTTTGGAATAGTCATAGCCGCTGCGCGGCTCTGGCCAACGATCAAACAGCACATGGGCCTGTTCAAATTCGCCCAGATCCAGCTGCGCCAGAATCACCGTTGCAATAAAAAACCGATTCGTCAGGGCTGCTTCGTAGTGACGAAATTCCTGCAGTAGCGTCAGCGCCTCCTGCGGCGAACCATTTTGCCGAAACCAGCAGGCGACCGCCGCTGTCGCCAATGCAGAATCCTGTTCCGATAAACGAAACGTCTGCAAGCGGCGCAGGACCGTGGTCTTCGACGGAACTTCATCGGGCGCCAGCAACCCCATCGCAATGTCAAATTCGGTGGTCGAAGTGACCGGACTGAACTGGCTCAGGTACCACTCGCGCAAACGCAGCGAACGCAGCTGGCCCGGTGTTTGTTCATAGGCCTTCCAGAAATATGGCTCACTCCATTCCGGTCGCTCCGTCATGTCCAGCAGTTTCCACAACAGGTAGTGCGCATCGTGGCTGGATGGATCCAATCGAATTGCGTCCCGCAACAGCACTTCGGCGCGGCCGGGGCGCAACTGGTTCAGCAATTCCACTCGTGCCGCCCGCATTCGTGCTTCGGAAGCCAGTGGTGAGTCGTCAGGTATCAAGGCCAGCTGCTGCAGAGCTGCCGAGAGTCCTGAATTGTCGGTACTCGTGGTGCTACTCAACAGGGCCTGCGCCAGAAGCAATCTGGTGCTGTCGGAACCAGGATGAATCGTCAGATACCTCCTGAACTCCGGAACAGCTGCTGGCGACTCACCCTGAAGCAGTAGCTGTCGGCCACGGTTGAGGGCACAGTGCATGTCGTACCAGACATAGCCGCCGAGGACTCCGGCTAACAGCAGCACGCCCAACAGAAATCTTCTGAAGATGGTGCTTCGTGGGCTGTTTGCTGGAGCGTCCGACATGACTTTTTCTTGATTCACTGTCTACAGGATGCCAATCGGAAGAGCCACAGAAACGCCACGCCGGTCCATCAATTCGACTACCTGTTGTCGGGCAGCGGTTGCAACGGATGCCCTTCTGTCACGTGCCAGTAGCCGTCCACGGTAATATTTGAATAGCGATCGACGTGACCGGACGGCCAGAAGATCTCAACATCGACGGGCAATGAATCTTTCAGACTGAAGAGCAGGCGAGTATCCGACGCACACAAATAGCTGCCACCGGAATCCACGATTCGCGTCTGCAGATGGACGTCTGATGTCACGACGAGACGCGCTCCGACCGGTGGAGTGCGACCATTCGTCGACAGCAGAAGTCCCAGGAAATGCGACTTCGTTGGCGTGTCGTTGCGTAGCAGAGCCAAAGGACTCTCGACGTGCGTCACAGCAATGTCCACATCACCGTCATTGTCATAGTCGGCTGCTGCAACTCCGCGACCAAGACTCAATTGCGAAAAGTACTCACCTGACGATGCCGACACATCCTGGAATCGACCGGTCCCGTCATTTTCGAGTAGTTGTGCGCTCATCCGGTTGGGAATATGCAACGGTCCCAGAACATGACCATTGGCCACAAACAGATCCGAATCACCGTCACCGTCAAAATCGATGGGCGTTGTTCCAAAGCCCAGTTTAGGGAAGCTGGTCGCTGCAATTCGCGAGCGTCGGCTCACGTCCCGGAAGAGTAGACGCCCCAGATTCCGATAGAGCGTGTTCTTCATGTCCATGTAATGTGTCAGATAAATGTCAACCATGCCGTCGTTGTTGAAATCAGCACACGCGATCCCCATGCTGGCTTCATTACGTCCATCACCACCAACGGAACAGCCCGCCTCGGCAGCAACGTCGCGAAAGCGTACAGTCTTCGAAGAAGGTGTGTCGGTCGGTTCTGCACCGACCTGGGCACCGCGTGTGTACAGGTAGTTGGCGACCATGTCATTGGCGACGTACACGTCTGGCAGGGAATCGTTGTCAAAGTCGCTGATAATAACGGCAAGCCCCTTGCCGTTGGGCGAGTCAAATCCAAGTGCAGCAGCGGATTCCGTGAACGTTTCGTCCCCGTTGTTGATGTACAGCAGATCATTCACGCCGTCAAAGCTGCCGGGGCCGCAGTATCCCTGTCGACCGCCATAATTGCACACCTTGTGATTGTCGAACGTCAAGTCAACATAGTTACAGACGTAGAGGTCCGCGTCGTTGTCTGCATCTGCATCGAACCAGACAACACTGGTGCCCCACGCTGAATCACCGACGCCGGCATCTGTCGTTGCGTCGTAAAACGTGCCATCCCCTCGATTGATGAACAGGCTGTTCACGCCATAACTGGTGACGTAAAGATCGGGGAAACCGTCAGAGTTGCAATCTCCCACAGCGCAGCCCTGACTGTATGCACCGTGATGCGATTTCGACAGACGCGTCACATTCGTGAAGCTGCCATTTCCGCGATTGCGGAACAGGCCGTTCATCCATTCGTCCTGTCGCAGATCCGGAGAACTGAGACTCGCTCCGTTCGCAAGGTACAAATCGAGGCTGCCATCGCCGTCGAAATCAAACCACGCAGCGCCCCCGCCCATCACCTCGGGCAGGAAATAGCGACCGGGCTGAGTATCGTTGTGAAAGCGAAAATCAATGCCGGATTCGTCTGCCACATCGACGAATGCCGGCGTTATTGATGAACCGCCGCTGACATTCGGTGAGACACCGACTCCCGGATTAACGCGACCCGCCACGTCCGTGGCGGCAACAACCGTTTCGGTTACGGTTTCAGGTTCATCCCTGCAACCGCACGCTGCCCCCACGAAAAGGAGCGCGAAAAAAACGACCCCCGAAGATGATCGGCATCTCCGGAGATCGTAGTGTCGCCAAAACAAGGTCAGCATTGACCGAACGCCTACCACTCTCCGATAGTTTCGCCACCGTTTCGGGTGCCAACAGCCTGCCAGACACCATTGTCGATATTGTCACTTGCAAACCGGACGGAACCGTCAGCCAGAGCCAATTGAACGCCACCGGTGTGCCAGCTTGAAGCCGACATGGCAGTACTGCCCGCCCAGTCACCTTCGAAGGCCAGGCATGGTTTCTCGTTCGGATTCATGATGTGTGAGTACACGGCGCCCACACCCAGAAACGACCATGACCAACCGCTGCCACGCATCCGGTGGCGACTACGATTGCCCGACGCAAAATCATTCTGGTCAAGACATCGTTGTCGAGTGTCCGCCGGATCGTCCAGCTTATCAGCCCAACTGTGCACCTGCTTGGTCTTGGGACCATGGTCGTCGCGGACAGTGTCGATGCCAAACTCTGAGTACAATGACGTGTTGCTCGAACCGTCAGTGTAATACGCAAGCTTAACAGGAGCATCACAAGGAGCACGGGGTCCCAGGTAGGAGGCTGATCCGTTATGAGATCTGTTAACCCCTACCCAAGCGCCGGACTGCCGTGACGGTACACCCTGATTTATCGCGTACGTGAACACCCCACGTGGATCGTTGTTCTGTGGAATATTGGGATTGCTGGGGCAGTTGAAGACAGGCAGTCGGCCACTCAAGGCAGCAGCATTGCCGCCCAACCAACCCACAGCAAATGGTACGTCCGACTGGTCTACCAAATTATATTCGCTGGCGCGGTCCATATACGGCAGCAGAAAGACTTTGTCAGAAAATGCACCTTGACGAGAATCAGTGCTGGTGCCCTGAAGATTGTCACTATTCCAACCAATGCTGGGTGCGAACTGACCGTAGACGTCATGGTAGTTGTGGTGTGCCAGTGCAATGTTCTTTAGATTGTTCTTGCACTGAGTACGACGAGCTGCTTCGCGTGCCTGCTGCACCGCTGGAAGCAACAAAGCGATAAGGATTGCAATAATTGCAATCACGACCAGCAACTCAATCAGAGTAAAACCAGCCATTCGCCTGCGAGGACGAGTGAGATTCATGAAAACACCCTTTCGAAAGAAGTAATTGAAGAGAGGCAATACAACATAGTGACACGACAGCATAGCCTCCCGCATTACACGGGAGGACTGAGAATTAACGGATTCCAAGATTATTTTTAAATTCTGACGTAACGACGACCGTACGCCGATCGCCGTCCACGTCCGCTTTCCAGGAGAAAACACAGGACTGTGGCCGCACCTCAGGACGGTCTTGAATCGTCTGGACTTCGCGGACCACATGACTCTTTGAGCAGCAAGACCTATATCGGTCACGATAAGAATGTTGCATGCAACCGGCGTACAGAATTCCGTCGGATATTCCCCACTGGTCCGGTGGCCGCCATCAGCGAGACTTTCTTAGGAGTACAGCCGCATCCCTGGACTCCAGGACCACGCAGGAACCACCAGATGTGACGTCAAGGCTGGATTTTCTGCCTGATGGCCAGTGAATCTCCACGCGCGGATACTCTGAATCGGTCAAACAGGGAAATGTTACTCGAAGGTCATTGGCGGAAAGATAACTGCCACCACCAACAATGTGCCTGACGATCTCAACATCACCGTAATGATAAACCAACATTGTCCCTACGGCGTCTCGATTACTGATCGTTCCGACCATTCGCAGCTGGATCAGCCCAACGTTTGTCGTGACGCAGTCGTTGCGCAGAAGTTCCGGAGGCGAATCCTGGTGCCCAATGACGACATCCGAGTCGCCATCGTTGTCCAGATCAGTGATTACCAAAGCACGACCGCAATGAAAGCCGTCGAAATAAGCTCCCGCCGAACCTTTCACGGCAGAAAAACGGCCGCGGATATTGTGAAGTAGAAGGGGTGGCTGCTCATACCGGCCTTCACGACCTAATCGGGCCAGATTGTCGTCCACATGACCGTTGGCAACAACCACATCCAACCAGCCGTCCAGGTCAAAATCGACAAAAGCAGTCCCCCAGCCAATGTCTGGGAAACCAGGAGAAGCCAGCCCCATCTGCCTGCTCATATCCTGAAACATCGCCCCCCCCATATTGCTGTAGAAGGTGTTATGTTCCTGGCCGAAATTTGTGACGAACAGGTCAATCCTTCCGTTTCGGTCGACGTCACCCGCAGCGACACCCATTCCCGCCTGGCGAGACCCCTGGAAATCATAGGCCGCTCCCGAATTTTCCGTCGAGTCATGAAAAGTTCCGTGACCGGAATTCTGGAATAGAAAATTCGCGTTCTGATCGTTTCCCACGTACAGATCAATCAGCCCATCCTCATTGACATCGACGGCAATGATGCCCTGACCGCGCCCCGCGGACGCCCCCAGGCCGGTTTCCATCGTCACATCGCGAAAGCTGCCATCACCTTCGTTGTGGAACAGCACATCCCGCTCTGCTGGCACAGAGCCGGGACTGCAGAATATTCGCACGTCACGCTCGCGATCACCGCAGAACTGATTCGTCGCAAGACTCCAGATTCCGTAGTTGCAGACATACAGGTCCGTCAAGCCGTCGTTGTCGTAGTCCATGCAGGCAGCACTGGTTGCCCAACGCATATCGCCAGTACCTGATTGCTCCGTCACCACCTGAAACGTCCCGTCTCCTCGGTTCTGGTACAACTGGTTTTCACCGAAGCACGTTACGTACACGTCGGGAAAGCCATCGCTGTTAAAATCACCGACGGCAAGACCGGCGCTGTACCCATTGTGTCCCAGTCCGCACAAGTCAGTGACGTCCTGAAACTGCCAGCCCCCCAGATTGCGGTAGCATCGATTCGTTGGATTTTCGCGGGCCGGATCTGTTGGCAGCGTTGTCCCTGTGGCGAAATACAGATCGACGTTTCCGTCCAGATCGTAGTCCAGGGCAGCAATGCCACTGCCGTTAGCGGCCGGAAATGGTTTTTCCGCCGAGTCACCGGAAACATGAACAAAGTCGATATCGGATGTTTCTCTCATGGACGTGAATTGAAGCGGACTGGCCGTGAACGCTGCAGGGTCAGAAGTGGCAGCGTTCGGCCCCGTCAACGGCTGCGTAACCTGCTGAACTGCTGGCACTGATGTGTCGGACGCATCTGGCTCTGTATCAGAGCTGAATAATTTCCATGCGACGATGACGGCGATTGCCAGCAACAGAAGAAGAACTGTCCAACGATTCATGACTTAACGCTCTTGAAGAGAACTCTGCACAGAGGAAGAACCGGACCGAATCGTCCGCAGGATGGATTGACGCACCCGTGCCGCTGCATCCGGCCAACCACGAATGTAATGGTCCCGCAGCAGCGGCGTTACGGTCTTGCCGTCACTTGTGTGCACAGAAACGACGTCGTCTCGGCGAGCAGGCATATGACATTCAATGCAACGATTCTGGATCGCCACACCCAGATCCGGAAACTCAATGCAGTCCTGCGTCTGATGACACTCCCGACATCGATCCGAAAACAGTGCCTGATTGCCTCGTTCCTGTTGATGAGGATTGTGGCATGTGGCACACGTCATGGAATCGGATTTCTGAAAGCAGCGGCTCTTAATCAGCCGAGCCAACTGATTGGCGCTATGCGGATCTTCGTTCGAGGCGTTCTCGCCGGACAGATCGATCGCCAGGTAGTCTTCCAGGGGTTCGCCGGGCACATAGGTAAACGACTCTCGCAACTGTTCACCTCCGGAGTGACACTGCGCACAAACTTCATTCATTCGTTCGCGCCGCAAATTACCAGGATTCACGATATGTTGTCCCGCCGTGCTGTCCGGATTCTGCTGATGGTGTTCCACATGTTCTCTGCCCGGTCCATGACATCGCACACACGTAACACCGGGAATTGCGGTAGCCTTGTCGAATCGATTCGCTGAATCAGGCGCCTGTGCGAACCACGTGTTGTGGCATTCCACACAGCGACCGGTGACTGGTCGGGCCATATCGGCCGTGCCATCCACATAGAATCCAGGGCTGTTGACCCAGCCATCCATTTCCGTGAAATAGCTGACGTGCATTTGAAGCAACTGATCTCCGCTCCAATACAAATAACTTTGACCATGATTTCCAGAGCCGACAACCAAACCAATCTTTTCGCTTAGCCGGTATTCCACCTCGCCTGTGTCAACGTGAAGGTCATGATAAAAACCGTCATCGCGAACGTTCATCTCAAAATAGAAGCCCGGCACACGAGTGTTGACACGATTCTTCCCCGCCGCAAAACTTCCCAGGATATTTTGCGCGTCCGGCCACGACGCGGTACGAAAGTGTGCGGTCTGCAAAAAGGACTCATAGATATCCTGATGACATTCTCCACAAACCTCAGGCCGAATAAACCCGGCCGCGTGTGGATTGATGTCCGAAGTGAACTCCGGTCCCTCATGCGGGGTGGGCAGGAGAACCCATCCGGTGCGGTCAGGATTCCTCATGAACTGCGCCCAGTCCCGAGCCGTAACGTGCAGAGTTTTGTCATAGTCCTGAATCGATCTGACGGCAGGATCGGAAGTTCCGCTGCGCATGATCAGGAACGCGACGAAGACAAGCATCAATCCAGTTGCGGGAATGAGGATTTTTTTCATTTCTGACAGCTTGAATCCTGGTGCATAATTACCTTCGGCCGTCGTTGGCCAGGTCACCACAGCAAACTGGTCCACGGACTCGGTTTCCGCTGGAACGAATCGGTTGTCAGAGTCTTTTGCCGAGCCGTCCCTGCATTTTCAGTGTCAAACGGGAACGGCAGGACAAATTCATAGCGGAAGCCTGTGATTGGGGTAAGGGACGTCCCCTCATCAATATTGAGTCAACGGAAAATCTGTCAGCGGTGGCAACGTACTTTGCTCTGCCACCGCGTCGACCAGCTGGCGAACAAACGGCCATGCCTGTGCGAGGCTGGCAACCTGTGACAATAACAATTCCGCCTGCCCCCATTCGCCCCGCTCTGCAAAGCGATACGCGCGCACAATATTAGCCCACCTGGATTCCGGTGCATCGCGGAGGATTTGATCGATGGCGGCAAGCACGCGGCTCTGTTTCCGTAATTTCTCTGTTTTCTTCTGCCACGAAGCCGCCCGCGAAACATCCTTGAGAAGCGTAAAGATGCGCTGCATTAAATAGGCCCCGCTGGCTGTCATTTCGTCTGGTCTGGCGGCAAGCGGCGCCATGATTTCAGCCGCCGCCGTCGTATTGCCCTTGCCGAGCGACAGATTTGCGAGGCCTACCCGGGCCTGCCGGTTGGCGGGATCGGCTGCCAGCGCTTCGCGCCACGAACGCTCCGCGAGTTCAAGATCGCCCGTCTGAAAGCTGGCGTCACCAAGCGACGACAGCGTCCCGGGTGCCGGGCGCAGCTGGCGACTTCGCTTTAGTAAAGCGAGGGCCTGCTCTGGCTTCCCCAGGCTCAACATCACATTTCCGTACTCGAGGAAGAAATCATGATCGGTCACCTGCAGGTCAAGTGCGTCCGGTGCTTCCTGCAGGACAACCTGCCATGCGTCCGCGGCCTGCTGATAATTCAGACGATCACGATGCAGCGTTCCAATCAACAAGTGCCCACGAGCTCGCATCCCCGGTTGTTCCGCAAAACGAGCGGCCGATTCAAGCGCCTCGACGTTCTTCCCAAGCTTGGCCTGGCAGGCCGTTATTTCATGCAGCAAGTCTGCGTCATTCGGTTTGTCTCGCAGCAATACTTCCAGCCGCGGCAACGCACTGACCCATCGTCCCTCATGCAGCAACGCCTGCGTCCATGCTCGCATGGAATTGAAATCAGACGCACCAACAGTTTCAAAAAGGTCGATCGCAGCCCGCCAGCGGCCACTGTCCGCCAGAGCCCGGGCCCTCAGCATCAAAGCCCGTCCATGTCGGGAATCCATCTTCAGAAATTCGTCCAGGAGGGCCATCGCCTCCGGAACCTGACCGGCATCCAGCAGAGCTTCCGCCTGCGATAGTGGGCGTTCTTCCCACCACATCGCCCCCCACAGAACCAGCCCGGTTCCCGCACATCCGATCAACACAACCAAGAACAGCCGCCAACCCGCGTTGGGAGGACGCCGTTTCACTGCGGCTCTTCCGGTTGCGTTGGGTATCGAAGCCACGTTGATGCTGCCATGAGGGTCGTTAAGTGCTTAAGCCGAACTGCTCACGATAGTTTCAACCGGCAGCTGTCGCAACACACGTACTGCAAGGATGAATTGAATTCCGTGTCGTGGCAGAAGGTCGGTGACATCACCTACGGCAATCCATTGATCTTTCGAATCACCCATTCTGCCGTCAGCAGAATGAAGAACAGCAGCAGAATGACCCAGTGATCCCAGAGCGTTTGTTCCTGCATGACGCTGTCTGCCGTATTCTGCGGAGCCAGCAGTTCCGGCAGTTCGGACAGTTGCCACGGTTCAAGGACACGACCGTTGGATCGAGTTGCGATCTGTTCCAGAAAGTTGCGATTGCAGCTGATATTTGCCAGTTCGGTCGACACCTGTTCCTGCACAATCAGTTCGGATGCGATGCTCTGATCGAGATTGATACGTGAGTTCTCCAGGTTGAGCCTGACGTCGTAACTGCCGGGCTCCAGACGCGGAATCCGAACATGAAAACGTTCCGGAGCACCCTGAATGGAATGCAGTTGATATCGCTGTGGTGGCTGGCGAACATTCTTGTTCGCCTGGAACGGAGTGGCTGGGCCATCCGGACCGGACTTTGCTGCGGCCTCCACGATTACTTCCACCGTCGCGTCTTCAAGCTGAGGCACCAGCTTCGGGTTCCATCTCACCGATACCTCGACAGACTCACTTTCATCAAGAATGATATCGGACAGAGTCATTCGAACCTGATCATTGCCGGCCGCTGATTTGTTTCTGGCAGCCCAGCGAACGACCTGCCCCCAGAATCGATGATGCCACCGATCGCCCGCTCGAAGTCTCCACCGCCAGGTGCTGTCGATGCCCATCCAGACGACCTGCCCGAAACCGTAATACTGGTGGACCACCGCCGCCATGGACTGTTCATCAAGGTCAACACCTTCCATCTGCAATGTCGCCCAGACAGTCGCGATGGCTTTCGGCTTTCCCGTGTAAGCCCACGGGTGCCCCGCCAGATTCGCGAACCCAATTCGCTGTTCGGCGTTGGGGTCGGTGAACCTGAACAACGTCATATCGGCCGCTTCCAGAGTGGGCTTCAGGCGAAATACGGACGGCCGTGCGTCCGGCAGAGTTCGCTTCCGCCGTTCCGCAACCTGCTGCTGCGGGTTGGTCACAGGTAAAAGTTTCTGCAGTGTGGGCGAATGAACGTTGTGGGGCATATGGCGTCGGCCAGGCACAACCATCAGCGTGACGCCCTCGTCTGAAACGGCCGCTTCGATGGCCCGAAAAACAGGTTCTGCAATCTGCGACGGACCAACGTCTCCCAAAATGACGATGTCGGTGTTGGCCAATTGTTCTTTAAAGGCATTTAGTTCGGGCAGATCGCCGTCCATGAACGTGCGGTTCAACAGTTGCAAAAAGGGCTGGCGAAACAGTACCGTCGAAAGTTCAACACGCTTGTCACGTTCCAACGCACTTTTCAGATACCGAAATTCCCAGCGAGCATCACCTTCCACCAGCAGAACCCGCGCCTTGTTATCCAGGACCGACACCGTAAAGTCACGTGAGTTGTTGTCGTCGCGCAACTCACCGCGCTGGACCTCGGTGGAAACGGAATAGTCAAAGTTGCCAGCCTCGTCTGAAGGAATGGCAAATTCGACTTCAAAGAAGCCAGCCGCCACTGTGACTGTTCGTTGGTCAATCACCTGGCCTTCTTTTCTCAGCTGCACGGTGACGTCTTCGCCGACGTAGCCCGTTGACGTGAACGTGGCCTGCATCTGAGCCGTATCTTCCAGAAACACGGTTTGCGGCACCTGCACGGACGCCACAGAAAGATCACGTGGCAACAGCTGTGAGCCAATCGGCACGCAGTAGACCGGGATGCCCAGACTGCCCAGTCGAGACGCTTCGGCCGATGCGTCAACGGTCGCCGTTTGCCGCCCATCACTCAGCAGCACGATCCCGCTGATGTTGCTGCCGTCGTCATCGCTGAGAGCATCTGTCAGGACGCTGATCGCATCTGTCCCGCCGGGCCGCAGTTCTTCTCGATCAGAGTTGAGAATTTCCTGCAGCTGTTCGGCGGACACACTTTGCTGGTCCAGTCCGAAAACACGGAGGTCGACTCGCTGCTGACTCTGTAGTTTTGCCAGCAGGTCGTTGGGTTTCGCTAACAGCAATCGCCGTACGACTTCCGTCCGCGGCATTTTTTTGAATTCAGCAAACACACCTTCAACATGCTGTCGTCGAATAACACCCAGTTCAAAATTGTCCTCGTCCTGCGAATCAGAATCTTCACCATCAACAGACGCGCCCCAATCCGGTTGCTGTCCCGCATCGTAAGCAGCGATCCACGTTTCCAGCAGCTCGTTTGTGCTGGCGTTGCCCAGCATCCCCAGTGCCTGTGCCCAGCGCAACATTTCGGACGGCGAAGCATGTCGATCGACGGTTTCCATGCTGCTGGACACGTCGAAGCCAATCACCAGACGTTCCTGGTGTTCGACATCCCAGGCCCGCGTCAGCACAGGCTTCAGCAGCGTCAGAAACAGCACCAGCAGTACCAGGATTCGTAACGTCAACAGAGTTCGGCTGACTCCCGGCGATACCAATTTGGCCTCGTACTTGCGCAGTTTCAGGAACATCACGATCGCGGCGACGATTGCGATTGCCACGCAGATCGTCCAGCCGAATGATTGGGTTCCTGTAAAGATAAGCCGCCAGTCCATCGCTGCATGTTATCGGCCGTAACACCGAAACGCATGCGAACCGTCGCGTTTTTGCGGCCACACGGTGTTGAGTCTCATCTGCGGGCAGCCTTGTCCACAGATTGCGCAGATTTCACGGATGAAACGCAATTGGCACTCGTTCTTTTCAAGCCTGCAGCCGAAGCGATGTTGTTCGTGAGAGGGTCGGGAGTCTTTTTCGGACAATTGGTGGTCGGCGCAGATGATCCTCCACCCGAAAAAGACTCCCGACCCTTTGACCACTGACACGTCATTCCCACTTGCATTGCGCGACCGGCGTTTTCAGAATCTATGTCATCGTGCTTCCGTACTTTCGCGCTCGTCTGAGGAAAAACTGTGAAATTACTTGTTTTGGTTTTGAGTCTTCTGACATTTCCGTCAGTTGGTGCTGCCGAATGGCCACAGTTTCGAGGCCCCGATGGACAGGGCCATTCCGCGGCCACAAAGCTGCCACTCACATGGAGCGAATCAGAGAACATCAAATGGAAGACTGAGATCCCCGGTGAGGGGCATTCTTCTCCCGTGATTTCAGGTAATCAGATCTGGCTGACCACCGCCATCACTGAACAACTTTCGGAGGAGGAAGAGAAGAAGCGATTATCGCAGATCAAGGACCCCAAGGGCATGAAGTTCGCTGGTGCATTGTCGCTGCGGGCTGTGCTGGTCAACCTGCAAACCGGTGAGCTGGAGAAACAGATTGCGTTGTTCGAGGTTGCGGAGCCTGGACCAAAACACGCGTTGAACAGTTACGCATCACCAACACCGGTAATCGCCGGCGACATGGTCTACTTTCACTTCGGAACGTACGGCACAGCGTGTTTGCATCGCACTACCGGCGAAACGGTCTGGACGAATGATTCTGTTCATATCGATCACCAGACCGGACCGGGCAGTTCACCGGTTGTCTGGCGCGATCTGTTGATTGTGCACTTCGACGGTACCGACGCTCAGTTTCTGGCAGCTTTTGATCGACATACCGGCAAGATCCGGTGGCGAACCAGCCGATCGGGCGAAATGAATCCCAAGCCCGAATTGCAAAAAGCATTCGGGACACCACTCGTGGTGGAATCAAATGGCCGCCCCATCGTTGTTTCACCGGCCGCGAACTGGGTGTACGGCTACGATGCTCGCGACGGCAGCGAAGTCTGGAAAGTGAACTATGGCAAGCTTGGCTTTTCAACGATACCGCGACCCGTGGCGGAAGACGGAATCGTCTATATATCCACCAGCTTTGCTCACCCCCGAATCCTGGCCGTGGATTACAGCGGCAATGGTGATGTCACCGAATCACACACAAAATGGACGTCCGACAAACAGGCTCCCAAAAAGCCGTCCATGCTGATCATCAAGGGCCATCTGTACACCGTCACAGACAATGGCATCGCCGCCTGTCTGAACGCGGCCGACGGTTCGGAAATCTGGAAGGCTCGGCTGACCGGCGACTTCAGTGCCTCACCGCTGTACGCCGCGGGCCGCATTTATTTCTTCGGGCAGAATGGCGGCACAACAGTTCTGGCCGAAGGGCCGGAACTCAAGGAACTCGCCAAGAGCCACCTCGACGCCGGTTTCATGGCATCACCGGCCGTCGCGGGCAATGCCCTGATTCTTCGTACGGAGAAGGCGTTGTATCGGGTTCAGGCGGAGTAAAGTGACACTCGGACTCATGCTCGTCGCCGGAAGTCCTCGAACGCATTGGATACAGTGCCTTGATTACAGGTTCCGGCCTGGACTACCTGCCCGACGCTGTCGGAAGACGTCTGTTCCTGTGAGCGGCACGGCGCTGGCCACCGGTTATTGGCAGTGTTTTCACCCACGGCTAGAGCATTTTACTTTTTGTCGTAGCGGAAGCCGCCAAGGCTTTCGACCTGTCACTGCCGAAATTCTTGGCGAATTCCGCTACAGAACGACCGCGTGATTTTAAAAACTGCTGTAGCGCCTTGCGGCTGACTGTTTCAGATATCCGGACAGCCTCCTGGTCCCGAAGCTCTTCGCCCAAAAACGATGGGAGTGTCATTCATCTATCTATGTCGAAGCAGAGCTTCGCGGATATGCGGTCCCAAACTGGAGTTTGGGACCGAGAAAAACATCGCGTGATAGCAGGCGAATCAATTCGCATGTCGCCGAATGAACTGCACAACCCGCTCCTGCTCCGGATGAGTGAAATGGTGGCCGTGGCTTTTTTCTGTGCCCAGTGGGACTGAGATGACCGGCATGTCGTGTCCCAGATTCTTGAGCCTGGCCTGCAGCAAGTACGTATTCTCAGCGGGAGGAACAACTTCGTCGTTCTCAGACACGACGTGCAGCACAGGAATCTCATTCTTCGCGATGATCGCCGCGTGATCCAATGGATTGCTGGAGAACTTCAGAGCTTGTTCTTCGGTTAGCGCGTACGCCGCAAGACACTGCTTCCATGCTCCAGCGGATCCAATCCCTACGCCCTTGCCGGCGGGCCAGCTCTTGAAGTCCAGCACCGGAGTGTCACAGTAAATGCAGGCCACATTTTCCGGGTGTAAAGCCGTCCAGTTGTATACGAACAATCCGCCGCGGCTGACGCCTTCCAGGGCAGGTCGTGCTGCGAGATCTCGTTCCTTCGTCATGAAGGAATAGAACTCGTCGCCAATATTCATCGCCCTGGAATTTCCGAACATCCCCCCGACGTCGACATAAGCAATGTGGAAGCCGTGGTTCAGAAGTTCCACATCCATTTCAAAGTGATAGTCCGGAAACCGAGCTCGCCAGACCCACGGCTTGCCCTCGGCTGCTTCCTTCGGCACAACAACGTAGGCGGCTCGTTCCGCGATTGCGAAATGCAATCGATCGAAACCGTGCCATTGCGACTTCTTCTGGAACCAATCGTCCGCGGAAACGGCGCCAGCGAAAACGTTCAGCAGGACACAAAGTACGATCGAGGCGTACCATTGTCGTTGATTCGTCATCGTCATTGTTGATCCCTTGCCCAAACCATCCCGTCCCCGGCGAAACAATGCGGTTCGCCATGCCACCTCGTATCCGTGGAAGCTCACACTGCGGTCACACCAATCCGAAGTTCCGGATGCTGTCGCCGCTGAACACGAGCCTGGCTCACAGGCATCGACGGAAACTGCTTCATCTCGAGTTGCCGAATCCTATTCACTTGCGGCGCTGTCGCCGGCGCTGGCCGGTGTCGTGAGTGAATTCGACAGATCCGTGAGACGATTCTCGTAGTCATGCACTTCAGACGGCAGATAATTACCAGTCATCCAACGGACCAATAGATCCAGCTCATCGTCTCTCAGCTGCTGAGGCGAATAGGCGGGCATCTGGTTTTTCTCACCATAGTGACGGGCTGCTCCGGGATTGCGAATGAAGTCTTTCAGCCACACTGCAGAACCGTACTTCGCCAACGACGGATAGCCATCCGCATCGTCGTCGGCAACAGCGACAAAGTCCTCACCGATTGACGTGTGGCAGTCAGCACAGGACGTGGCCTCCAGATCGCCGGCCCACGCACCTTCTGTTGCGACCGCGCGCCCTGTACTCACCATTGCCGGATCGGCGGCCAGTGGGTTGCTGAAGGCAGCACGCTCGTCTGCATCCAGCGGCTTGTAGCCGGGATCTGCTTCTGAGTAGAGAAACTCCACCAATGCGGACAGGTTCTCAGCATTGTCCGCGGACCTCAGAGAATCTACGTCTGCCCACGAGGCCATCTCGGAATCATCCGGATTCAAATAAGTAACCTCTTCACCCGCGGCTTCGGCTTTCTGCGCGTCTTTGAACCATGTCGCGTTTTTCTGCCAGCTGAAGTGATTCGCATAGTCAACCACAACAGAACGCATCCAGTCGCGACTGTCGAAGTTGCCGAGATCAGCGGCCGTTGGTGGTGCGATTCCCGCCTGATCCACAACCATCGTGCCGCGTCCGTCATGTCCGTTGTATCGATGACAGGCGGAGCAGTGTTTGGCAAACAGTCGAGGCCCCTGAGTAAACGGGTCTCGTCGCAGCAGTTCCACAGCGCCGTCAACGGGAATCCGATCCGGCCCGGCTGCCAGTTCAAGTGCTCGAGCCCCGTCGCGGTGGGATTCTGCGAGAGCTGCCTGGTGTGATTCGTCTGCGCGATCTTCGATGATGGCCATGGCCGTCAGCACTACGATGGCAGCCCCCAAAAGCCAGGTAAATGACTTATTCAGTGTGTGGCCGAATTCACCCAGATACTTATGGGTCAGCGGCATCATCGCGACGACGCCCATGATGATGCCCGGCACAATGATGGCACCAAAGGTAACTCCCAGTTTGTTGACCACTTCAAAATGCAGGAAGCGGAACAGAAACAGAAAGTACCATTCCGGTCGGGCCGCATCAAACTTGACCGACGGGTCCGCCGGCGCACTCAGTTCTACGCCTTTGAAGAGTGCCAGCAGCATCACCACGACCAGAACGATCAGACAGGCGACCGCATCTTTGAGGACCTGATCCGGCCAGAACGTCGTTTCCGGAGCATGGTTTTCGTCGTGAACAGTAAGTCCGTGGCGACGGAAGACATAGATGTGCACAGCCAGAAATGCGACCAACAGAGTAGGCAGGATGCCAGCGTGCATGGCAAAAAATCGCGTCAGCGTCAGGTGACCATACTCATTGCCTCCCTGAGCCAGCGTCTGAACCTGATCACCAACAATGGGCGTCGCGCTCATGATATTGGTCGTCACCTGAGTTGCGTAATAGCCCTTCTGATCCCACGGCAGCAGATAGCCGGTCAATGACAGACCCAGCACGATTTGCAGCAGTATAAGGCCCATCCAGAAGTTCAATTCTCGCGGTGCCTTGTAGGCTCCATCGATCACGACCTGGATCAGATGAATGGCCATCAACACCACCATCGCCTGAGCAGCGAAGTGGTGAACTCCACGGACAAGGTAACCCAGCGTAAGTTCGTGCTGAATGTAATACACGCTTTCCCACGCCGTGCGAGTGCTGGGGCTGTATGCCGACCACAGCATGAACCCGGTGATCACCTGCAACGTGAACGTAAAGACCAGGGTGCTGCCCCAGACATAGCGCCAGCGAGCTCCGCCGGGCACACGTTCGTAGAGAGCTTCATGCATCAACTCCTTGAAACCCGTGCGGTGATCAAACCAGTCGATAAGAGCCTTCATAATTATGCTTTCCTGTGGCCGGGCACCCTGCCGCAGCGCTGTGGCTTGACGCAGTTCCGAGCGTCAACCCGACTGGTCTGAGGCATCGGCCTCGTAGCTACGCTATTTCATAAAATCGTGTTGTGTTGAGTCAAATCCTGTGACCAACTTGAGCGGGTTATCGGTTCCGAGTGTCAGCTCGCAAGGCCTGCACCACCGGCCTCGTTAGATCGGTTTTTTCTCTGAAGTGCCTCGACGGAAGTTCTGGAACTTCACCCACAGTTCCGTGCCCTTCGGATTCGGACGCCCGTCGGTCGCAATGACGACCTCAAGACTGTCCATGTCGCGAGGAGGAGTATCGTTTGTTGTCGCACCGTCAAGATCGAAGGAACTGGCATGGCACGGACAGTGAAAGTCGTTTTCGCCGCGACGATAATTAATGGAACAACCCAGATGCGGGCAGATGGAATTAAACGCGACAATCTCGCCACCTTGTTGTCTTCGTAGCCAGATACTGCCAACGGGCACGTCTTTGAAACGATTCCATGCGTCGTCAAGATCCGCAATGACGGTCGACGCAACGGGGGGCCCTTCTTCGACGAGATTTTCTGGTGTGATGTCCAGCTTGACGAACCCATCCATCGTCTGATCGCCGCCGACGGAACCACTGTCCTTCCTGCGGCGCAATATGGGATCCAGAAAAAACAGTCCACTAATGGCTGCCGGCACTGCACCCAGCAAAAAACTCAGCACTGCGGCCAGCAACGCGCGGCGATCAGGTGGGTCAACGGCTGGCGGGTCAGCGGACGCCGACGGGTCCGGCGATTCTGCGTCGCTCATGGGATGGTTCCCTGCAATCGGTAGAGGTGGGCAATGGTGAATGGGTTGAGACGCAACGTCTCAGTTCAGGCGGGATCTTAATTGGAACCGATGGAACCGCAAATCTCAAGGACGTAATTCCGGTTTGTGACGTTGCCGCCCGTCGTGACATTTCCAGCGATCTTGCTTTTGCCATATGTTGACGAAACGCTACATTTGAATGAATCGATGACCCACGGGGCCGTTCGAAACAAAGCCGTCTCACGTGCCGAAACAGCACAAACCTGCGTATTTCCGTTCTACAATCAGTTCATACCGCGGCAGATCGACTGACGGCAAAAGCGCTGGCAACGACTGAATTCGGTCGTTCCAAGCGACAAATCTGTGCACAGTTCCGGCCGCAGCACATTTTCGCGGATTTGTGCGCACGCACGGTTGCGGAAGCCAACGTTTTTCAAGGACCTTTCGCCGTACACACATCCAGACGAATCTCGCTCTGGCCACGTCAGGACGCCGCAATACGCATCAGCATTTCGGCAACATCGCTGGGCGATTCACCGCCTGTGACCGGAACGCTCTGGCACTCCTCCAGATTGCGAAACCACGTGTGTTGCCGTTTGGCAAACTGTCGAGTTCCCGTTTTGATCTGATTGACAGCGGCGTCCAGCGGCACCCCTTCTTCCAGATGTTCGATCAGTTCGCGATAGCCCAGCGCCTGTCTGGCGGTGCGTCCCGGAGGGGGATCGTTCGCCAGTAACTGCCTTGTTTCGTCAAGCAGCCCTTGATCCATCATCACGTCGACTCGCCGATTCACTCGGTCGTGCAACCATGCACGTGGTGGATGAATCCAGAACACAGCGGCCGGTTGCTCGTCTTTCGGCAAAGGCGTGTGGTCGTGCTGACAGGAAAGCGGTTGCCCCGTGATTCGGTGCACTTCAATCGCCCGAATGACTCGGCGTACGTCGTTGGGGTGCAGTCTTGCTGCCGTCGGCGCGTCAACCTTTCGCAGCTCTTCCAGCAACCAGTCATTGCCATTTTCTTCCGCCTGACGCTCAAGTTCTCGCCGCAGGTCCCAGTCGGCGTCGGGGCCCTCGAACACTCCACGCAGCATCGACCGCAGGTACAAACCCGTTCCGCCGACAAACAATGGTGTCCGACCACGCGCCACGATGTCGCCCGTCACCTGCGCCGCGTGCTGGACATAGTCAGAGACACTGAAGTCGTCGTGCGGCTCTACAATATCGACCAGATGATGTGGCACCTGGGCCTGCTCACTCTGCGTTGGCTTAGCCGTGCCAATGTCCATTCGGCGATAGATGGCCATGGAATCCATGGACACGATTTCGGCGTCCAGCAATTCCGCCAGTGCCAGTGCCGTGGCTGTTTTACCGCCCGCGGTCGGGCCGGCCAGAAACCAACATTGCGTTAACAGTTCAAAGAAGTGAGCCATTGGTCCGAGGTCAAATGAGCCAGCCGATAAGTAAATAATATTAACACAAATAATGTTTTATATTAATAATATTGACACTCATCAGATATTAATGAAACATACGTCCATGAGCACATCGATCACCAACATCTGTCCCTATTGTCAACATTCTATGGCCGTGAAGTCTATGGAGTGTGGTCACTGTCATGTCTGCGTCGAGGCGAATTTTCCGCTGACGCGTCTGGGCGAACTACCCATTGAACATCAGCGGTTTATTGAAATGTTTGTCCTGGCAAGCGGAAGCCTGAAGGAAATTGCTCAGCAAACCGGTGTGTCCTACCCAACGGTGCGTTCGCGTCTGAACCGCATCATAGAAGAACTGCGAACTCGGATTGCGTCGCCAGACTCAAAAAATAGTGAAACGATTCTGGACGTGATGGAGACGGTTAATTCTCATCGTGATGGTGTCAGAACGGACGACCCACGAGCATCAGCTCGAGAACTTATTAAACGAATCTGACGTTTCAGTGAAAACCGGCTGTCGCGTTCAGACAGCGGAATCCCTGGTCACCTGCCCGAAATGGCTTTGTAAAGGAGTACAGACCAATGATCGATCGCAGCAAACTTGTTGAACCGGAACAGCGTGAACTGGACCGTGTTCTTGTGGATCCTGAAGGACTGCTTGCCTCATCTCTGATCGCAGACGACCGGCATCGAAAACATCGCATGCTTTGGCTCGGCGGCCTCGGTTTGTTTTGTTTTGATGTGCATATTCATGGCCGCGTCAACTTCGGCTCCGGTCGCGGCCGGTACATCTGACAGGACCAGTGAAGGTTGGGAACTGTGGAAAAAACGAGAACTGCAGGACGCGGAACTGGCCTTTCTGGATGCCGTCCAACTGAACAAAGACGATGCGAATGCGTGGAATGGTCTGGGCTGGTGTCGGTCGAACACCGGTCGTCACGAACAGGCTGTCAAAGCCTTTCGAGAATGCCTGGCACTAAACCCCAATCATGGCGCGGCAATGAATGGGATCGGACAGAGTTCGATCGTTCTGGAAGACTGGAAAACGGCAGAAGACTTCCTGCTGAAGTCGGGAGGGTACTTCGAAAAAACGTACCAACCGCACAGAGATCTGCAAACAACATGCCCGCAGCCTGGTTTGGACTGGCTCGGTTGTATCTGATCACGGAGGAATATGAAAAGGCTCAGACATGGGCTCAGAAGATTCTGAAGTACAAGCCCGAAAACAAACTGGTCAGCAGCTACTTAGATCAGGCAACGGCAAAGGACAACAGTGCTGTGTTGGAGGAGATCAGGACAACGAAGGCCAAACGGTATTTAACCACTGCCTGGAACACGGCACGACGGGGAGACAACCAGGGGGCCATTCGACTGTTCCAGAACGCTATTGAAAACGACGCTGATGATATCGCAGCATTGAATGGGCTGGGGTACACATTTCTCAGCAGCAGGCAGCACGACAAGGCAAAGCCACTGTTCCAGAAGTGCATACGGCTGATGCCGAAACACTATGCTGCTGCCAACGGTCTTGCTCGCTGCCTGAAGGCCGAAGGGAAGACAACAGAAGCGTTGCAAGTCTGGGAAGAAATAGAGCAGGCAATTCCCGGCCCGTCAGCCGGAACTGTCGGACTCGCAATGACGTACCTGGAATTGAAGGATTACGAAAACGCGATCAAGTACCTGAAGATTCTGGCGAACAGCACGGTAACGAAGTCGAATGACCGCTTCCGCGAATTATTGAAGAAAGCCTAGACGGCACTCCGGAAGTCACAGGAATGAGTCTGAGACTCGGCACACGCTCCACTGATGTGCGTCAGCGGAGCACACCGCCTGAGTTGACACTTCGGAGCAGATGCAAGTCGACTCCGAAGGCTTCGCTATTCGGAGAGTGATTGTTCTCGCGTCGTTCTCATACGGTCTGCAACATCAACCAGCAATGCGGGGGCCGGTCGATCGTGTTAAGTGATGCACGATGGCCGCGATCGCCCCCTGCTGTTTGTTTGTGACAGCTATCTGCACGGAACACTGTTCAAACGTCGGCCCCAAAGTGCGTCGTTGGGCCATTCGCACAACCTGCTCCGGAATGGCGGCGTTGATCGAAAGAAAACGGCCATACAGGAACAACGTTGCCGGGTTGAACAAATTGATGGCTGCAGCAACGGCGATCGAAAGATATTCGCACACGCGGTTGATTTCATCGGGCGCCTGAATCTGACCCTCTCTCAGCTGCGGAATAATGTCATCGATCGAGAACTTCTGATTCAGACGTTCGGACAGCATCGCCGTCAGCGCGGAATCGGTGGCCACAGTTTCCAGGCATCCATGGTTGCCACAGCCGCACAGTTTTCCGGTTGGGTCGACCGTAATGTGACCAAGTTCACCAGCCAGTCCGTTATGCCCCCGCAGAAGTTCGCCGCCGCTGAAGACACCCAGTCCCAGTCCGGTTGACATGTCCATCATGGCGAAGTCCTCCAGCCCGCGAGCATTTCCGTACAGCCGCTCCGCCAGACACAAAGCCTTGGTTTCCTGAAAACATGTGGCTTCCAGGCCGGTTCGCTGCATCAGATCCGCCGCAGGAGTCTGATGATTGATGATTTGCAGATTGGGTGAGAACAGACAGCGTTCGTGTGCTTCATCGACCAGTCCCGGAGTACTGATGCCCACGCCCAACGTCTGGCTGGACGTGCCATCATCGAGCTGCTGCACGAAAGCAGTCAACTGGTCCAGCAGCGCATCGTAAGTACCTGGCGTGGCAAAGGTGGATATTCTTTCCTTATTGATCTGGCCATCGAGCGCCGCAGCCAGCACAACGCACCTGTGCTGATCCAGGACAACACCAATGACCTGGGCCCGGTCGCGGGCGAGCTGTATCTTCTTTCCTGGTCGACCGACGGCGTTGTCGGGTGCGGCCCCTTCTTCCAGAAGTCCGGAATCCAGCAGGTCCACAATCACCTTCGACACGGTTGGCGCACTGATGCCGGTGTCCCGGGTGAGGTCGGCTCGTGAAAGCGGTCCGTGCGTCTGCAGGGACTCTAAAACCTTGCGGACGGTCATCTTCCGCAGAAGGCCGGGCTGGATTTGCGATGATGCCATTGAAAATGATTTACCGGCGGAGGCAGTCTGCGGGATTACTGAACAGGTCTGTTCATGAGGGCGACGCCTCAACAGCATCGGAATTTGACAACATAACGTCAACCGTGCCGTCCATTAACCCCCCGGGGTGCAGTAACGGATAGTGTTTTTTAAGTGGCGAGTGTATTCCAGTATTGATTCCATTGCTCGCTGTACATGAGGTCGCAGAGACCCGCCATTCGGTTGACTCGACGGACGCGCCAGCGGGCTCC
>JBDONA010000704.1:0-6559 GCA_039831575.1 Fuerstiella sp. | reverse complement strand
GAGTGAAGAAAATCCGTTTTGCTGTCCTTTCAAACAACAATACGGTTTTCCACCTCATCTTCGTGGAGACCGTTCACAATTTGAGCCGCTATTCTTCAACTCAAACTGATTAACGGACAGACACTAGTGGTTTGTCATGGATAAAAGTTAGGGTGGTGTCGAGGCCGTGAATCGGAGTACTTTGTGGAACCAAACACGAACCAGGGAAGGTTTCACAATGAAGAAATATATTGTCCGATTGACGGATTTCGAACGTAAGAATTGTTGCGAGGTCATTCGCCGTCTCAAGGGAACCGGCGAAAAAGTGCGTCGGGCGCAGATGTTATTGAAGGCTGATGCCGATGGCCCGGGATGGACGGACGCCCAAATTGCTGATGCATTTTCTTGTCGCACGAAGACCGTCGAGAATGTCCGGCAACGATTTGTCGAGCTCGGTTTTGAGCAAACATTGAACCGCAAGACATCCCCAACCGCCGGGGCGAAGAAACTGTTGGATGGCAAGGAGGAAGCGAAGGTGATCGCCGTGCGGCTCGGTTCACCGCCAGCGGGTTATGGCAAATGGACGTTGCGGTTGCTTGCCCGTAAAGTCGTGGAACTGGAGATCGTCGAAGCGATCAGTCATGAGACGGTTCGCCGAACGCTAAAAAAAATCGCATGACAAAGCAAAACATCGAGTACTGGGTGATCCCGCCGAAATGCGACGCGGAGTTCGTGGCTCACATGGAAAATGTGCTGGAAACATATGAAAAGCCGTACGACTCATCACAGCCGGTCGTTTGCATGGACGAACAACCGGTGCAGCTGATCAACGAAACGCGGGAAGTGATTCCTGCGACACAAAGCCGCCCCAAGCGTGTTGACTACGAATACGAACGCAACGGCACCGCGTCAATTTTCATGTTCTGCGAACCATTGGGCGGCTGGCGGCGAGCGACAGCACGAAAACGTCGGACAAAATTCGACTGGGCTCACGAAGTCGCTTCATTGTTGGATGGTAGGTACGCCGACTGCGATCGCATAACTCTGGTCTGTGACAATCTCAATACGCACACAATAGGTGCCTTCTATGAAGCCTTCGAGCCGGAACGAGCGCGTCAGTACGTTAGACGCATTGACTTCGTTTTCACGCCCAAACACGGCAGTTGGCTGAACGTTGCCGAAAACGAACTCAGCAGCATGACGCGTCAATGTATTGCCGGACGACGCATCGGGGACATGGAAATGCTCCAGCAAGAAATCGGTGCGTGGTCAATTGATGTGAATGACACACAGCGAGGCGTTGACTGGCAGATGAAAATCGATGACGCACGCACCAAACTCAAATCCATTTACCCTAAAATTCAATGCTGACAAACCACTAGGTATGCGGAAACGATTGAACTGTTGCCGAATGTGCCTCTGTCACATCGAAAGTACCAGTGCGGGCGTCTTTGCTGATATAGTAGACGCTGATTGCACCCGCAGCTCGGCGAACATACGGCGATCACCAGACGTGAAAACCTCGTTTGCAGCAGTGTTTGAATGTCGGCGGAGTTTGCTAACCAAACGCGGTCGACTCCGTTCATCATAACAGTGTGCTTTCGTCGAATGTGCCGTTTTTTGCGCGCAGTGTACGATGCAAAGAAAATGACAGTAAATGCTGAGGATGGGATGGCTGCCCCACGAATGGATGGCCTTAACGAGCAATGAAAAGAACGGCTGTTGAACCCAGACCACAGATCATTGCCTTTGGTGGCTGTGGGGCTGCAGATCCCTGGATTGATCCAAGAATATTTCGATATGTTGTTAACGCAACTGCAGTGAGTCAACCTCGAGTCGCCTTACTCACTTGCGCTTCGGGAGATGACCAACGCCTTCTGGCTAGGCTCCATCGGCTGTACCGACGCATGGGTGCCGTGACACAGCAACTAAAACTTGGCAAGAGTCGGGAGTGGCACCATCCCGGTCTTCTTTCACAGCATTTTGATCTGATTCATGTTGAGGGAGGAAACACGGGATTTCTTATGCATCAATTGCAGCAATTCAGCATGAGATCGGCGCTGCGAGAAGCCTGGCTCAACGGCGTCGTCTTAACGGGCACAAGTGCTGGTGCCTCCTGTTGGTTTGCATGCGCCATGAGTGCTTCACTCTTTTCCTTCGTCGAGGAGGACGAGACGATCGTCGTCCAACCAGGTCTGGGTTTTCTGCCTTACAGTATTTGTGTCCATTACGATCACGCAGGGCAACGAAGAGAGGCCTATAACGTCGGCATTGCCGGTGGACTGCAAGCCGGATTCGGTTTGGACCACCATGCCGGCCTGCATTTCCATGGCGAAGAATTGACGCGAATCATTGCGCTGCGACCTGAAGCTGGCGCTTTTGAAGTGACAAAGCAGGCCCACAGGATTAATATGAAACGTCTGGAGGGGGAACCTCCAGAGCGATTGGCATGGAACGCAACCCTAAGTAGAGTTGTCAATTCATTGATTCGCCGACTACGAAGAAAAATCCCTCCAATACTGCAGCCCAAAGCTTTTTAACGTGTCTGCACAAAAATCTGTTTTTTATGACCTTTTCGGTCACCTACTTGAACTCCGGTGTCAACGCCCCTCCATCATCGATGCTCTGACACAGAGAGAGTCTTGCTGGAAACCTCTCCTGAGTTCACCTTGTTCGGGAGATCCCGATGTTGTCGTTGACGTGCTCGTCCATCCACCACCATGCCCTTTGACCCAGGTGCAGCACTTCAGCAACGAGCATTTTTTTTTCACGGCAGCAGCTCCCGCTTGCTGACGGGATATCTGTACGCCCGACCCTGGCAAATCCATGTTCAGAGCTATGTCGAGGATGACGAAACGACCCTGGACAATATGATTCTTCCAACTTTGAACAATATCCTGCTACGACTGGGGCTGGTTAACGTTCATTGTGCAGCCGTAGCCCGGGAAGGCCGCGGATTGTTGCTCATGGGTCCCAGTCAATCAGGGAAAAGCACCACCTCGCTATTGCTCGCTCGCGCAGGCTACGATTTTCTTGGTGACAATGACATCTATCTGCGGCAGGTAAATGATGAGGTTGTTGCGATGTCAAACACCAAGGAGCTTTTCCTGCTCGATAACACGGCTGAGAAATTCACCGAATTGAGTTTCACCAAGGACCTGCCGATCCGTCACCGTGGCCGCACCGCCAAACGTGTACTGACCATGGACAAGACCTTACCCGGGCAATGCATCCAGGAAGCTGTAACGCGGGCACTGGTTTTTCCACAGGTAGGTGACACCCCAAAAACCGAGGTGGAAGCCATCGAGCCTTTTGACTGTCTCCAAAAGCTAATGCAGCTGGTTCCGGCCCGAGGGTTACCTGCTTTGATCAAAGACAAATGGGCGCTCAATGTGCTCTTTGAATTACTTTCGAGCTTATCTCTGACGACCAAGACTTATCGGGTTCGGCTCGGCAGTGATCCGAAAGAGCTTGTTGAAACATTGGGGGCCTTGCTCTGAAAAAGTCACCGATGGCCCCTGACACTCTAAATCGACCTCTTCGCGTCGGCTGGTACATCCATCCCTTAAGACTTGGAGGGCTGGAACATTTCCTGTTACGTCTGGCCAAAAAACTTGACCCCAGACACGTGCAGATTGTCGGCATCTTTGCAAGAAAAGGTGAAGTTGTTGATGAATTCACAGCCTGCGGAATCGAAACGAAAATTCTCAATTTTCGTTCTTTTCGACATGGTTTCGAAAACCTCTCCGAGTCGCTGCTGTCGCATCGAATCGATCTTGTTCAAACAAATATGTTTACTCCCCTTGCCGCCATCGCCGCAGAGCACGTGGGTCTCCCGCATATCTGGAGAGTCGGTGGACATCCGGATGTTGCGCTACGACGGATGAACCCAGATGAAAGACGAATGCACTTGGAGGTTATGGCAGCCCAGTCTGCGGCGATTGTCTGCAATTCACAGTTTGTGGCAGAACCATTTGCTGGCTTTTCAGGCCCTAAGCCCGTCATCATTCGGAACGGAGTGGCGAACCTCCTAGAATATCCCGTAAGGGCACCGTCTAAAAAACATTCACGGAACCCTCCTCGAATATGCATGCTGGCCCATTTTGACCCGCAGAAACGCCATGAAGATCTGATTCGTGCTGCGGCACTGGTAATCACAAGATTCCCGCAAGCACGCTTCGCTCTTTACGGTTCGACTTTTGGTGAAACATCCATGGTCGCCTACCGTAAAGAGCTGCGAAAACTGATCATATCTCTTGGGCTAGAACGTGTAGTCATCATGAAGAGGGCAAAGGATGCGGTCGCTGAATTATGTCGCGCGACCGTATCAGTTATGCCCTCCATTAATGAAAGTTCCAGCAACGCGATCCTTGAATCGATGGCTTGCGGCACGCCTGTGATCGCTGCAGATTCCGGTGGAAACAAAGAAATGATCGATTCCAGCACCAATGGGCTGCTGGTCACACCGTGTGCGCCCGAGGAACTGGCAAATGTTATTCTGACTCTGCTCCAGGAACCAGCATTCGCGCGGAAAATCGCAATCAGCGCTAGTCAAAAAATTCGTCACGACTATGACCTGGATATCTGCGCAACCCGTTATCTGACACTGTACCGAAGTTGTATGAATGACCTGAAGACTGTCGATCCCAAGAATTCAAAATGTGCGGTATAGCCGGACAGCTGCGATTTGATGGGAGCCCTGTCGATCGAGCCCTCGTCAAACGTATGACTGCCCATCTTCGGCGTCGAGGGCCTGACGGCACAGGTTTCCATTTCGAACGCTGTATCGGAATGGGGCACCGCCGCCTGGCCCTGGTAGATCCCTCCGGGCTGGGTCAACCCATCAGCAACGAAGATGGAAGTCTGTGGCTTGTAGGCAACAATGAGATCTACAACCACCTCGAATTACGTCGGGAGCTAGAAAAACTTGGGCGCCCATTTCGGACGTCGGGTGATGCTGAGGTCATCTTGCACCTCTTCGAGGAGATTGGCGAGGCTGCTTTTGGAAGAATCGTCGGAATGTTCGCTTTCGCTTTGTGGGATGTTCTGCGCGAGACCCTTTATTTGGTTCGTGATCCCTTTGGTATCAAGCCACTGCACTACACCCGCGGTTCCATGGGAACATGTCTATTCGCTTCTGAGCTCGGAGCCCTGCTGTGCGACAAGTCGATTGATCGATCGGTCGACCCCGTGGCACTGGACGGCTACCTTCGTAGCCTAACGGTTCCCGAGCCGCACTGTATCATCCGATCAGTGCACAAGGTTCCCGCTGGGCATTTCGTACGCAGTACGCGAGAGGGAGATGAAACCATTCGCTACTTCGAGCTGGAGATCGGTAGTGACAGGATAATGCAGCAGGAAGAACTTGCTGACCAATTGCGTGATGCACTCAATGAGACCGTTCGAATTAGTTTGCGTGGCGATACGGAAGTTGGCTGTTTCCTCAGTGGTGGTGTTGATTCAAGTGCTCTGGTGGCCACGGCCAGTCAAATTGTTGATGGTCCTCTACGCACCTATTCCCTGGGATTCGAGGAAAAACCCTTTGACGAAAGTGCGTACAGCCGGCTGATCAGCCAGACATTTAATTCCCGCCATTGCGAAATCCGTCTTTCCAGAAACGAGGCAGTCGACGTTACAGCTCGCATCATCGATTGCCTGGACGAACCCTTTGCTGATTCTTCGGCGTTGCCGACCTTTGTGCTTGCTGAGCGGGCAGCTCAAGATGTCAAAGCTGTGCTGTCCGGGGAAGGTCTGGACGAACTCTTCGGGGGGAACGCTTGGCACCTTCCTTTGACAGGGACCTTCCCTCCTGAACCGAGTGAAGACCCGTTAGAAGACCCGCGGCGAAATATTTTCTCACGGGCAACACTTGATGAACTTTGCCAAAGCAATCATCGTCAACCGAGCGAGTACAAACAGGACGTAAATCGTGAACCTGTTCCGCAATCGGAAACCATATTTGCTAAAAATCCTATCGACAAAAGACTGGCCTTCGATCTCGGCAACTATCTACCCTCCGACATGCTGGTGAAAATGGATCGGCTGCCAATGGTTTCTTCACTCGAAGTGCGCGTTCCGTATTTGAACACCCCGTTCGCGGGTTTGGTTGGCGGGATGAACCTATCCATGAAGATTCGAGAAAACGTTCAAAAATACCTGATGAAAACGATCCTCAGAGGTGTCGTGCCGGATGTGGTACTTGATCGACCTAAGCAGGGATTTGCCATCCCGATCGACATTTGGATTTGGCAGGACGGACGCTTTCGTGACATGGTCTACGATGTCTTAGGCGATTCGCAGACACAGCAGTGCGGACTCTTTAAGGCTGCTGCGATTCAAACCATGCTGGGACAGCATGACCGGCTCGAACAACTTCACGGTCACCGCCTTTGGACACTTTTTATGTTTGAAATGTGGCGGAGACGTATTTTAGATGTCTCCGACCAGCGGGTGTGACCGGGATGCCGCCGGAGGAAGACTGTTCGGTTGGGCAGCGTGAGAGATGGAGTGTGCAAAAAACACGGCTTCGATGCAAGAATTAAGGAGTTCAGAACATTCCCTTGGGTTAGTGTCAAATGTT
>JBDONA010000001.1:0-1602 GCA_039831575.1 Fuerstiella sp. | reverse complement strand
CAGCGCGGCGATCTTTCCGATCAGTGACAACATTTCGCTGCAGTAGTCGAGATAGCGAGTCAGCTGAAACGGCGTGAGGATTCGCTGAGGCGAAGATTTGGTGGGCGTTGCTTTGGCGTTCAGAATCTGGCTTGGATCTTTGGTCAATTGGTGCATGTCGATCACGTGAACCATCGCACGCAGATCATGCAACACCTGCAGCGCACGAGTTCGCTTGACTCGAACTTCAAGACTGAACAGAAACAGCAGCGCCGCACCGGCTACAACCATTTCGTTGATGACGGATTCCAGCATACCGACGGCTTCCGACAGTCCGAATTCGTCGTCGTGGTCGGCTGCCAGTTCGTTTACGCCGAAGCCAATCAGACCCACGCTCAGCACGACGACCACAAGAATGGCGGCACGCAGGCCGATGTGTGGACGTTAGATCCAGTTGATCTTCTTCTGCGACTCTTTGGCAATTTCACAGAGTTCCCCGGCAACGCCGGCCAGACTGGAATCGCCGAACCGTTCCGAGATTCGATTGCGCAGAGTCTGCAGGGTGGAAAGCGTGTTTTCGGCGCTCAGTTGTCTGTAAGTCATCAGTCTGCCTGAGTTGGTCGACTTATTCGACCGTTCCTGTGGGTAAGGCGGAAGCGTCGATGCCCGGCATCTGCTGGCTCAACTTGGGGCCTTCGAAGTCCAGCAGTTCGAACTGCCGGAAATCAGTCATGTTTCCACTCGCGTTTCGGAAGATCGGCTCGGCGATCAAAAGCGATTCTGCGACGATTTGAGACTCTGCAAGTCGGACCATTTGATTCAGCGAACGGTCGAAATAGACGACCGGATCAACCGTTGGCGGCACAACTGTCGGGTTTCCTCGTTCCGGCAGCAGAAACTCGGCCTTGATGGCCTGAGAGTCAGCTCCGGCGGGCAACGCGATTCTCAGCAAGGCCGCACTCGGCGCCAACACGGATTCGCCACATCGAATCTGTACCGCAACACCGTCGACAGCTGGAGGCTCCGCGACAATATCCAGAAAACTATGGCCAACGACCTGTGTAACCTGTGACAGTGTCAGCCGAGGTGACAGGTTGCCAGCGGCTGATACATCGCAGCGCAGTGCTGCTCTGCGATTGATGAACAGTGTATTCGTCAGTGTGCAGCGATCGGGCACTGCTGACAACCACATGCCATAACCGCCGCCCGAAAACACACAATTCTTCATGGAAATCACGTTCGTGACGCCCGCCGCAGCACTCCAGTGGACGCAGCTGGCTGCGTTGCCCGCTGCGGAAGTGTCTATCACACAACCCGTCATCGACAGCACATCGGATGTACACAGAAATGCCGCGTTGACGTTGACTGCCGGGGGCTGCGCGTCCAGCATGGACAGCCGCACGTTGTTGAGTATCACCTGAGACGCTTTGACGCGCCAGGGGCTGGCCGGTGTGACAACGACCGAGGCTGGCCGGTCACCGCTGACTTCGATGTGCATCACTCCGGCGAATGAGAGGTCGGCTGCTCGGTAGGTGCGGCCTGACTGCAATACCACCACACCTGCGGCATCTGGGGCAGGCATGACATGATAACCGTCTGCGTCTGGCTGACTGATATTGGCCG
>JBDONA010000303.1:0-1609 GCA_039831575.1 Fuerstiella sp. | reverse complement strand
TGTAGTACTGAGCTACGATGGAACCGCCCGGCCGCGAAAAGTTCAATGCGAAGTCGATCATGTCGCCGCCAAGATAGTTGACGTGGAAAATCAGATCTTCCGGCAGGTCTTCCTTTTCACTCCAGATAACCCAGCCGACACCGAGTGGTGAGAGACCAAATTTGTGACCGGAACTGTTAATGGACTTAACCCGCGGTATGCGGAAATCCCAAACGAGATCGGGAGAGCAGAACGGTGCCAGGAAGCCGCCGCTGGCACCATCCACGTGCATCGGAATATCGAACCCCGTTTCCTCCTGCAGCTTGTCGAGCGCCTCGGCAACCGCCGCAACCGGTTCGTACTGGCAAGTGAATGTCACACCGAGCGTCGGTACCACTCCGATTGTGTTCTCATCGCAACGCTTCAGAACCTCTTCGGGGTTCATGATCAGACGTTGGCCCTCCATTGGGATCTCGCGCAATTCGACGTCCCAATAGCGAGCAAACTTATGCCAGCAGATCTGGACCGGGCCCGTGATCATGTTGGGCTTGTGTGTCGACTTCCCTGCCGCCTTTTGCTTCGCACGCCAGCTCCATTTCATCGCCATCCCGCTGAGCATCGCGGCCTCGCTGGACCCCGTGGTCGAGCAGCCCAGGGCGTTGGCCGCCTCGGGCGAATTCCATAGATCGGCCAGCATGTGAACACAGCGAGCCTCGATCTCCGCGGTTTGCGGGTATTCATCCTTGTCGATCATGTTCTTGTCCATGCACTCATCCATGAGCTGGTGGACTTCGGGTTCCGCCCACGTCTGACAGAACGTCGCCAGGTTTTGACGCGAGTTACCGTCCAGCATCAGTTCGTCATGCACGACAGCGTAGGCATGGCGCGGGTCGTGCTCTTTCTCTGGAAACTTGTATTTCGGCATGGACACCGAAAGATCTGAGGACGCGTAAACGTCGTCGTCGAGCAGGTGTCGTACGGTGTCTTTGTCGTGTAGTGGCATTTTTTCCGAGTGTCTATGAACGAAAGCTCTGTCAGTCCTGCGACTCCGGGTACGCAAAAATTAAGGATACCAACTTCTAAAGAATGGGGCTCACCAGGCGGATCGCGTTTTCAAGAAAACGTTCCCTGAATGATCGCGCCCCCCAGGCCGCTGAGTCAAGGTGTTCGGAATCCTCAAGATAAGTGCGTTGCAATGCGGCCAGGTCTCGCGAGAACTCAGATTCATAAATGAACAGTGATACCTCGTAGTTGATCCACACGCTCCGCACGTCCAGATTCGCTGTGCCAAACATCGACATCATGGCGCAGATCGCCGGGTTCACCAGCGACAGCACCGTTACGATTGCCTGCAGTTCCGCTTTCATTTGTTGTGCCGTTAATCTTCGAACGTGAATACCCGCTACCAGTCGCGTTGCTCCAGGTGCCCAGCGAGTTCCAGTGTCGTCATGATCAACTCGTCACGATCAACTCGTCACGAGCGGCATTGATCAGCGCTAGGACCATTTTGCAACAGAGCATCGTCCGTTAACCATCAATCGATGTCTGGCTGCAGTTCCAGCGCCTTGGCGCGGTCGGCGTTTGCTTTTTCCGTGTCCCCGAGTGACTCATACGCGCGGCCTCGCATCAA
>JBDONA010000284.1:0-6598 GCA_039831575.1 Fuerstiella sp. | reverse complement strand
GCTCATCGGAATGTAGTACGCGGGAGAAACTGAGAAGCCGAAGACAAAGATCGAAAGCATCGCGGCCGGGAGCCTCAACGAATCTGAAAGTGGAAGCGATGGCAAGCTCCAGAGGAACAGGACACTGCTGCAGCTCAAACACAGCAGACCGCCGATCGCCCAGACCAACTGACGCTTGGAAAACCGGTCATAGAAGATCCCGCAGGCGATCAGGGCGACAAACATTCCCGTCGGGAAGGCACTCCCCGCCATTGCCGCCTGCCCTGGCGCAATCCCGACCGTCTCGCTCAGGTAAAAGGGAACAAAGTTGAAGAAGTCCATTAAGGCGGTCAGAAAGGCCAGCCCAAGGCAAATCAGCCAGACTCGGGCGCTGAGAACGAAGACCAGACAGGCCTGGAGCAGAGTCGTACCGTCCAAAAAATGCGGCTCCGCCGCAGTCGGTGAGTCTTCGTTGACGAGAGGAGATATCCCCACGTCCTCGGGACGATCCTTCAGCCAGACATAACCGACGAAGACCATCGCAGTGGCCACGACGCCTGACACAATGAAGACGCCGCGCCAGGGGAGCCAGGTCAGCAATGCCCCAAGCACGATTCCTGCCGCGATGGTCCCGACCCGAGAACTGGTCGCGATGATACTCCACACGCGGCCATGTTTGTCGCTGCTGTACCACTTACCGATGATCTTGGCCATTGCCGGCCAGCCGCCAGCCTTGAAGAACTGCCCCGCAAAGTTCAGGCCGCCGAAGAAAAAGATGGAAGATACAAGCCCAAAGGCGGCGGTGGAGGCCGCCGTCAGCAACAGGGTCAACAGCAGCAGTCTCCTGCCTCCGATGCGGTCCGCGCCGACACCAGTCACCAGCTTCCCAACGATCGCTCCCACGGATGCCCAACTCATCAGCCGTCCAAACTTCTCGATGTCGAGCCCCAGTGAAGGATCCTGAACCATTGCCGGACCGGCCGCCACGACGGTGTTCCGACAGAGCATGAAGGCGGCGTAACAGACATACATTGTGGCAAGCGTCGTGAATTCCCAGCGGACGCGCGTGGGATCCGTTGTGACATTGAATTTGTATGGCGACGTGGGCATGAACGGTGTGGGCCAGAAAAAAAACAGAATCCGCATCTTTGAGTTCGTTGCCTGGAACAGCAAGCAAACTCCAGAAGGGATCCCCATGAAAGGAAATCCGCCCGATGTGCGCCGTGGTGACACAAAACGGATCACAGAATGGTTACGGAAAAGAAAACTCCAGGAACGACCCACCGCTGGAATACATTCACTGTCTACCTATTCGGCGTGGCAGTCTAGATCCCCAGATTCGCAAGTCCGTCGCTGAGGCGGTTCAGCAGTCCGCCGAGGATCGGATGGTGCGCGTCAAAGTCGCGACTGATGTCAGCGATTCGCTCGGCCAGCGAATCGTCCGGTTCAACCACCGACCCGTCATCGACCAGGAGACGTTGAATGTCTGCAGTAACGCTCGCTAAAAGCTCACGGGTTTCGTCATCAACGTCGGATGTTTCGCTGAGTGTTTCATGCAAACTGTCAAGTGTGTTGCGCAATTCTTCGCGACTCATCGCAGCTCTCCAAATTGTCAGACGGAATCTCGTATCAGCCGATTGTACCACCAAACTCAGACAAACGCATTAAAACCACTGAGCAACAGACGATTCCAAAGCGCCCCGCGGAAACGGGCGCTGACCAGCGAAGCTCTGCCGCAGACCGGAATCATCTGACAGGCAAAAGAGCGAAGAAACGATCCTCCCGGTGATATCGCCGAAACGATGCTCCGCCGATGGGCCGCTCAGGAAAAACTCAATTTTTCAGATGCCGTGTCGACAACCGGTGAACCAGGCTCCCCCCTCCTGTGTCGGATATCACCAACGCACATATACGACAAACACCCGGAACAGAAAAAACGCGATGACTAACAATCAGATTTCCATCAACAGAATCGAATACACCATGGAACAACCTGCAGTGGGCAAGACAGATGCGCCGAAACAAATCATCACTTGAATCAGAACAACCGGATCGTGACCTGCTGGATCACATGAAGAGTCTCAAACTGGACTCCGTAGACGAATATCAGCTGTGGTGCGATCGAAACGGATTCGGTCGCAGGCTGCACAAGCATTGGAAGCAGCGCTGTCGGGAACGGTTTCACGCAAAAGAAGCCGTCGCCAAAGGGCGACTCGGGCAATTGAAGCGTGAAAAACGCAAGTTGAACGAAGTACTGCTGGACGTTTGCTCAGGACGCTTGAAAGAAGATGACGTCGCGTTCCCTTATCTGAAGCGACTCTGCCAGGCTCTCCGTCCCGGTGGTCAGTCGAAGAATGAACGTCAGGTAGATCGGCAATCACTTCACAAGCTTCTCACACGACTGCACGAATGCCGAGCAAAGCTGTTCGACGGTTCATCAGTGATTGAGCAACGTGGTGAATTGCCCGGCAACACTTATATCGAGGCGCTGGCACTGATTGCCGCCCACTCGCCAGCCTGGCTACGTCCCATCAGTGAATGGATGCCTCGTTCACACAACGCCGGTCGGCAGTTTGCCTCTCTGCTGCGACACCTGTTCGTAAAGTACGAAGTGCCGTCGTTCTTCGATTCCGTTTGGTTTTCAGGCCGAACAGAGTCCGCTGCTGAAAGGCGGAAATGGTATCTGCACGTTGGACGAGGCCGGAACATTCGCAACTGCCAACTGCCCATCACCCTGACCAGGAAGATGGCGCACAACTTCATGCAGGCTCCAAACAATGCAACGATCGAGCAAGCCTTGCGTTGGGGGCAGGTCTTGAGTCTGGGTGGTAACGAACGACTCGCACGAGCCATTTTCGGGACCAGACTGACAGAAATCTTTGAGAACGAAGCGTTCTGGTCCTCTGTGATTCGATGGTTCGTCGCCCACCCGATGCTGGACCGAGCACACGTTGGCCCAATCATCGACTACCTGTATCACCAGCGATTCGTAGCGGAGATCCTCTATGTTGGCCCCGATCGACGAGAGGAATTTCGACCGGCTCAACCCGATTTGACAATGAATGGGCGAACCCCTGAAGCGTTGCTTCGCCGTGTCAACGAATGGCATCGTTCACTGGTGAATGACAACCGCCACGAGGTCCGACAGTGGACCCCCCACGGCCTTGAAGAGTTTGAGTTTGTCGAAGGATCAGAGCGAGGCGACAATCTGAAGATCTGGACGATTCGGGAATTGCTTAGCAGCAAGGCACTCATGACCGAGGGGCGGCAAATGAAGCACTGTGTTGCCTCCTACGCTTCCTCATGTGCCCGAGGCCAATGTTCGATCTGGACCATGGAAGTCGAATCGCTGGACGGCCGTTCGAAGGTGTTGACGATCGAGGTCCGTCGAGGCGTTCAGTTGATCTGCCAGGTGCGGGGCAAGGGAAATCGAATTGCTAACGAGAAGGAGAAACGCATCATTCGGCGCTGGGCAGAATCTTCGGGACTTAGATTAGCAAGCTACGTTTAGTCACAGGAAAACCGCGGAGCGGATCAGATGATGCCGGCCAGTTCCTGCAACTGATGCCAGTTTTCAAGCCGGTCCTGCCTTGCTGTCCTGAGAACTTCGGACTCGTGGCCGTCACTGTCGAAGTGTTTCGAAAAGCGGCCCTCGCTGCGGCAGAAGTCGATAAAGTCAACAGTTTCCTGCGTCTTCGGATTCCTCCACCAGTCCTCCTTCACGGACGGATTACCCTGCAGCGACAGACGCGATTTGATGGTGTCGCCTTTGCGAGGGTCGTGGATCAGCAGCGGGAACGCGCGGGTGTCGACCGCCAGTCTCGCCTGGTCGAAGGCCATGTTGTCCGCGACGCCGTGTTCCGGCTGGCACGTTGTGTAACAGTTGATGACGGCCGGGCCATCAAATTCCAGAGCACCAATGACGGACTTGTAAAAGTGATTGGTGTGAGCACAGGTTGTCTGAGCGACGTAGGTTCGGGGATGCATCATACAGATCTGAGCAATTTCCTTGCGGCGCTCCTGCTTGCCTCCGATCTCCTTACCATGCACGCTCATCTTGGTGTTCTGGCCGGTATACGTGGCCGTCGACGCCTGCCCACCGGTGTTCGAATAGACCTGCGTATCCAGCACGAAGACTTTGATGTTCATGCCGGTCGCCAGCAACCGCGACAGTGACTGAAAGCCGATATCGAACATTGCTCCGTCGCCGCCGATACACCACAGTGGTTTGTCCGCCCAGCCCTTCTGATCCCAGCGCGAGCGCACGCCCATCGCATCGGCCGGAGCATTTTCAAACAGCGAATTCGTCCATGGGACAAGATAAGGATTGTATGGATAAGTCGAAGTATAAACGGTGTTGCAACCAGTGGCCGCGATGATGCCCCACTGGTCGCCGTATTTGGCTCCTGTCGCCGCGCACATCATGCGGAGTGCGGTCCCTTCTCCACAGCCTGCACACGATCCCGCTCCGCCGACATAAACATGAGTCCGCTCTTTGAGCATCATGTCGATCAGCAGGTTGTCGTTGACGTACCGCTCATCCGTGGGACCAAACTCCTTGAAGAACCGGTGACTCTTGCGGATTGACTCCATCGTCTCTTCCGTCTTGGGAATCATCTTCAGCGCCAGGTCGTCGCAGACAGTCACACACTCGGCGCAGCCCTTGCACTTGCTGGGATCGATAATGATCCCAAACCGGCCGCCTTCCTTGCCCTTCTTTATCGGACCGTCGTAGTACTTACGAGTCTTCGACCACTGGGCCTCGAACATCGCGCGGTCCTTGTCGTCGTCGATGTTTTGCAGTTTCGTCTGGAAGTCTGACTCTGCCAGCACCTTGCCCAGGATCGCTGTATCCGGACACTGCGTCACGCAGTCCATGCAGCCTGTGCACTTGTCAGTGATATACTCGGGAATCTCTGGCGCGATATAGCTGAAATCGCGCAGCGTGGCGGTCCCGGCCGGAACGATGGATCGCGCGATTTCCATGTCGGCCGGCAGATTTTTGGGGCCCGAACCGGCTTCGTAACTGCGAATGACCCTGTCGTTGAAATCGGCCACGTCCAGAATGGGCAGCAAGGCCTCCTTGTAGGGCGCATCTGTGAGCGTGCCGTACGAATTGTTGTTGAAGGGATCGCGTTCACTTGCCTCGTTCATTGAGTCTGTTGATTCGACGGTTGCCATGATTCCCTCGCTGGTTGCTGGTTACAATTGAAGGCCGTTTGGTCTCGGGATTTACGGTAGAACAGGTTTGTCACGTGCTTCCCGTGGGAACGACACTTAACTTTCTGCCTTGCCGTTTCCATTGCCGATGATCTCGACGGGGATCTCCTGCATTTCGCTGTAGCCGCGTTTTACGCAGGTCAGGTTGTCCTGGACGACCTGTTCGCCACGTTTGCCAAAGTACTTTCGCAGCGCCTTTTCGACTCCTTCGTAGACTTCCTGTTCAGACATTTCGCTCTGCTCGGCATACGGCGTCAGCTTGAGGAATCCTCCCAACAGGACGATGCCCTGCATGCGCATTTCCAGGTCCGCCACCGACGCCACTTCTCTGGCGATTTTGACCATATCCGTGAAATAGACGCGAAGTTTGTTTTCCCGAATGGTCTGTTTGTGGTGCGCCGGAATCCGCTGCCACACCTCTGCAGGCTCGGCAAACGGACTCTGCATGAAGATCGCTCCGCCGTCGTCCATGCCCTTCAATGGATTACCGCTTAACAGTGCCGTGGTGTCATTCAGCACGACAAGATCGACGTTTTCGAGTTCCGCGTGCGAGTAAATATGCGAATCGGCAATGGTCAGATAGTACGTGGTTGGCAGGCCCTTTTTTTCTGACCCGTATTTGGGGTACGCCTGAACGTCCTTGCCGAACACCTGTCCGCTGATGGTGGCGATGACTTTGTTGGTGGTGACTGAGCCAAAACCTCCCACCGAATGTCCGCGCATGGAAAACGCACCCTGGGGCCGCAAATCGGGATCGACGTCCGGTTGCAGCGCCAGCGGATGCGAAACTCCGATACAGAAGAAGTCCTGACCGTCTTCGATCATATTCGTGAATGCGGCAATGATGTCGCCAGGACGAACATCGCGGCTACCGAGTCCCGCAGCGCCGTGATAGATTCGCGGGATTTGTCTGATGCGTTCCATTCCTCCCTGACCGTTGGCCGCGTCGCAGAACGCCGCTTTGATCTCCCGTGTCAAATGATTGCCGGTGGTGGACAGCGGATCATCCATCCGCTCAATCACAGTGATCGCCGCGCAGTCATTCAGCGCATCGACAATCTGCAGCGACGGGAACGGGCGGAAGCAGTGAATATTGAGACAACCGGCGGCGATGCCCATTTCGTCGCGCAGGTAGTCAACGGTTGTTTGTGCGGTTTCCATGTAGCTGCCGATGCCAACGACGATGTACTCGGCGTCTTCGCATCGGTATGCGTCGATGAAACCGTATTTGCGACCTGTCTGGCGGTAGAACTCATCAAAGGCATCCTGCAAAGCCGGCTCAACGAGGTCGTAATACCCGCGTTGGGCGATCTTGCCCTTCATATAGGCATCCTGGTTCTGCACGACTCCTGACATCACCGGGTTGCCCGGATCCATCAGATTTAACAAATGGTCTTCC
>JBDONA010000915.1:0-1612 GCA_039831575.1 Fuerstiella sp. | reverse complement strand
CGGAGTTCAAACAAGCTCACGCGTTTTACGAACCCGTGCTGCAGCCGCTGGAAGAAAGTCCCAGCAACAGCATGTTCAGTTTTGTCCACGACTTCAGCGGTGATGGACGACCGGACATTCTGGTGCTAGGCCGAGTCCACAAGCATCCGGCCATGTGGTACGAAAACCCGGGCGATTCCAGTGAACTATGGAAAAGCCACTTTGCCTTTGAACGCGTGCGCGGTGAATCGCCGACTCTGGCCGATCTGAATGGTGATGGCATTCCTCAATTGATTTGTCACTGGAATGGATGCTGGGGCTATATTCAGCCGAATCCCAAGAAACCTGCACAGCCATGGGCGTTCACACCGGTCGGTGAAGACGAAGACTGGCCCCAATTCTATCACGGCGAAGGCGTCGGTGATGTCAACAGCGATGGCCGACTGGACCTGATCATCAACGACGGCTGGTATGAACAGCCAGGCACTTCGGCGAACGCCACAGACAGCACGTCTGCAGCCCCTTCCTCAGCGAACTCACCCTGGACGTTCCACCGACTGCGTTTCAGTCAGGAACGAGGTGGTGCCCAGATGTTTGCGTATGACGTTGATGCGGATGGCGATCAGGACGTGATTTCTGCGGTTCACGCCCACGAATGGGGGTTGGCCTGGTATGAAAACGAGCCGGTCGATGGTGAGAGTAAATTTCGCGAACATTTGATCATGGGCAATCGTGAACAGCTAGCGACCTACAAAGTCGCGTTTACTCAGCCCCACGCGCTGGCGCTGGCGGATATCGACGGTGACGGACTGCTGGACATCATCACCGGCAAACGCCGCTGGGCTCACGGTCCGAAGGGCGACATCGAACCGAGCGCCGACCCGGTCGTGTATTGGTTCCAATTGCAGCGAAGTGCCGATGGCTCAGTAAAATACGTCCCTCATTTGATCGACGACAATTCCGGCGTCGGCGTGCAGATCGCAGCTCAGGACGTCAATAACGATGGTCGAGTTGACGTGCTGACAAGTTCGAAACTGGGTTCATTTCTGTTCCTGAATGCGGGTAATCAGCAGATTGATTGAACCAGGACCGTGTGGAGCCTACTGAATGAATCAATCAGTGGGAGACATAATGCAATGGACCAAGACACTTCCGTCGCCCCGGTGCGTGCGGCAGGAAAATCGATTCCACGACGAATGCTGGCCTTGCTGAAGCGATGCGCCCTGGGCATTTCGCTTGTTGTCGCATTCTATTTTCTGGTGGTGTTGGTGGGATTGATCCCGGTCAACAACGATTTTGCAGCGGGTCAGGACAGCATCGTGATTCTGGTGACGTCCAACCCGGTCCACGCCGATGTCGTGCTGCCGATCGAGACCAGCGTTGTGAACTGGCGAGACCATTTTCCTGCGGAGTGTTTTTCCGGCGAAACACGATCGGCAACTCATGTGGCGATTGGCTGGGGAGACAAGGGGTTCTTCCTGCAGACTCCAACGTGGAATGACCTGAAGATGTCGACGGCCGCGAATGCCTTGTTCTGGCCGTCCGAATCGTGTCTGCATGTGACGATGAAGTCTGCGGTCACAACAAACGAGAACACTCGATCGGTCCGAATCTCCAGGCAGCAATATGCTGA
>JBDONA010000618.1:0-1618 GCA_039831575.1 Fuerstiella sp. | reverse complement strand
CGGACGAAGACTACGTGATGCCACGGCTGGAGCAACGACTGCTGAAAAATCCTTCGTTTGAACTGGCAGACGCCATTAGGGCGACTATCAAAGATTGCTATCGACGACTGCTGCAGCCCGCCGCAGATTCGACACTGATGCAGCAACTGAAGACCAAGGCAGAAGAAGATGCGATTTCCGTCTTCGCAAAGAACATGCGAGAACTATTGATGGCGGCACCAGCCGGGCCGCTGGTGACGATCGGCCTGGACCCGGGCTTCCGCACCGGTTGCAAAGTCGCCGTCATCGACGGAACAGGGCAGTTTCTGGATAACGCGACAATTTTTCCGACTGCGCCTCGCAACGATACCGCCGGCGCCAACCGCATTCTGCTGGACCTCATTCAGAAATATGACGTGGGACTGATTGCGATCGGGAACGGCACAGCCTCACGAGAGACGGATGCGTTTGTCGCTGATCTGCTGGCCAGCCACGACCTGCAGGTAACAAAGGTCGTCGTCAGCGAAGCGGGCGCCTCGGTGTACTCGGCCAGTGAACTGGCAATCAGCGAATATCCGGAACTGGATGTCACCGTTCGCGGGGCAATCAGCATTGCTCACCGATTGCAGGACCCGTTGGCGGAACTGGTCAAAATCGATCCCAAGGCCATCGGCGTCGGGCAGTATCAGCACGACGTCAATCAGCCTCAGCTGAAGAAGGCGCTGGACCACGTCGTGGAATCGTGTGTAAATTGTGTCGGTGTCGACGTTAATATGGCCAGTTCGGCCCTGTTGTCCTACGTCGCCGGCATTGGGCCAACACTGGCGAAACGAATCGTCGAACATCGCAATTGCAATGGGGCGTTTACGAAACGAAAACAACTGCTGGACGTCCCCAAACTGGGCAGCAAGGCCTTTCAGCAGGCAGCCGGATTTCTGCGAATTCGCAACGGTGACGAGCCGCTTGATAATTCGGCCGTCCATCCGGAAAGCTACACCGTTGTAAAAAAGATGGCGCGGCATCTGAATGTGACCGTTGACGATCTGGTCGGCAACGCGATTTTGGTTTCACAACTTAGTCCACAGAACTTCGTGAACGACAGTGTCGGAGAATTCACAGTGGCTGACATCGTCGCGGAACTTAGGTCACCTGGTCGAGACCCGCGGGACGAATTTAAAGTGGCCACGTTCGCCGAAGGCATCAATAAGGTCAGCGATCTGGCGGCAGGGATGCGGCTGGAAGGAGTGGTCACCAACGTTACTCATTTCGGTGCGTTCGTCGATATTGGTGTGCATCAGGACGGTCTGGTTCACATATCGCAGCTGGCCGACCACTTTGTTCAGGACCCGTCTCAGGAAGTCAGCGTTGGTGACATCGTAAAAGTGACCGTGCTGGAAATCGACGAACACAGAAAACGCATCAGCCTGTCACGGAAGTCGCACGGGTGAAGGTGTTCGGTCAGAGGAACAGCGAAACTGGCGTCTGCCGACGACCACCTTACTTTGGTCAGCAACATTTCCCTGCAGCGACGTTGGGGATACCCGGCCAGGAAATCAGGATCTCTTCCCAAGTGATTGCGTAAAATCTTCGCCAATGGAAGGCCGTCGTTCGGCCGAGTGCTTTTTGCACGAAGCAGTGG
>JBDONA010000257.1:0-6672 GCA_039831575.1 Fuerstiella sp. | reverse complement strand
CTTTGCCAGCAGTTCCGGAACGGTGTCGAAGCGATCCAGTTTTGCGATCAGGCGAGCTCGCAATTTTGCGTACTCTGCGGGGCCGATTGACGGATCCGGTGACGGGTCGTTGCCTGTGATGCCGTGCTGATGCGGGTACAGTCCGGTGATCATCGTCGCCAAAGAAGGACGACACAGTGCCACTGGCACGTAACCTCTGCGAAACAATGCACTCCGCGACGCCAGTCGATCCAGATGTGGCGTCTGGATATCGGGGTGATCCATGAAGCCGTAGTCAGTCCATGTCTGATCATCGCTGATGATCATCACGATGTTCGGTGGCGAGTCGTCGGCCACAACTAGTTGTTGAGTCCCCGGAATGATCAGGGTCAGGAGAGAAACAACAAGAGCCTGAATTCGAATATGTGCCATGAAGGACTTCCAGGGGTGAACAATCAGCTGTGCTGAGATGGTCTGCAATAAGAATGTCTGTGCCGTGAAATTACGACGTGGACGGAGCACTCTTCCGAACGTGTGTGCGCACATTCCGTCGGGGCAGAAAATATTTCCTGCCTCAGACTTCGGTCGTCGCGCACATGGCCGAACAGGGTCCGCTTCAGGCTGTAGATCATAAGCGGCGGGAGCGCTCGCAGCCAGTGTCCGCCTGCTATTCCTTTTGCCAGTGGCTTCGTCGTTGCTTGTGGCCTTGTTGAATGAAGTGGAATTGATTGGACAGGGTTCAGGACGACCGAAGCAACGACGTCTCACTTGCAGTGGCTGGCCAGGCACCCCAGGTGGCGGCTGATCCGTCTGATTCAGCCCTCCGCGAACGAATGGCGATCACTCGACAAACGGATTCTTAAACGTTACGACGTCGCAGCCGATGTGCGTTTTGTGTCCGAGTTCTCTTTTCATTCACACGTGGTGTCACGGTCCTTCGTCTCAAAACAGGCGGTCGTTTTCGGCGTACCTGAGCTGCCACTCGGGATCAATTGGCACCTTCCCGTTGGTCGCCGTTAAGAAATGGACAAGAGGATCATCTTTTTTTCGACAAACTGTGGTTACGCGGTCAATGAATAAACTTGTCTTTAGTTGTCTGCTTGTCAGCGTGCTGTTTGGCGGTGTCGCTTCCACAGTCGCCGACGAACAGCGTCCGGCGGCGGTCAGCATCGACCGCGACGAATGGGGTGTGCCACACATCCATGGCAGGACTCACGCCGACGCATTCTTTGGCATGGGGTATGCTCAGGCCGAAGACTATTTCTGGCAGCTGGAAGACACCTGCATTCGTTCGCTCGGTCGTTATTCCGAAGTCGTGGGCGAGGAAGGCATACGTTCAGACATTCTGAACCGCAGCTTCGAAATTGTTCGCCGATCGCGCGAAGACTTCTTGCAGCTGTCATTGAACCATCAGGCAATGGCGTCTGCTTTCGCCGCTGGTGTCAATCGGTACCTGGAAACTCATCCCGAGGAAAAACCCAGGTTGATTGACCATTTCGAACCGTGGTTTGCGGTTGCGATGGATCGTCACATGATTCTGGACTTTATCTACCGACAGTCTCACGTTGGTAAACCCAGAAACCGCAGGGCGGGTGAAGTTGCAGTGCTTTCGGACAGAATTGAGGCGGTTGCAGAAAGTCGCGATTACTCAGAGAGCGATGCAACGTTTGATTCTGTCCGGGACGTCGGGATGCCCAGTTCCGTCCTCGGCAGCGATTCCTTTCATTCGTGGGATGTTCCTGCGCGACCGGCGACGGGATTCGACGAAGCTATACAGGCAGCGGTGGGTTCCAACGCCTGGGCGATCTCCGGCAGCAAGACAGAATCCGGTGCCACGATGCTGTTTGTGAATCCGCATCAGCCATGGTACGGCATGGGACAGTTTTACGAAGCTCATATCCGCAGCGACGAAGGGCTCCACTTTACCGGGGCCTGCTTCTTCGGAAATCCATTTCCCACCATTGGTCACAACGAACATCTCGGGTGGACCTACACCGTGAACGAGCCCGATATCGCAGACGTCTGGCGCGTCACGTTTGACATGCCAACGGACCCACTAAAGTACCGTTATGACGGCGGGCATCGCACGGCGACGCAGTGGGAAGAGTCTCTGAAGGTGAAGCGGGGTGGAGAACTTATTGATCAGACGGTGACGTTTCGCAAAACGCATCATGGTCCAATTGTTCGCCGTGAAAATGCCAATACTTTTCTGGCCGTGCAGGTGGCTGGGCTGTTTAATGTCAATCGAATGAATCAGGCATGGGGCATGGTTCTTGCCAGCGACTTTCGTGAGTGGCGAGCGGCCGTCAGCTACTGCGCGATTCCTATGTTTAATGTGGTCTACGCAGATGATGCCGGCAATATTTTCTACGCTTACAACGGCACGATTCCCCGTCGCGACCCCAAGTTTGACTGGCAGCGGCCTGTTGACGGCGGTAACCCCGAAACGGAATGGCAGGGATTTCATTCCTTCGACGAATTACCGCAGGTCTTGAATCCAAAGTCCGGATATGTCCAAAGCTGCAACTCGACGCCATTCACCACCACCGACATTGTTTCGGACAATCCCCGGCCGCAGGACTTCCCGCAGTACATGATTGAAGATGCCGACGTCGATATGCGTCGATCGAAAATGTCACGGCTGATTCTGAAAGATGCTACGGACGTAACCTTCGAACAGTGGCAGGAATTGTCGTATGACACTCGGATGTATTGGGCGATGACCGAGATCCCCAAACTGGCGACCGACTTCGAGAGACTCAAGACGACACGTCAACAACTCGCATCAGAAATCGCACCGTACTGGGCCCACCTCCAGGACTGGGATTTCCGTTCGACAAATGACTCTACTCAGACAACTTTGACGGTCGCGTGGTACGAGCAGCTGTACGGTTTCGGTTACCCCGCAGAAACGCTCAAGACAAAGTATTCCGCCGACCGTCTGACATGGTTTTTGGCATTGAAGGCTGCGGCGGACAAGCTCACCGGGCTGCATGGTACGTGGAAATATCCATGGGGAAAGGCTCACCGGCTTCAGCGAGCTGCCGACCAACCTGATGTACAGCATGCGGGAGTGGGCCTGAATCCGTTCTTCGAAAACCTGCCGTGCCCCGGTGCTCCCGGTCCATTGGGAATTATCTTCACGATCTATTCTTCTCCCGAAATCCCCGTCGTCCGTCCGCAGCGTTTTGCGGTCGTGGGAGCGTCGTACATGGCGATCGTTGAATTTGGTGATCGCATTCGAACGAACAGCGTAATGCCCTTCGGTGCGAGTGGCCGTCGCAATTCGTCGCATTTCTTCGATCAGGCCAAACTGTATTCCGGGAAAAAACTGAAGCCGGCGTGGTTCTACAAACAACAGGTGGAAGAGCATTCGAAGAGGCTGGTCTTGCTGAACCCATAGGGTTTCAGGGACCGTACACATTTACGTTCAAAGGGAGCCTGGCGTTCTGGCGTTTGCCAAAGATATGTCAAAGCTGGGCATCGGGATTATCACAAGTCTGGATCTGAAAATTGGCGCGATGGCTGTGCTGAAGATTCATTCGACGTCTCAATTGCCGGTTCATCTGAAGTGCGAATTGTGTTGGAGCGATAAGAATGGGAAGGATTGGTTTCTGACCGGTTGGAAGTTCATCGCCTCCGTAGCCCCACCGACCATCTAGAGCCGATTGACCGACAGGCAGACACGTGGTCGGCCATGCGTCAACGCAAGGGGCGGGAGTCTTTTTCGGGCGAAGCCTGGCCGGAAGTTATCGTCATAATTCCGAAAAAGACTCCCGACCCTCTTTGGGCCCTCAGATCTTGCGAGGTGTCTGCTGGGGCGGAGCAGAATCCCGGACTTTCTGTTGCTGCTGAATTTGACGCTTCATTCGTTCCGCCTGCGGGGTCCCGGGGGCACCCTCTTGTTCGTCCGTTTGAACTTCCTCTTCAGCTTCGGCAGGCGACTCTTCGATCGGGGTCTGTGTAAACACTGAGCCAGCGGTCATCGCTCCCGTGCAGCTTTTCTGAGCTGGAATCTGGTAGCTCTGATCAAGGCTGCGAATCGCATACCCCACGTCCTTCAGTTCTTCGTTGACCGACGTCGCAACGACGCTCAGCCCCGACGAAATTCCAACGACGGCAACAGTGCCAACGAGGGCGGCTTCAGCGGAAAGAAGTAATCCCGCTTCGTCCTGCCAGAGTTTTGATAACAGGTTCATCTTTCAATCTCCCATTCAAAGGAACACCGAGCAGGCCTTCTGTCGGAAGACTCTGAGTCCGGTTGTAACGACTGTAACGATTGCAACGACTGTAGCGATTGTATGAGTCGTATGACTTGAAGCATCAATAAAATGACGGGATTGAGCGAATCGAACCTGGCCACGTTTGACGGTGTTAAGTGCGGTTTACGTTTTGATCAGAGTGCTTGTCAATTGCTGGCAGAAGCACGCGTTTCCGTCGCCCGCACGAATCGTTGACCCGGTTGAAACAACCCTTCGTGGGGAAACGCCACGTCGCAGGCAGACCCGTCAGCCGGGACCAGAATGTCAACATCGGCGGCATTCAAAGCGGTGGGCGGTGGTCGTTGACCTCACAACGCGTCCTGGAGAATCGGCCACATTCGTCGGTCGACCGGCCTGCCGCTGACGGGCCTGCACACGATGCTGACGTTCCGCCTGCCCTGGTCGTGGCGCAGCGGGACGGTGCGTTTTTCCGATGTTTGGCGACCGTTCGCTGCCAAGTGGCATTGGTTCCGGGTATATTTCTCCGCTCGAATCAGTCTGTCACGGATGATCACTTATGCCTGCGAATCTCACTGAGCCTCAGCAGACCGCTGTTGACCATTTCGAAGGGCCGTTAATGGTTCTGGCCGGACCAGGGTCCGGTAAGACAAGGGTCATTACGCACCGAATCGCCAGACTGCTGCAACGCGGCGTGCGTCCGGATGAGATACTGGCTTTGACGTTCACGAACAAAGCCGCCCGGGAGATGGGGGAACGCGTTGAGCGTTTGCTGGGTGGCACCCGAGTTCAGGTCAGCACGTTCCATCGGTTCTGTTCTCGATTGCTGCGAGTGTACCCGGATCACGTGGGTCTGAAGGACAACTTCACGATACTGGATTCGTCGGACCAGTCGCAGCTTGTCCGCAAGATCATGAAGCAGATCGGTTTTGACCCCGTGATGCATGAGCCACGGCGAGTCCTGAACCGTATCAGCAAAGCACGGAACGACCTGGTGACGGCAGAAGTGTTCCGCCGGCGTTATGAAGAGCGCATTGGTGATCCGCTGGATGCCGTCGTCTATGAAGTCTTTCCGGAATACGAACAGCGACTGCTGCATCAGAACGCTGTCGATTTTGATGCACTGCTGCTGCATGTCGTGGATCTGCTCACCGACAGTACTGAGCTGCGGGAGATTCTGGACACACAGTTTCGTTTTGTGCTGGTGGATGAGTATCAGGACACCAACCTGGCTCAATACCGTATTGTGCGAGCGTTGTCGCAGCAGTTTCCGAACATCTGCGCAACGGGCGATCCTGATCAGTCAATCTACGGCTGGCGGGGAGCTCGGCCGGAAAATATTCTGCAGTTCGAACGGGACTTCGGTGATACGAAAATCGTTTCTCTCGACCAGAACTTTCGCAGCACTGCGTCAATCGTCCGCTGCGCCGACCAGCTGATTTCCTTCAATCCTCGCCGACACCGAAACGCTCTGACCACCGACAACGAAATGGGCGAGTCCGTCAAACTGAGAGTGTTTGCCGATTCAGAAGCGGAAGCCAACGGTATTGCTCTGGACATCGTGGCCGCCGTGCAGTCGGGGGCCCGAAAATACTCAGACTTTGCGGTCTTCTACCGCGTCAACGCGCTGTCCGCGTCGGTGGAAACGGCCTTGTCGCGGCATGGCATCCCGTTCCAGGTGGCAGCCGGGTTTTCTTTCTACGAACGAGCGGAAGTACGTGATCTGCTGGGCTATCTGCGTTTGATGGAAAATTCGTCTGACGACGCTGCCCTGGAACGCATTATCAATCGCCCTGCACGTGGTATTGGCAAAACGACCGTCGAACGGCTGACGGCGTTTGCTCAACACCACCGGATTTCCATGCTGCAGGCTGCTGAACGCAACGATGAAATTCCAAAACTGACGGCCCGCAGCCACAAGCCGCTGAATGCTTTTGTCGACCTGATTCACAAGTTGCATAAGCGATCCGCGCAGCTGGGTGTGCCGGAGCTGATAGAAAAACTGATGGCAGAAATTGACTACCTGTCGCTGTGGGCGGACGATTACGACGAAGTTGACCAGGACCGCAAAGCCAACGTTTACGAACTCGTTCGAGCCGCGCGCATTTACCAGGACGCGCACGATGATCCGCAAAACCCGCCGTCGTTGCAGGGGTTCCTGGAAATGGCCTCATTGACCAGCGAAGCGGACAGCGTTGATGATTCCAAAGGTGTCGTGACATTGATGACGATGCACGCCGCCAAAGGACTGGAGTTTCCCGTCGTATACATCACCGGCGTCGAATCCGGCCTGATTCCTCACGAACGAGCGGTCCGCAACGGTGATCCGGCCAGCTTTCAGGAGGAACGCCGGTTGCTGTTTGTGGGCGTGACTCGTGCGATGCACGAACTGCACCTGACTCAAACCCGCGAACGCTTTTTTCGTGGGAAACGAAGTTATACGATTGCCAGCCCGTTTCTGTCTGAAATGGTT
>JBDONA010000849.1:0-6683 GCA_039831575.1 Fuerstiella sp. | reverse complement strand
CCACGGTTGAATTCGAATGTGACCGTCTTGGCCGGTGCTGCACGCGAAATCGTGAAGATGTCTTCGTCCGCAATCGCGTTGCCCGGCACGGCACGCAGTTCTGAACCGGTGGTCTGAATGTTGCCAAGGGCCATTTGACCTGCTGTGCTGAAGTCGAACCGCAGCCGCAGATTTTCCTGCCCCGCGTAGTTGCTTAGATCAACCTTCGCCTGTCGCCAGTTGGCCGTGTCGAACGCCTCAACAACGTCCGGGAACGGCTGGCTGACGGCACTGGATGGGGAGAGCAACCGTCCCGGTTGGTCGGTGAGGTTATCCGATGCCGTATCAGTCGGACCCCAGTCGAATTCGTCATGCCGTATGGAGCTGGCTTCGGAGTTGTTTGTGACCAGCAGATGCCACTGGCCATCGTCGCCAGCGACGAATACTCGCAACGAATCCCGCATCAAAGTTTCAGGATTGTCTGCGAAATTCGAGTTTTGGTCGGGTTCGGTTTCCAGAAAATAGTTGAAGTACAGTGCTGGTTTGTCGGCCTCTGAGTAGTTTGCAAGACTGATCGGATTGCTGATGACAGTTCCGTGTGCACCACCCGGAAAGTTGACGTCGTTGACTTCGCCGGTTGCCCAGTTGTTCTTATTACCAGCTGCTCTGCCTGTTACGCCGTTGTCATCCGAGTTGTCATTACCAAAGTACAGACTGTTGCCTCCCCTGCTATTGATCGTGCTGCGATCAAATGCCACGTCAATGCCATGTCCCGGATCGTCCGCGGCTCCTGTCCGCTCATTGGAGGTCACGTGCCACAGATTGCGTTCCAGCGTCCCAAACGCCAGGCCGGTAATTATGCCGGTGGTGGTCACATCAACAAAGACGGCACCCTGAGAAAAAATCGGTTGTGCCTGACCGGCTGTGGATGCGGCAATGGGGAGTGTTAAATCCGTATCGAACGCGAACAGCCGTCCACTGCTGGAAACCGCAAACAGGAGGTCGTCATAGTCCCCGATTTCAGAGCTGTCTGGTCCCGGTGCCAGGCCTGTGAATGTCTGGCCGACGATCGGATCGTATGTGTCCGTTCCGGAATTGTACGCGGATACTCGGCCTCTAAACGTCGTGGCGGCGCTTGCTGTGCTGACAGTGAACAGGTCTCCTAAGTCAGTGATCACCCACAGATTTCCACCGACGAATGCTGAGCCTACGACGGAACGTACGATTCCGCCGTTTGCCCCACCTGCGGTGGTGTCAATTTGGCCGACCTCCTGTTGGCTCGTGCCTGCCCCGCTGGTTGCCCGGGACAACAGAAGGCGGTCTGGCCCATCGCCATCGACCGCACCAGTGCCAGCGGTGAAGTTGAACAGCACGTTGGTTGTAAAGGCAGCTCCAGTAAAGGTCGTGCCGCTGGGCTGCGTTCGATCCTGGCGGTTTCCAACCGCATACAGGCTGCTGTCTGCCGTTCCGCTGTAGGCAAGGGCCTGATACAAATAGTACCCATTGGGATTAAGAGTGGCTGTGTTCGGAGGTCCGCCAGGCGTGACAACAAAAGTTGACAGGCCGTCGTCCGTGCTGCTGTCAAGGTTCGCTGTGCCGGTATTGATCTGCAGATAGTTTCCAACATTTCCCGCTGTTCTGTTGCCGGTTTGTGGTCCGGTTGAGAATGCATACAGCTCTCCATCCGGACGCATGGCGATGTCGGCGATACTCGGACCAAAGTCTCCAAGCACTGTTTCCTGTTGGCCTGTAAACGGATCCACCATATAGACGGATGTGTTATCGGTTCCGTCAATACTGCCACTACGGCTGATGAACAGATTCACGTCGCCAAGGTTAAACGGCACAACATGCGAGGAATTGAGCGTGGCTCCTATCGACGGAGAGGGGTGTTCAAATACGTTAAACAGATCGGTGGTCGGCGCACTGGCAGTCGTAAAGGTGTCAGTAAGGCCGAATCGTTCTTCTGTGACTCGAGTCACAGAATTGATTGGCTCAATCCGCAACAGCTCACCGTTGTTAAGTGTTGGGTTGGAGACGAAGAACTGATCCAGTGCCTGTGGAACCTGAGCGTTTGAGAACACTGCCATCGTGTAGCTTGTTCCGGTCAGCAGTTCGACCGGACCGATAAACGGATCCAGTGTACCGTTGGAACCACGAGTCAGGTCGCTGGCCGCAGAGCCGTTGTCGATGCCTGTTTGGTCATCAGCGATGTTGGAGTCACGACCAATCAGAATCAGTCGACTCTGAGAATCAAAGATTGCGATGGTTGTGTTTGCTCGAGTGAACCCGTCCGCAAAATCAAGATCAAAGGTCACCGGCACGTGGGCTGTCGTGTGCGCTGGAATGGTTGTGGGATCGTACTCGAGAGTGAAGGAGTAGAAATCAACATCGTCCTCGGCCGGACTAATGTCGCCTGCTACGGAAATCGCTCCACGATCGGAATTCAGCAACGCCGGCAACGGAGTCGTGTCCGCTGTGGTGTATTCAGCGATCTCGCCCAGCAATGGACTGTGTTTTGGGTGGCCACTGACATGAATGCCGGTTGTGGCATAGCGGATGTCAGCGTGGTTGACGGCCGTTCCTGCGAATTCATCAAGTTCCTGCAGTCGCACCTGCAACTGATATACCCCCGTCGTCAGGCCAGCACCGATATTATCCTCGACCGCAGTTCGAGCGCCTCCAACGCTGGAATCAATTTGACTTGACCGTACTCTCACGAAGTAGGATTGACGCTGGCCGACGTCTCCCGGCAGGACAACCCTCATCCCGGCATCCAATGCATTCAGCGTGTACAGGTCGTCACTGTTGTACTGCGAATAATCAAGCGTAAAGGCCTGCGTTGTGCTGGCGAGGGGGATATAGATATCCGGAAAACCGGATTCCGGTGAATTGTCAGATTGAGCCAGAAGATCGCCATTGGCGTTCACCAGGTCAATCACTGTGTCCAGTCCCACCGACGTCCGGTCGATGTCCAGCCACACCTGAGTACCGGCCACGGCTGAGAAGCTGTAGATGTCCTGATCATCCAACGAGTCGATCGTGCCGTGGATCTGGAAACCAAGGCGTTCGTTTTCATCGCCGGAATACTCATCGGACGCCAGGCTGCCAATTGTCTCGGCGGACGAAATGCTGGCGTTGACTTCCGGCAACGTCGCGTCGGCCAGTTCTCTTTCCAGATAGATCGAAACGTTGCGGTCGTGGGCATACTCTTCAATGGAAACGCCCGCCCAGCGATTTGCTGCCGCGGTTGGATCGCTGCTGTTTCCGTCGTTGTTCGTATCCAGCAATGGCAATCCGTCCAGCCCCAGACCTGCGCCCACGCTGTCGTCCGCGATGGACGTCATCACCACCGGAAATCCAGGCTGACCAACCACATGCAGCATACCGCCAATGCGGTCCACGATGTCAAGTGGATAGCCGTCCGCTGTGAAACCTGCACTCGGTCCCTTCAGCTTAATGACCAGACTTTCGTTGGGGCTGCTTTCCAGACGCAGACCGCCGGACGTATGCAGATCCGGAACGTAGATTAAGTTCTCCACCACGTGAGTGATGTCGGTGTCGTCCCAGACACTTTCTGTCGTCAGCGTTTCTCCCCGCACAAGCATTCCGAGCCGAGTGTTGGATCCCGAAGTTGGTAAACCACCCAGACGGTTGTCACGAACCAGTGGCCCCTGATTGTCTGGGTAGGCTGCCTGTCGATCGATGACACCTGTGGACCGACCGGGGTCGGTCAGTAGTTCACTGTTCAACGCGTTGACGTTGATGTTGATGGCAGGGCCTGCGTTATTTCGGAACTCGTTGTCCAGAATCACGGGCTGTGCCGCTCGCACAAAGATCGCACCTGGCTGGTTCAGGTACAGGCCAAAACGATTCTCTGGTGCCGAGCCGCCAGTCGACAAGGTACCGCCGCGACCAGCGGCATTCTCTTCGAACACCGAATTCCGCACACGGACTTCCGACTGATGGATTTCCAGAGCATTGAAGGCCGCAAAGTCACTTTCGACCGCCACTTCTCCACCACCAAAGGTGATCAGGCTGTGATCGATACTGCCGGAACCAAGATGACCGATGTAGATTCCACCCCAGTTACCGGGCTCTGGTGAGACACTCAAACGAGCTTGACGGATTCGTACGTCGTCGACGTACCAGTCATCCTCCGCCAGCGTAGCAGCCCCTGAGAGATTCGAGAATCGAAATGCGAAATTGTCATGATTGGCGCCCAATGGAAGAGGCTCAATTACCGTTTCAAAAACGATCATGTCAGGACCGCTGCCTAACTGACGACTTATTTCGATCCACGCACCTGAGGCGTCACGAAACTCGAGCAGTAAATCATCGTTGGCGTCCGGCGACTCCCCGGCCCCTGTTCGCTGATACGAGTACTCAAGCTCCACCTGGTCCTCCGCTGAGAGATCCACAACAGTTGACACGAGCTGTGTTCCCAAAGCACTGCCCGGCAAGTGAGCGCTCAGCGGTGCCGTTGGCTCGTTGATCGCCGTGTCATCAGGAGTGGCCTCAAAGCTGAATGCCCATTTGGCGGGGTCCAGAACACTGGCTGTGAAGTCATCAGAAAACAGGGTCTGCAACGGTGCCACAAGGTCACCATCTCCGTTGGTGTCAAACGTGCCCCCGGCTCCGTACCGGTCATCCAGACGCGACGTGAAGATGATCTCTCTGTTGGCAACTCCCTCGGCAATAAACTGCGCGCCCATTTCTGATTCAATTCTCGCACTTTCCAGTTTGACCACAACTCCCGGGTCAACCGACAAACGGGCATCGATCCTCGCTCGGTCGCGTCCGGTGGGAGGGGTAGCATTCAATGAACGCTGCAGATCCTCGCCGTTGTCGACGTGTACTGTTGTGGAACGGTCCAGTTCTGCGGCCAGGGTGTATGTACTCGTGACACCACCGCCAGCGGGGCTGCGGTACAGACGTCGACCAACATAGTCCGCCGGTGCGATCGGCAGTCTGGCAAGGCGGATCGACTGGTCCGAAGTGTCGCCGTCGGCGTCGATGGTTGCCGTCGCTGTGCGCACTGAGGCCGGACTTTCAAATCCATTGCTGTCCACAAACACGACGATGTAGTCATAGGTTCCGGCGTCCGCCCAGACAGAATCGGTGGCAGCATTGGCTTCAGTCACGACCGTCACCAGAGCAACATCAGGTGTTGTTGTATCGCGAATGGCACCACCGGGAGTTCCCTGGATCTCCAGGTTTTGAGCGATCACATGAACAATGTCCGCATCATCGAACCGTGCTGGCACTGTGAGTTTTTCGATCGGATCTGCCGACGTCGTCGTGATGCGAATGAACAACCCATTCGTGGAGTTTTCCGTCAGGATGTTCCACCCGAAGTCCGGACCGATACGGCCATAGTCACTGGTAAACGGCGTGGCTCCATCCTGAAACCGCGCTGAGTGGAACGTCAATTCCTCAAAGCTGTCGGGATTCGCAGACATCGCTGAAGCTGCAGCGCCGGTAATGTTGTTGTAGACAATGGTCGGCTGAGCATCTGTCAAATTGATCGGGGCGACAGGTTGCAGCGTCGAATCGACGGTCACGTTACCGCCACCGAAGCGGATATCCGCCTGGCCGACGTGGTTCAGGAAGATTGCTTCGTCTTCGTAGATAAATCGTCCCTGCGACTGATCCAGATCGTTGCGGAAAAAGATGCCGCCCCAGTTACCTGATCTTGCTTCTGTCGGTGTTGACGTTGTGTCGTTACCAATCGTTTCGTCCAGCAGTGATGTGAAGATCACCTGATTGTCGGGCACGCCCAGAATCTGCAGCGCGGAGCCGGAACGGTCGACAAGAGATGACGTGGTCCCCACTCCGATTGCAGATTCACGAAGCTTAAAGATAGCCCCGTTGTCGACCATGACGGTGACGCCTTTCGGAACCAGCAATTCGCTGCCGTCCTCAAGGATATTGTTGGATGTGTCTTTGCCAAGCAGGTAGGCCAGATCGTTGGAATCCAGATCGTCCTCAGCAAGACCGCCGGCACCGTCCAGAAGATGCCCGTTTGCGTCAAGGTCGTTACCCACGATGCGGACAATCTGCCCCGGGACGGCTGCAGCCAACGCGTCGCCAATCGTTCCGAATGGATTGTCGGCAGCACCCGTCGCGCCGTCTCGAGCAATCAGATCGCCGGCAGCGTGACCGATCGGTGTTGTTGCCATGTGACCGCGCGATAATACCGTCAGCGTCCCGGCCGCTCTTTCAACGCTGTCGACCAACAGTTTTTCGTTCCCGATCACAATCACGTCACCATGAATAATCGTGCTCGTTTGAGCAATCGGGATGACAAGTGTGCCAGCTGTGATTGGCCCGGACAGGTGACTGACGGTCGCCTTGTCAACGAACAAAGTATCGTTGACACCAACAGCACGGAACCAAAAGTTGTAGACTCCGCCGGCTTCACCGTCTCCGTCTCCATCAAAGACTGTGTTATTGCCGCCGGTTGACGGTTGCGAATCCTCGTTTCCGTTGTCCAGATCGATCAGAGCGTTTGTCGGACTCAGCACATCAGGCCGGAAGTTGACCCGCAGGTCATAGGCCCCTTGCGATGTTCCACCGATCCCCGTCCCCGCGATCGACGGGTCGTAATCATCATTCCCGGTCGATGAAACACCGATGTAATAATCGCCGGGAGCCAGAGACAATTCCAGGAAAGAATCTTCGCTGAAGTAGTCGTCATTCTG
>JBDONA010000562.1:0-1629 GCA_039831575.1 Fuerstiella sp. | reverse complement strand
GGGAAATCTTACCGTAGTATTCCCAGGACTTAACGCCCAGAAAGACGAATGCCAGCGCCATGGTGTATGTCAGAAACTTTCGGGCTCGAGCGAAATTTCGCTTCGCCATGGCTTCGTGAGCGACCACGACACAGTAACTGGACACGATCAGCACGAAAGTGTTGAAGCCGCCCCAGAATACCAGGATGTGTGTATCGTGTGGATCCGTTGGCCAGCCCGGCGATCCGATCCGCAGCACAATATACGCGCCGATGAACGCCGTGAAGAACATGATTTCCGTGCCAAGAAACAACCACAATCCGAGTTTTGAATTCGGAATGGGAATGCCCATTTTGAGGCCGGTTGGCGGAGTACTGTGTGACATAATTTTGAATCAACTTTTAACTACAGCGTTTCACGCTGACTTGTGGCCGCGAAGAACGCTTTTCAATAGCAGTTTCGTTACTCCCACGAGCCAGTATCGGCCACGACTGTAAGTAAACTGCTCTAACACGACACGCCGAATATCGTAAACGGCGATTTCAGTTTTGGAGCGTCAATTCCGAGCAAGCCGCCTGAGCGGCATACGTGAATCGAACCTCGCCTATGGCGAGCTGTTATCCAAATGCTGTTAACCTGAGAAAGTCCAACACCAACGCGATTAACAGCGAGGGCAAACAAATCAACGAATTGTACAGCAAACTGCGAGCTCGCACTTCGCTGCGATGCAGCAAGAACCGAATGGAATACACCAGATAAGCGACGGAAAAAATCATGGCCGAAAGCAGATACAGGTCACCAGACATTCCAATATAAGCCGGCAAGGCACTGATCGGTACGAACGCCGACGCATACACCACCGCAATCAGCCCGGTCAGAAATCCTTTGTCCGAGAACGACGGCAACATTCGCAACCCTGCACCGTGATAGTCACGACGATGAATCCAGCCGATCGCCAGAAAGTGCGGAAACTGCCACACAAAAAAGACCGCGAACAATGCCAGTGCTTCTATGCCGAGTCCACGTCCGGCGGCCAACCAGCCAATGACAGGTGGCATCGCTCCGGGAATAGCACCAACAGTCGTGCATAAAGACGTTCTTGTCTTCAGCAACGTGTACGCCAGCGTGTAGGTCAGCAGAGTTGCCAGGGTCGCTATCGCGGCAGCCGGGTTCACCATGTTCCAGAGTAGACCGAATCCCACCGACGTCAGCACGGCAGCCACGGCCGATGCTTCTGGAATTGAGATCCTGCCGCTGGCAATTGGTCGCGACTGAGTACGCGTCATCAGCATATCCGTGCGGCGTTCCAGACACTGGTTCAACATACTTGAAGCGGCCACCAGCTGAACGACACCCAGCATCGCGATGACAAGCTTTGCCCCGTCAAAGACAATCGGCGACGCCAGCGTGAAACCCACGGCCACAGCGACCATAGTCATGACGGCAATTTTGGGTCGACACAATTCGGCGTAGTCAGCCAATCGCTGACGTCCAACCACAACGGCACTTTGGAAAGTGAGACTATCGGCAGCAACAGATGCTGATGGTTGTGATGCAGAAGGAGCGATACTCATGCGAGCCCTCCATTGCGACCTGAGGTCAGTGACGATCCACTGAACAGTCCCGACAACTCTTCAATCTGTCCCGACC
>JBDONA010000504.1:0-1635 GCA_039831575.1 Fuerstiella sp. | reverse complement strand
TCACCAATGTTTTCAGAGAAAGTGGTTTCGACCGCGGTGAAGTTAACGTCGACCTGCTGGAATCCGTGAATACCGACGCCACCCGCAGCTCCGGTGGCTCCGGCACCGTCATTGGGATTGAAACCGTTGCCGCTAATACCATTCTTCCGTACCGAACTGCCCGAGATATCGATGTCAATCCGAGCATCTGCCTGGACTTCGATCCGCATGCCGTATTCGCCGTTGTTGTCAATTCGACTGTTGCGAATCGTAAAATCAAGGCGGTCTTTCACCGTGTTTTTAGCGAACAGATCAAACCCGTCGCCAGCATTGTTGGTGGCATCATTGTCGTCAAAAATCACCTTGTTTAGGTCGCCATCTTCGCTGCGAACAAAGTGAAATCCGTCCAGACCACTGTTCAAAAAGGAATTGCTGTTGATTTCAAGATCGTGAATTTTCGTCCGGTCGGTCAGCGAAAATGACAGCCCGTTCCCCTGGTTGCCGCGGGCATCGACGCCAATCTGATTGTCAGCGATAATTGACTCGGACAGAAAAGCGATCGCTTCGGAATTTCGCAGGTCACTGGCCAGACGGACGACTATACCGTCTCCCTGATACGGAGTGCCGGGATCATTGTCGTCGATGTTGGCATTGATGCGGTTGCCCTGGATTTCGAAAGAGCCGGTTGCGAAGTCCAGTGTCTCAACGACGATTCCCGCTTGAACGTTGTTTTCTATCCTGTTTCCGTCCGTGGTCGCCGTGCCAATGTTGACGTTGAAACTGATGTCCTGCACGCTGGGGACCGCATTGTCATCATTCGGATCCAGAGGCAGTTCGGTACCCAGGCCGAAACTGTGTGAGACGATATGAATGCCTTTTGCCGAGTTTCCGGAAACGGTATTGAACACCAGGTCGCCGTCGAACCGCGTGCCGGTCGTCAGATTCACATAGAAACCGGCCCCCCCGTTTCCACTGATCGCGTTACCGGAAACGACCTGTGGAAGGATGTCGCCGGTAAATGTCGCTTCCGCAAGGGGAATCCAATATCCGGTTCCCAGGCGGTAATCGCCGTTCGCCGTAGATCCCTGCAGCGAGAAAGTATCATCGGTCAGGCGAGTGACCGTCCATGTACCGTTGGCCGCTGCCGGAACAGTGTCATCCACGAGGCTGACGTTGACGACTCGAATCTGATCACCTGTGAATAACGCATGTGCGCGGGAAGTCACGACGATTTCGCCCGTGTTGCTGGCGCCTTCGATAACATTTGTGGTCCACGTGGCCAGTCCGCCGGAAGTATCGTAGGTGCCGTTTGCATTGGCACCGTCCAGCGAAAAGGTGTCGTTGTCGATCACGGTAATCTTAAAGACCTGAGTACCACTGATCAGAGTGCCCACCGCACCGCTGATTCGGACCCGATCACCGGATGCTAAACCATGATCAAGGGAAGTGATCTGCACGTCGCCACCACCACCAGGATTCTGGATCGCCTGGATTCGGCCCTGTGGTTCCGTGGCCTGCACATCAATTTCAACAAGTCCACGGGCGGCACCACCGACTTGAATGTCCGGTACATACCACGACCCACCACCAACATAGACGACAGAGGCCGGAAGACCGCTGACACCCTGCAGACTGAAGTTGTTGTTGTCGATCCTG
>JBDONA010000159.1:0-6718 GCA_039831575.1 Fuerstiella sp. | reverse complement strand
GTCTACGCTCCTGCGTTGCAGGGATATCTTCACTGCTTCGACAAAGAAACCGGCGCAGAACTATGGCGGTACCGCACGATTGACAGCACCGACGAAAAAAAGTTTGCCCCTGGCTTTAAGGCGGCTCCTCTGGTGACCGAAGAAGCTGTCTATGTGGGCGACGAGGACGGCATACTTCACGCGGTTGACCGTGTCTCAGGCAGGCTGCTGTGGAAGTATTCGACCGATGCTGAAATTGCCGGAGGTGTTGCCGTATATCAGGACAGGCTGCTGCTGGCGTCGCACGATGCGTTTTTGTACTGCCTTTCAAAGCAAGGCAAGGAACAGTGGAAGTTTGAAACGAACGACCGCATCAATTGTTCACCGGGAATTGCCGATCATTTTACCTTCGTGTCCGGGTGCGATGAACACCTGCGAGTTATCGACCTGAATAGTGGCGACGAAGTTCGCGATGTCGCCATGGAATCGTACCTGATTGCGTCGCCGGCTATTGTTGACGACATGCTGTACGTGGGATCGCAGGCGGGGATCGTTGCCGGCGTTAACTGGAAGACCGGAGAGATTATGTGGCGCTACGAGGGCGATCGAAGTATGCCTTACCATGCGTCCGCGTGTGTGACGGACGAACTGGTGCTGGTCGGCAGCCACGACAGTAAGTTTCATGCCATCGATCGACATACAGGGGAAGGACGCTGGACTTTCGCGACCAGGGCCCGAATTGAATGTTCCTCCGCCGTTGTGGATAACCGGGTCTTCTTCGGGTCTCGCGATGGCAATATTTATGGACTTTCCGTCGCAGAAGGCCGGGAAGTCTGGAAGTTTAATGCGGGCAAGTCGATCACGGCTGGCATTGCAATCGGGGAAGAATGTATGGTTGTCGGAGAAGATGACCACAACGGTAAACTACGGTGCTTTGCGTAGCCTGACTTATTGATGGCTTCCGTCGTCACGTCGTCACGTCAACACGTCGTCACGTCGTCACGTCGTCACGTCAACACGTAACAACATAATCGAAGACCATGACAACAACTGACGTCACAACGGCGACCGAAGTGGGCAGCTACTTCATCTCCAACTATCCACCGTTTTCGCTGTGGACAGAAGAAAATGTGCCGGAGGCTTTTGAAGCCTTTGATCAGCCCGTCCAGCAAACGCAGGACACGACGGCGGGGTTGTACATTCACATTCCATTCTGTCGGAAACGCTGCAAATTCTGTTACTTCCGCGTCTACACGAACCAGAACGCTGCGGCGATCGAAGAATACGTTCAGGCTTTGATTCGCGAAATTGAATTGATCAGTCGCAAGTCTGGAGTGCAGGGACGTGAACTGGAGTTCGTCTACTTTGGCGGTGGCACTCCGTCCTACCTCAGCTCGAAACAACTGCGTTCGCTGAGAGAACGCATGAGTCAGCATGTCACGTGGGAGAAGGCAAAGGAAGTGACCTTCGAGTGCGAACCCGGCACGCTGAGTCTGGACAAGCTGAAGACGCTGAAGGAAATTGGAATTACGCGAGTGTCGCTGGGCGTCGAGAACTTTGATGACCGTATTCTGGAAGAAAACGGTCGTGCACATTTATCGCCGGAAGTGCTGAAGGCGTACGACTGGATTCAGGATGTCGGATTTCCTCAGGTTAATATCGACCTGATCGCCGGCATGGTGGGCGAGACCGACGACAATTGGCAAACCTGCATCGACAAGGCCATCGCGATGCAGCCGGACAATATTACGGTGTACCAGATGGAGCTGCCGTTCAACACCGTGTATTCGAAGGAGATGAAAGAAACGGGCGTTAAATCACCGGTCGCAGACTGGCCCACCAAACGTCGCTGGGTCAGCGAAGCAATGGACCAGATGGTGGCTGCGGGCTACAGCATTTCCAGTGGTAACGAACTGGTTCGGAATCCCGATACGGATCACTTTGTCTACCGAGACAACGTGTGGCGTGGTTGTGATCTGATCGCTACCGGGGTTTCTTCATTTGGACATTTTCAGGGTGTTCATTATCAGAATCTGGATCGTATCGAAGACTATATTGAAACCGTGAATCGGGGCGAGTTGCCGGTGAATCGAGCGCTGCGGCCGACTGAACATCAGATGTTGATTCGCGAAGTCGTGCTGCAGATGAAAGAAGGACACATCAGCGGCGACACGTTTCGCAGCAAGTTCGGAGTCGACATTTTTACTCAGTTTGCAGACGCCTTTGCAAATCAGCAGGCTGCTGGATATCTGACCGTGGATGGCGACAATGTGAAACTGACTCGGAAGGGGCTGTTGCAGGTCGACAGCCTTCTGCCCGAATATTTTGAAAAAGAGCACCGCGCTGTTCGCTATACCTGAAATCAGATGATCGATGGAGTCTCCTGCCTGTGAACCCGTTAATTGAACTGGAACAGCTGTGTTCGCTGTTTCCCGAGCCCGAAGGACAGCCGCTGTATCTGTCCGCCGAACATATTGCCCGTGAGGCCACACCGGAACCGTACCATCGCATGCTCGTGCATGAGCATCACATGACCATTACGATGGAGAGCTACCATGATTGCTCGGTCGACGTGGAAGTCGTGGATTCGCGATTTGAAGGCGATCTGTACTGCCGCAAGATACTGTTGAAGAAACAGGGGACCAGCGACATCGTGCAGTTTGGAATCGTTCGATTCAATTTCAACTTCGTTACAGACGCTGTTCGCCGTGAGATCGAATCGGAATCGATTCCTCTGGGACGCGTGCTGATTCAGCATAATATTCTCAGACATATTGATCTGGGTGCGATTGTCAAATTTGAGGCGGGGCCGGCGTTGAGTCGGTATCTGCCACTGAACGATGGCCAGAGTACGTTTGGACGCATGGCGACGATCTTCTGCAATGGATCCCCCGCTGTGGACTTATTGGAAATTTCAGCACCCTTGTCTTAAACATGTAATTGCCACATCGATGACGTCGTCGCAGGACGTACCGCGAATGCACTTGCAGGTGCCTTGGTTTCTTTGCGTTGTCGCCAGCCATTGAAGCTCCTTCCCTGAATTCCTTCCCCATGATCCAGCCCAATCCTGAATCGCCCATCAACTACCTGCCGCCCCTTCAGGATCAGTACGACGTGATCGTTGTCGGTGGTGGGCCGGCCGGATCGACGACTGCAGCGCTGGTGGCAGAATACGGGCACAGCGTGCTGTTGCTGGAACGAGCTCAATTGCCGCGGTTTCACGTCGGTGAGTCCCTGATTCCGGAGACCTACTGGCCCCTCAAGCGACTCGGCCTGATTGAGCGATTGAAGCAGTCAGCATTTCCACGCAAGTACAGCGTTCAGTTCGTCAGCGACGGCGTGAAGGAATCCGCACCGTTTTACTTTGAACTCTATAACCAGCACGAAAGCAGCGTGACGTGGCAGGTCGATCGCGGTGAGTTCGATCAAATGCTGATGGACCGGGCCAAAGAGCTAGGCACTGTCGCTCACACTTCTGCGCATGTGACGGAAGTCCTTTTTGAGGACGATCAGGCTGTGGGGGTCAAGTGTCGTCTGCTGAGCGAGGACGGCGGACGCACAGAACGCGAGATTCGTTGCAAGATCGTGGTGGATGCCACCGGGCAGTCGGCATTTATCAGCAGTCGTCGGGGACAGCGAGACGCAGATCCGATGCTGAAAAAGGGTACCATCTGGACTTACTGGAAAGGCGCACATCGCGACTCCGGTAAGGATGAAGGTGCCACACTGATCATGCAGACGCCCGGTAAGAAATCGTGGTTCTGGTACATCCCTCTGCAGGATGACGTTGTCAGCATTGGCTGCACGGGCAGCATGGCTTACATGTTCGGTAAAGAAACCGGGAGCGTGGAATCCGTATACGATCGCGAACTGTCGCGATGTCCTGCCATGCAGAAGCGGCTGGAAAACGCCACTCGGTGCACGGACTTCTTCACAACGAAAGACTTCTCGTACTACTCACGTGAGGGCGCGGGGCACGGCTGGTTATTAGTCGGCGATGCCTTCGGATTCATTGATCCGGTATATTCGAGTGGAGTCTACCTTGCTTTGAAGGGCGGCGAATTCGCGGCGGACGCAATTCATGATGCTCTGGAACGTGGCGACCTGACGGGGCCACGACTGGGCCAATGGCAGCCGTTGTACAAACAAGGCATCGAGAATTTCCGAAAACTGGTGTACGCCTTCTATGCCGAGGACTTCAGCTTCGGCATGTTTTTGAAGGAGCATCCTGAGTACAAGTCGAACATGGTCGACATTCTTGTGGGCGACGTATTTAAGCCGGGCGTGGGCGACATCTTCGATGCCATGGGAGTCGTTGAGCCGGCCATGGACACACCGCTCAAACGCCCGGCGATGGCCTGATCCGGCGAGTCTTCGCCTTCTCCGTACACGGCTTGCCTGCGGCCGGGGGCAAAACGCGGATGTGATTCAGATCCTGTCAGCGCGAAAAAAAAGCGGCTCGAGAAAATCTCGAACCGCTTGTGTCGTCTGAGTTATGCACCTGCCGATTATGGCCCGGTTGGTGCAGCCATTTCCGGTTTCAGGAGAAACGGGAACACTCGCACGGCTTCGCCAGGAGGGTGTTCCTTCTTGTAAGCCAGTTGAGCAGCTCGGTCGGCAGCAAACTGCAACCGGGTGAAGTCCAGTCCGCAGTAACTGTCGGTGTCAGCTTCAGCGGCGACGTCGGCAAACATTTCGCCGGAAGACGCGGCGTGTCGACGTACACCATGGATGCTTCGTTCGCGGACCTTTACGCCGGCAGCTGAGAGTTTGATGAGTCCCTTCAGAAAACGGCCGGACGTCGTGTCTGCGCCTGAGACACGCCAGAGACGCTCCCATTCTTCGTGAGCCTCCCAGTAGTAGCCCATGTTGAAAAAGTCGATAGCAAGAAGATAGTTGCGGTTATCTTTCCATGATTCGGGATTTAGGGCTTTGGGGCCCTGTCCGGGAGCATGTTTGCGGCCATAGCTGTGACCTTTCGGGTCACGAATCGGGTGTGGCAGACCGGACGCCGGATAAAATGCGTATTCGGGAACAGGGATGGACGGAAGTAGACGGGGACACTCCGCATCGGCCGTGATCATGTGCTGTAGACTCCAAAAAGTTTCACTTAAGAAAATGGGCGCTGTTGCCATCGTTCGCACTAACCAACTGCTTAAGAAACCTCGTTCAATACGCCATCTGTCAACCAGCTCTGTATGTTTGACTGGTCAAAGCAGGTTGGGTTTGACGTCTAACGCACCGGGGGTGCGTCGAGTGCAGAGAACTTGGGAGGCTCGGATAGGTAGGTGAGTTGGTTGGGTGAGTTGGTGGCGCAGATCCCAATGATTTGCCTCGAACGACTCTACACGCTTTTTGGCGAACTGCGAGTACTTCTTTGTCGAAATCCACAGATTTTGACCGTTCGCAAACGCAGTCGGATAGGTCCCCGAAAGCCGAATTCCTGATCCAGCTTTCGTAACTTGAAAAAACCGGGGAACATATGTCAACCCCCGCCGTGGGTCAGGTCACGGCGATTCAGTTCTTTAAGCTACGTAGCGCTCGGCGTGAGCGGCAAGCCGCCAGCCGCCGGTTTTTCCCGAACTGACCCGTGGCTGGCGCCTGGCGGCTCACATCCCAGTATGAAACACTGAATTGCCGTGCTGGTCAGGTGCGATGCGGACGGATTTCGGCAGCCGGTCACCCGACATTGCGGCGTCTGTCCAACGGCTTCTGTGGAGCGTTTGTGGCGGTGGCAGCCCTGCAGCGTGGTCAGTTCTGCAAAAGCTCTGTTATTTGTAAGCTCCATAACAGCGGCTGCGTCGAATCATGGAGACTTCAGGGCTATGGTTTCAGATATGCCGCAGCTGTTGCACGGCGGTTGCCAGCGAAGTCCGTCACCAAAAAGGCAAAGATCGGAAAACATGTCGACAACGAGTGAACACCTGAACGTGGATGGAGCCGTCCGGGACCGGTACAGCAACGCCGCTCAGGCCGCTGAAGCCTCTCTGTGTTGCCCAGTGTCCTATGACGCGCAGTATCTTGAGGTCATCCCCGCGGAAATCATTGAACGGGACTACGGCTGTGGTGACCCTTCGAAATATCTGCAGGCCGGCGACAAGGTACTTGATCTTGGTTCTGGAGGAGGCAAGATTTGCTACATCGCGTCTCAGGTTGTAGGTCCCAATGGCCATGTCGTAGGCGTGGACATCAACGATGACATGTTGACCCTGGCCAGAAAGTATCAGGACGAGGTCGCCGAGCGGATTGGCTACCGAAACACAGATTTTCGCAAAGGCAGGATTCAGGATCTGCAGCTGAACATGGAACTGTTCGAACAGCATCTGAGTCAGCACCCGGCGGATTCGGCAATCAGCTGGCTGGCGGCCGATGAGGCCGCAGCGGAGCTGAGCAAAAGCGCGCCGCTGGTAGAAAGCGACAGCATGGACGCGGTCGTGTCCAACTGCGTGCTTAATCTGGTGCGGACCGAGGACCGCCAGCAATTGTTTGCCGAGGTGTTCCGGGTATTGAAACGCGGTGGGCGAGCGATCATCAGCGACATCGTCAGCGACGAAGATGTGCCGGAAGATCTGCAGAACAACGCGGAACTGTGGAGCGGCTGCATCAGTGGCGCGTTTCGTGAAGACCGGTTTCTGGAAGCGTTTGAAGAAGCCGGGTTCTATGGCCTGGAAATCGTCAACCGGCAGGAAGAGGCATGGGCGGTTGTTGACGGAATTGAGTTTCGCAGCCTGACGGTGAG
>JBDONA010000715.1:0-1638 GCA_039831575.1 Fuerstiella sp. | reverse complement strand
GCTTTCGGCATTCAATAACCGTAGGGCCAAAAAACTCCGCCGACCGTTAAATGCAGGAGCTTCTTGCACTTCCGAAATCTGAAACATCGCAATCTCAGCCGGTTGATTCTTCGCCAATCTGGCCCGATGCTGTGCGGTTTCCATTGCTCGCTGGCGACCTCCCAAAGCCATCGGCACACACGCACCAACCGGGACCGGCGATTTCTCGATCCGGTTCGGTTAGGATGATCCGCAGCAGGACTTTTGACGCCATGCGAGCAGCATGAAGACGTTCGGTTTTTCCCAAGGTCATCGAGAAAAGGTCGCCATTGTGAGAATCTCGCCGCTTGTTCTGCTGCTGTTCGCAATGCTTGGTTGTGGATCGAGAACCGATCCTGCAAAGCCACCGGATGCGGCCACGGTCAAGAAACACATGACACCCGCTCAGCTTGCATTGGGCGATCCGGTTGTTAACAGCGTCGGCATGCTGCTGGTTCCGATCCCTGCCGGGACATTTACGATGGGTGGGGTCAACGGCGGTAAACCTCATCCAGTGACGTTGACGAAGCCGTTTGAGCTCAGCGTTCATGAGGTGACGGAAGAGCAATATGAGAACGTGATGGGAGCTCGACCGTGGCAAGGTAAGGATAGCGTGAAGGAAGGTGCTGTGCCGGACACCAGGCGAGTACCTGTTGCGGTTCGCCGAACGGCAGTGGACGGAGCTGACTACCCGGCGACTTGGGTGAGCCACGATGATGCGGTGGCGTTCTGCCGGAAGCTGAGTAAACAGGAAGGCGTGGAATATCGCTTACCGACGGAAGCGGAGTGGGAGTACGCGTGTCGGGCAGGGACGCAGACAGCGTACAGTTTTGGAGACAGTGAATCCGAGCTGGGTGATTACGCGTGGTACGCCGTCCGCACGACATATCCTGTGGGCAGTAAGAAGCCAAATGCGTGGGGTCTGTATGACATGCATGGCAACGTGTTTGAGTGGTGCGAGGACTGGTATGGAAGTTATCCGAGCGGCTCAGTGACGGATCCGACTGGTGCATCTTCGGGCTCGGACCGGGTGATCCGGGGCGGCTGCTGGCGCGGCAGCTTCGACCATTGCCGTTCGGCGAACCGCAACAGGTACTCGCCTGGTATCCGGCACGACTTCCTAGGATTTCGTGTGCTACGCAGTTCCATCCAGTAAGGCCGGAGGCGCACAAGTCCAGTGGAGCGAAGGCCGTCACGGAGCCGTAACGGAGGAACGATCGGAGAGGCTGTAGCGGTGCACGCAGTGCGGCTGATTCTTCGCGCCCCATCCGCCGCCGTTCACTGCCGGTTATAATGGCAACGGTACATTGACTCTGTGATGTCGCTATGGGTCGCCGTCGCAAAGTGAGGTCGGCACCATTCGGCAAGACGCAACGTCGAGTTTATGTCGGTTCCTTATTCGTTCCATTCGAAGCACGCCAACAATTTCGAGATTAAGATGGCGAAGAAACTCTGGGTTGATGTGGGTAAAGGGGCGGAAGGGCCGTTTTCTGCGACTCACGTACGCGAAATGGCGTCCAAGGGCCGCTTGCTCCCAGATCATCTTGTTAGCCAGGATGGATCAAAGTGGGTGCTCGCTTCGCGGATTCGCGGTATCGAGTTTAGTTCATCTCAGAAACG
>JBDONA010000897.1:0-1642 GCA_039831575.1 Fuerstiella sp. | reverse complement strand
GCATGCAAGTGTTCGGTTTGCTGAAGTGTAGGCTCGGAGGGAGCAAGGCGGAGCCGCGACCGGAGTTGCCGTAACGTAAGCAGATCGATGGGGTTCCAGGGGCGAAGCCCCTGGCCGTGTTTGAAATTTTGAGCAGTGTATTCAATCGACGGTCCCGGTGTGCAGGCGAGCGGGGAACGTCAGTCCCCTGATTCCCAGGCAGGTTCAATGCTGCCGATCCCGTCACACGTCACATGTTCCATGTTCCATGTTCCATGTTCCATGTTCCATCTCGTCCGCCGCAGACACTATCCGTGCACTCACGTGTATGGCTCGCCGGTGTCGCCAACATCCGGGCACACACGTTCACGGCTCGCCAGAACATTTCCCCATATTCCTGGGAAGATGACGCTGTCCGTGCCGTTCTCCTCCTGAGTCGTGAATTTCCCAATTCAGAATCAGGAGAACATCGAAATGAAAAAGCTTGTCGGTATCGGAATGTTGGTGGCCTTGGTCGCATCGGTTGCTGGTTTCAGCGTGGCTGAAATGGGCGAGTATCTGCAGGTGGCTCGCAATCGAGCCGCGTCGACAGTGACAGACTCCATTCCGCTGGACGTGGAAATGGATCGCATGCAGGTGTTATTGAAAAAGCTGGACGCTCAGGTCGGTCATCAAAAGTACGCGGTCGCCACGTCGAAGATCGCTCTACAGGACGCCGAAGCGAATTACTCCCGGTCGGAAGCTCGCTGTCAGAATCTGGTCGCAGAAATGGAACAGCTGCGAGGCTTGAACATGCAGAGCAGCAGCAGCCAGTCATGCGGCACAATCACGGTCAGTTGCCGGTCGGTGTCGCAAAGTGACATTCGCCGGGCACTCAGCTACAAATTGGCGGCATGGAAGGCAGCATCAGCCACCTGCAAGGCTCAGGAACAGTCCGTGCAGCAACAACGCATGGCCTACACACGACTGGAGGATCAGTTCGGTCAATGGCAGTCTCAACGAAGTCTTCTGGCTCAGCGTCTGGAGACACTGAAAACTCGCCACCAGACCCAACAGCTTGCCTCTGAAACAAACACCTCCATCTTCAACAACGCCGACCTCGCCCGAGCGATCGAACTGGCGGACCAAATTGAACGTGAACTACGAATCGTCGAAGCTCAGCAGGCACTCGGCAGCGATCCCACCGATTCATTGCGGACACCATCGGATTCTACGGAACTCTCCAGCATCGAAGCTGAAGTCGATGCAATTCTCGGTCAACAACTCGCCGGGAACTAACCACAGCGAGAAACCATTGACAACATTACGTAGCCCGCCGGATCTGTGAGTCCGTCGGGCTTTTTTGGTGTCCACGCATTTGCACGTCGCCTCTCACCGAAAGTGTTTTGGAGCCGCGAGTCGTTCAAGCACTCCTCTATCGAGTAGTTAGGTTTGGGACCCTAACTGAGAGGACAAAGCAATGCATGGCATCTATATTCGAGTCAGCACATTCGGACAGAACACAGCCGGTCAGAAACGTGAGATTCAAACTTGGCTGAACGGCACCGGCGGATCAGACGTCAAAGTCCGCTCCTGCTTTTGATAAGGCATCCGGCAACGATTTGAACCGCCCTGAGTTTGAGCGGCTGCAGAAGGACATCTTCGACGGAAAGGTCAACACGGT
>JBDONA010000424.1:0-1645 GCA_039831575.1 Fuerstiella sp. | reverse complement strand
TGTGGTGCTCTTCCAAACGTTGGGAGGATTTCGTGTCGTGTTTTCGAAGCTGCTCGGCGCGTTGCGGGCGTTGGCGTTTAATACGTTCCAGGTCTAACTCCAGACCAACGGCATTACCAATGCCTAGATAGAAATCGGCCAAGGGCCTACTCCAAGGCGAGGAAACCACGTCGATCGGCGTTTCTTCGCGCATATTCTTCTTACTTACGGAGCCACCTTTTTCCAAAAGCAATTGGACGATCTGTGTGCGACAGAGAAAAGCCGCGACATGAAGCGGCGTATTGCCGTCCCTGTTGGCAGCGTTGACGTCTGCACCGCGCTCGATCAAATATTCGACGATGTCTGCCCGTCCGTAGAGAGCTGCCGTACTGAGCAGGGTTGATCCTTCTTCTAGCCGTGGTGCGTCGATGCTCCCAGCCTGTTCGGCTAGAAGTTTTTTCGTTTGCTCAAAATCGTTCCGAGAAATGGCTGCCGCCAAGGCATCTCTCGGTTCAATGTGCGGTCGGTCGATGTTGCGCTTCAATTCCGCCGCGGCCTTTGCGTCTTTGGTGACGTGGAAAATAAAGTCGTTACTGAACAGGCCATCTGGATTCTGCAACTGCAACAGATGCATACCGATCAGCGGTAAGGTGGCAAGCTCGACAACGACCATTTCGCCATCGTCAAACCGAACCTTGCCGGATATTCGCCTGCCGTCAACGATAACGTGTGCGCCCTTTAGGATGTGCCGTCCGCTGATCGTCATACTTTTTTTGCCTTCATGCAGAATCGGAAACGCCTGACGCCCGCTCTGCTGCTCAATCGCCCCCGGAGTCCAGATTGCTGGTTGCGGGTAGTCGACATCTGCGCGAGTGCCATGACGCGCGGTGAACGTGCCGACGAATTTGCCAGCCGAAGCGAGAGAAACCAGATTGTCTCGGGTGAACCTTTTGCGATCCCCGTCTTTTTCGACGTATGCGCCGCCTTTGACGCTGGCATCAAACTGCAAGGTTAGCGGTCTCGTAGTTGAATCCTCAAGCAAGACCCCCTCACCCTCAAGCACCACTGCGCCTTCACTGGCCGAAAGTTCGAGCGAGTCGATGAAATCATCCGTGAAGTCGTCCTTGGCTGTCGCCTTGTTCAGCGTGATCTGGCGGGCGAACGATCCAGAGTATCCCGTGCTGCTCTCCAGCACCATCTCCCAAACAGGATCGAATCGTGGGCGAGCAGCCCATGAAAATTGCCACACACTTCGCTCGGGGATACCGCGTTCGGCCACGCTGGCGTAGAAATCGAAATCGATAATATTTAGTCGACCCTGCGGTAAAATCAGAAAACGATCGTAGGCGCCTCGCCAGGTGGGAGCGTCCATGCCGGTTCCAGGTGTGTTGGTACTCACCAAGAACGGCATCCGATGACAGTTTCCACAGACATTGGGTCTGGCTTTACTGGGATCTAGGTCACCGTCGATATGAAACAATTTGAATCCTTCTTCCGCCTGCCGCGAAACGACATTGTCATAGGCCCGCCTCTGAGCAGGTGGATAGGGTACGCTGAGCAGAAACATCGCCATGTCGTCGCGCTCCGCCGCGGACAACCTGCCCACTTTGCCTTCATCGTTAATCGTCGTCTCTCCCTCCAAGTGCATGGTGGTGGCAAGTCCCCC
>JBDONA010001056.1:0-6760 GCA_039831575.1 Fuerstiella sp. | reverse complement strand
TCGACACCATTTGCCGGATCCACACCAATCAAACATTCGTCGCCGTGCAGAACCATGGTCGATCCAGCGGCCAGAGGCGCCTGTCCGCGCAAATGTCGATCCGGCATCCGTGATGGTCCGACACCGCCAAACCACTGCAGCCGAAAACCGGACGCGCTGCCGATGGCTGTGTCACCCGAATCGGCCGAATTGTTCGGAGATCCGTATTGATGCCGCCAGACCCCACCACCCGATAATGGGCCAGCCGTTTTCGGCGGCTGGCCATATCGACTGACAACACCTGTACCGGAATCCACCATGCGGCCTAACTCACGCGAATTGCGGTCGGATTCCGTAGCCTCCAATACCAGGTTGAACAGCCGATCGGAGAATGGCAGCGGCTGGTCCTTCGCAACGTCCAGCACGGTCATCCTTCGTCCATACTGCTGCTGCGAAAGAAACTGCACACGCAACTGGTCCCGTTCGGCGACCTTTGGTACCACGGAAATGACGTTCAAGCGGCTCGTGGCAAGAATCTGTTCAGCGCAACTGCCATCAATATCATTGACCAGCAACGCGAGCCCCACATCAACTCTGAGTTTCGATAGTGCCTGCTGAACACGTTGCTGCACGTCCGGTGCGCCTGTCCGTTTTGACGGAATTGGACGTCCAAACTCGGGCCAGTCAGCTGTCTTCGCCTGTTCGGAGACACCCTTCCAACCGTAAACTCGCCCTGAATTGGTGGTCGCGATGAGAATATCGGAGGTCTTCTTATTCGCAGAAGCGGCAACGGCGAGATATCGAATCTGGTCGCTGGCATCCGCAATTTGCAGTCGGGCCGTGAGGATTCCGGTGTGCGCGTCAACCAACTGAATGTGTTGGCCACCAGCCAGAAAAACAGACTGGGCAGCGTCATCGCCTGACACGATCATCGATTCATGAAGCGTGCAGTCCGTCGTCCAAAGCAGCGAACCGGCTGCGCGAGACGTCAGCTTCGGCAGATCGTGGCACTGCAGTTCAGATCCGTTGGCGATCCACACGAAACCTCCTCCGGCAGCAATCGCGCGGCCGTCATGCGACAGCATTTTTGCTATCGGAATATTTGGGTACGACTGCACGGCCGCCTGATTTCCAGGGCCGGAAAAAAAAGCGGCATTCGTCAGCATGCAGAACGATCCGCCCGCAGACGGAAGATCCGACACAAAACGACCGGAATCCATAGCGACGGAATATGGAGCGGCGCGACCGCACGGAATGTACAGACGTTGTTTGCTGTCCGTCAGCAGATATCCCTGAGGTGAACGTAGCGTACGCCTGCGCCAGACGACGGAACCGTCTGCCGCATTCAAGGCAGCCGTATAGACTCCCTGACTGGGAAAGAGCCCCGCATTCGCGTAGACAAGATTGCCCGACGTCACCAACGAAGTGCGAATCGGGTGAGCACCAATCAGACGTCCGTTACCGACAATCTGTGGCAGTTCAGGTCCAATGCGGGTCTTCCACAGCAACGCCCCATCGCGCAGGTCGATCGCGCGGACGAACCCATCGTCGGCCCCGACAAATGCTGTGCCGTTGTGAATGCACGGTGCATAACGAATCGGCGCATCAGCAATAAACTGCCATTCCTGCTGTCCCGTGGTGGGATTCAGCGAAACGAGTCGATCTGTCGAGGAGGACCCAATCAGAACATGCAGGTTGCCTGCTGTATCGGCCGCAACCAGAGGAACGTCTCCGCGGTCATCGGTGACACGCGGTTCCATTGATGTCAGTTCCTGCCACAAACTACCTTGCGCTGGGGCAGGCCATGCCGGTGCGGGCGCGTCGAGATCATCATTGATCCATGCTGGTATCCAATGCGATGACGATAGCGACTGTTCCCGATATCCGGTGCGCTGGTCATTGCCTCGGTGCGTCGGCCAGTCGGCGTATACAGAACCGCTGGAAAGACTCAGCGTGAGAACCAGGACCACACAGACCGTTCGATTTTGCAGCATCGCACACTTTGCCTCGCGTAGATTCGACGAAAACAACAGTATGACAAAGAGCCCATGATGCATTCAAGGGGGGTTCACCTGGTAGCGTGACGCAGCGACTCACGACAGACACGACCCACGGCGCGTAGAAGATACAGCCGCATTGCTTGACTGCCCCGATTGTCTCATTCAACGCAGCAACGAACTGGACACAAATCTCCCTCCGTCTTTCTCCGTTGAGCTCCGGCTGTGGCCTTTCGTTTCCATTGGGTGTAATATCCCAACAGCAAGTTTTTGGTTCAATCTGTGAAGGGATGGGAAACAGCGATGGTAAATGGGAAGTGCCTGATGGGAGTCTGGCGAATACTGATCACGGCGGTGCTTGCGGTTCCCTGCCTGAGTTCGATTTTTCCGGCCAGCATGGCAGCCGAACGACCGGACGTTGTGTTCATCATTGTGGATGACCTGAATGACTGGGTGGGCTGCCTGGGAGGACACCCAGATGCAAAATCACCGAATATTGATGCACTTGCTGCCAGCGGAATGCTGTTTTCCCATGCCTATTGCAACTCTCCCCAGTGTCGCCCTTCCCGCACAAGCCTGATGCACGGCGTCTATCCCTTTAAGACCGGCACGTACTTTAACGCCAGGGGAAAAGGCGAAACGAAAATCACGACGCAAACTATGCAGCAGTTCTTTGCGACCAGGGGTTACCGAGTGGCCAGCGGAGGCAAGGTTCATCATGGAGGTCCCGGCAACGCGGGCGATTCCCTGCTAAAGCGTCCCAGAGATCCGCGGCCGGTCGTGAACAATTTCAACGGACTCAATCCACCCAACGATGGGGCTGCGCTGAACGTGCCGGACGAAGAAATGGGCGATTACAAGGTCGCTCAATGGGCCATTGGCGAGTGGGCTGACGTGAGAGAAAAACCACTATTCATGTCGGTCGGGTTTTTTCGCCCCCATCGCCCTCTGCATGTGCCCAAGCGATACTTCAAGCTGTTTCCCATCGACTCCATCAATCGTCCGACAGAACCCGATGGAGACGACTGGAGCGACATGCCGGAATTTGCCCGGCGACTCGCAAGAACTCACGCCCACAAGCCATTGCACGGTGGCTTAAGCGATCACGAGTATATCGTCGCCAACGAAGATTGGGATGCAACGATCCAGGCATACCATGCCTCCATCGCCTTTGTGGATCGGCAGATTGGCCGCTTTCTGAACGCACTGAAAAAAAATCCACGAGGACGTGAAACCGTCGTCATGCTGGTGAGCGATCACGGCTGGCATTTGGGCGAAAAGAAGCACTGGTGCAAAGGAGCCATCTGGGAACAGACCACTCACGTTCCATTCATCGTTCGCGCGCCTGGTGTCAAGCCGGGAACCGTCTGTACCCAGCCGGTAAGTCTGATCGATGTCTTTCCGTCGCTGGTCGATCTGGCCGGGCTGGCATCGCCGTCGTTCCTTGACGGCAAGTCCGTAAAACCCCAACTTCAAAATCCCTCACTGAAGCGTTCCCCCGTGATTTCATCCTATGGCGAAGGGAACACTACGATCCGAACCGAGCGTTGGCGTTATATCCGCTATGAAGACGGTTCCGAAGAACTCTACGATCACAAAGTGGATCCGGATGAATGGACCAATCAGGCGGGCAACCCTCAACACGCGATTCTGAAACAGAAACTCGCCGCATTCATCCCGACGCAACAGCACCCGGGACTAAAGGTGCAGGCATGGTACGATCAGTATCAGAAATAGGATTCTGATAGCACAGAAGTCGGACCCGTCAACCTGATGCGTGACCTCCGCCCCCCGGGCCGTGTCATACAGCAAGCGGTGGATGACGTACCGCACGGCATGACGAAAGCAACACGCAGAGCTTACTCCTTCTTAACTGGCCGATCCCTTTCGCCGTCCTCGTCGTCGTCTTCCGGCGGATCATCCAACGGTGTCAATCCGAAGACTGTTTCCACGGCCTTGGCGAACTCACACAAACGGCCCAGCACGCGTGCTTGAATGGTCGGCAGTGACGAAGCGATATTCTCTGCAGCGTTGTACACGTCGACCGGGTTACTGAATGACGGAAGCTTCCTGCTTTTCAGCATGAACTCTGCCAGAGAAATTCCAGCCCGAGCGTGGTCGAACGGGTAATCGGTCTGCAGAAAAGACTTGTGCAGACTGGAAATCATATTCTCCAGGAACTCCATTTGAGCACCGATGCCGTTGATGATGGCGTCGTGCCGATATCCGTCGGCCTGAAGCTGCATCAGCTTGCCAAGAATCATCTGCTGATCATGGATTTCGATCAGTTGGTAAATGCTGTCGCAAGCCATTGTCGACTCGCGTCCCGTTCCTGGGGAATCAACTTCGACGCTGCATCAGTTGACGACGATGCCACAGGATCTTTGCGACGTTTGGGAACAGGCTTCTTTCCGCCATCTGTCGCGGTCCTGATTGCCTTGCTGGATTGTGAGGCAGAACGAGCTGCTGATCGGCGAGAGACTTTTGACTTTGCTTCAGAAGCCGACGCAACAAAGTCGTCAGGTTGACTCTTTGCCCGCGGTGCGGAGGATTGCTCTTCGCTCGAATCGACCAACGGTATGGAGATAACAGCGCGGCAATCGACACAGCGAATCTTTTTTCCGTTCAATTTCGTCTTTACGGCATATCGTTTACTGCACGACGGACATTGCACCTTGATTGGCACGGCAGGACCCGGGAAATATTCGTGAATGGCGCAATAGACAGTTCACGAATATACCGTGCAGACTTTTCCCCCGCAACAAACCTGGTTGTACAGCAACTCAGATGCTTCCTCAACGAATTCACGAGTGTTACGAGCCAACCGAATTCCGCGCCGCCGATCGAACGCGCCCCGTGAGATATACCTTGCGTCCTGGTGAACAGCAGGTCGTCGCGGCATCTTCAGAAAACCGAAGGACGAATTCGCCTTGATGATGGAACGCGGATACGATGGAATCAGGGTCCCCGACCTTACACCGGGCCAGTGCCTAACGCCACGTTTGAGCAAGTGCGCATTCATCTCTGTTATTGTACACCGCTCAGCGAATCATCAGTCACCTCCGAGGTAGTCACCATGCATCGTTTAGCTCTATCTGCAGTCTGCCTCGTTTTTTCGTTGTCCACAACGACGATCGTGGCAGCCACAGACGCTCCGGCCAACATTGTCCTGATCATGGCGGACGACGTTGGCTACGAGTGTTTCAGCAGTTATGGCAGCGAGACTTTTTCGACGCCTGTTCTTGATAGCCTGGCCAAAGAGGGCATTCGTTTTGAAAACTGTCATTCCACGCCGCTGTGCACGCCCAGTCGTGTGAACCTGATGTCGGGCAAGTCCAATGTCCACAACTATCAGGATTTTGGCGTCTATCCAAACGGAGAGCCAACGTTTGCCAACCACTTCAAGAAGTTCGGTTACAGCACGGCGGTTGCCGGCAAATGGCAGTTGGCTGGGAAGGACCGGGGAATACTGCCCGACGAGGCGGGTTTTGATACCCATTGTCTCTGGAATATTCCCGGTTCCAAACGCCCACGATACTGGGATCCATCCTTTGTCCAGGACGGCACGACTCTGGAATTATCCGCAGGCACTTACGGTCCTGATGTGATGACTGACTTCATCATTGATTTCATCGTCAAAAACAAGGACCGGCCGTTTCTGGCATATTACCCCATGGTGTTGGTGCACAATCCCTTCCCGCCGACTCCGGACAGTGTCGATCGCAATGAAAAAGACAACGTCTCGAACTTCGTCGATATGGTCAGCTATATGGACAAGTGCGTTGGACGCATCGTCGACGCTCTTGACGACACTGGACTGCGCGACAATACGCTTTTGATTTTCACGGGTGACAACGGCACCAATCATGTGCTGACGTATCCGTATCAGGGCCAGCCGTTCACCGGGGGCAAGGGGTTTACTTATGATCACGGCACGCACGTGCCTCTGATTGCCAACTGGCCCGGTAAGATTCCGGCCGGTCAGCTAAATGATGACTTGATCTGTTTTTCGGACTTCTTCCCAACCATCGCGGAGGCGGCGGGGCTGCAGCCCAAAATGATCACCGACGGCGACGGTCAAAGCTTCTGGCCGCAGTTGCAGGGCAGGGCCGGTAATACGCGCGACTGGATTTATGGTTACTACTTCCCGCGTCCTTATGCACAGAAGTTTGATGCCATGTATAACCATTGGGAAGTGCGTTATGCCCGCGACAAAAATTTCAAGCTCTACGGCAATGGCGAACTGTACGACACCGTCAAAGACGTCATGGAGCAGCACATCATCTCAGTGAGCCAGGATACCGCCATATCCAAACGCGCCAGAACCGAACTCCAGGTGGTGCTCGACAGCTACCCTTCGAAAGGGCGGGCGGTGGATCGAAGTCGGGTCAAGGGCCTGCGCAAACAGGCCCGGTAATTCGGTAAACCACGTCATTTTCGGATGACTCGCACGGCTTCCGCGTCAGCCGTTATTGCAGCTGCAGACGGAGAATTCGGTGGTGTCCGGTATCGACGACATAGATGGAACCATCTTCGTGGACGCAGACGCCGTGTGGGCGGAGCAGACCTCGTCTCGGTTTGTCGACACCGCTGCCCAGAATGCTGGTCAGTGTCGAGGTGTTCGGATCGTAAAGACGAACTCGTTTATTCTGGTCGTCGGCAATAATTACTGTTTAGCGACAACTAAATAGCCTTGCGCGATTATGGGTGTATTAGAGAACATAAGGACTCACATTCACGGTTAACCGCCAATGAAAGGAGTCCTTATGCGTCGCTCGCAATTG
>JBDONA010000612.1:0-28442 GCA_039831575.1 Fuerstiella sp. | reverse complement strand
GAAGGTGCTGGTGCGGCATGGTCGTATTGGCCTTGTGGAACAGATTCGCGAAGTGGTGACTGAAGTTCAGGAGCAACTGGCGGGGCAACGGCGAGTGCAGATTCGTTCTGCGAAGCCATTGTCGGATGGTTCCCGCAATCAGATTACGGAACAGCTGAAAAGCAAACTTGGATTCGATCCGATTCTTCAGGAATCGATCGACGAATCTTTGATCGGCGGCCTTGTGATTCAGGTCGGTGACACTGTTTACGACTCATCTCTGCGAACCCGCATCAAAACTTTGGCGGGTCGTTTGACGGAGAGAACATTAAATGAAATTCAAAGCGGACGAGATCGCTTCAGTTATCCAGACGGAGATTGAAGACTTTCGCGGTCAGATTCAGACCGCAGAAGTTGGTCGCGTTATTGAAGTAGGGGACGGCATCGCACGATGTACTGGTCTGTCTACAGCAATGGCGGGCGAGATGCTGGAATTCCCTGGCGGAATTCGTGGCCTGACCTTCAATCTGGAAGAAAACAGCGTCGGCGTGGTGATTCTGGGGGACTACCTCAAAATCACCGAAGGCGACGAAGTGAAATCCACCGGTGCGCTGCTGTCAGTGCCCGTTGGTGACGCCATGCTGGGGCGAGTTGTCGATCCACTGGGTAACCCCATGGACGGCAAAGGCCCGATCATGACCACCGAAACGCGTCCGGTTGAGCATGAAGCCGTCGGCGTGGCGGGTCGTCAACCGGTTAAGGTACCGCTGCAAACCGGTATTAAAGCCGTCGACTCAATGACGCCGATCGGTCGTGGTCAGCGTGAATTGATCATTGGTGACCGCAAGACAGGCAAGACTGCTGTCGCGATCGACACGATTCTGAACCAGAAGGGCACCGGCGTTAAGTGCGTCTATGTGGCCTGTGGTCAGCGAGCTGCGTCCGTCGCGGGCGTGGTTGAAGTTCTTCGCGAACACGGGGCTCTGGATTACACCATTGTTGTGGCATCCAGTTCGGCCGATCCGGCTCCATTGCAGTACATCGCTCCGTATGCCGGTGCGGCGATGGCTGAGCATTTCATGTACAACGGCGAAGACACGCTGGTTGTTTACGACGACCTTTCCAAGCAGGCGATCGCTTATCGTCAGCTGTCACTGCTGATGCGTCGTCCACCAGGACGTGAAGCGTTCCCTGGGGACGTTTTCTACTGTCACAGTCGACTGCTGGAACGATCCGTGAAGCTGAGCGATGAACTTGGTGGCGGTTCCATGACGGCACTGCCGATCATTGAAACGCTGGAAGGTGAAGTTTCCGCCTACATTCCGACAAACGTGATTTCGATTACGGATGGTCAGATCTACCTGGAACCGGACCTGTTCTGGAAGGGTATTCGGCCTGCCATCAACGTCGGCATCAGTGTTTCCCGCGTAGGTGGTAACGCCCAGACAAAGGCAATGAAGAAGATTGCCGGTTCTCTGCGTTTGGACCTTGCGGCCTTCCGGGAACTGGAAGCGTTTGCACAGCTGGGTACCGAACTTGACGCCGCCACTCAGCTGCAACTCGACCGCGGTTATTGCATGGTCGAACTGCTCAAGCAGGGCCAGTACGCTCCGCTGAACGTCGCCGACCAGGTCATCGCGATCTATGCCGGTGCAAAGGGCTACTTCGACAAAGTTCCGGTGTCCGAAGTTCAGGCAACGGGGAAAGAACTGTTGAACTTCATTCAGACGGAACACGCCGACATGCGTGACAAACTGATTGAAGTAGCGGAATTGACGGAAGAAGTCGAAGGCGCACTCAAGAGCGTTCTGGAGGCCTTTAACGCTCGTCAGGCGAGTGCATAGGTATCCAGAATGAAGTGGCTTGTTTAGCCGCGTGCTCCACGGGCCGCGATTCACAAGCCGGGTATTCTCGCGGCCCGTTGGGCAGGCGGTTAATCGTAAAGAAGAGTCAGTCTGACGTAACTCATGGCTAACGCACGCTCACTTGTAAAACGACTTAAGTCGGTCCGCAACATCCGCAAGATTACGCGGACGATGGAGCTGATTGCGACCGGTCGTTTCAAGAAAGCGATGGACCGGGCCACCGAGGCCGCCGCCTATACGAAGAAGATTTCGGAGATTGTTGGCGACCTTGGCAAGGCGGATTTGAAGTTCTCGCACCCGCTGCTGGAGGAGCGGCCGGAAACCAAGAAGTCCGTTCTGCTGGTGCTGACATCCAACCGAGGTCTCTGTGGCGGCTATAACGGAGCCATTCTGCGAAACACCCTGCGGCACATCAAGCAGCTCAAGGAAGACAGCATTGATTACTCGCTGGAGGTTTCGGGGAAACGTGGGATTAAGTTCCTGAATTTTCAGCAGATCGATCTCGACCAGACCTACATACACTTTGAGGACAAGCCAACATTTGCGGAAGTGGATGAACTGGGAATTCGCTTCGTCGACGACTACATCGCCGGACGCATCGACCGGCTTGATGTGTCGTACACGAGGTTTGATTCCATTGCCCGACAGGAAGCCATTGTTGAATCGATCCTGCCTCTGTCCAGCCTTGCCGGCGACAGCGATAGCAAAGGTGGAGGTGGCAGTGCCGGAAGCGTCGACTACGAATTCCAGCCGTCTCCACAGGAGATTCTGGAGGAACTGGTTCCTGCCGCGTTTCGTGCCAAACTGTTCAAGTGTTTTCTTGACGCGGCTGTCAGCGAGCAGATTGCTCGAATGGTTGCGATGAAGGGTGCGACTGAAAACGCAGACGAAATGGCTGCCACTCTGAAGCAAAAGTACAACCGAGCACGCCAGGCGTCGATCACTTCCGAACTGGCCGAAATTATCGGTGGGGCAGCCGCACTGGAATAGCAGACAGAATAATACGCCGGAACCAGCCTCGCGCAACTCCGGTACCAACGATATCGCGGGATCAGCGCTCCGCTTGTTCCGGCCTACATGAGTGACAAAGTATCAACCCGAAGCGCAAGCAAGGGAAAGTAAAATGAGCGAAGCAAATACAGGTGCGGTGACTCAAATCATCGGTTCAACATTCGACGCTGAGTTTCCGGAAGACCAGCTTCCCGAGATTTACAACGCCTTGAAGATCGCCGACACCGTCAAAGGCATTGAGATCGATGTCACGGGCGAGGTTCAGCAACATCTTGGCGGTGGCAAAGTCCGCTGCGTTGCTCTGGGCAACACCGACGGAATGGTTCGGGGCATGACCGTCACCGATACGGGTGGCCCCCTGACAGTACCGGTCGGAAAAGGAACGCTTGGCCGGGTCTTCAACGTCAAAGGCGACGCCATCGATGGTCGCGGCGATGTGGAGCATGAAGAAAGATGGTCGATCCACCGTCATCCACCAAAGCTGGAAGACCTTTCTTCGAAGACTGAACTCTTCGAAACCGGTATCAAGGTTGTCGACCTGCTGACTCCGTTCGTCCGCGGTGGTAAAGCGGGACTGTTCGGTGGTGCGGGTCTGGGCAAGACGGTGATTCTGACCGAACTGATTGCCCGTATCGCAAGTGCTCATGGCGGTTACTCAGTCTTTGCCGGTGTGGGGGAACGAACCCGCGAAGGCAACGACTTGTGGCTGGAAATGCAGGAAGCAAAAATCGGCGACACCGGACGATCGGTCATCGAACAGACATGCATGGTGTTCGGTCAGATGAACGAACCACCGGGTGCTCGTCTGCGAGTTGCCCTGTCGGCTCTGACAATGGCCGAGTGGTTCCGCGACACAACCGGTTCTGACACGCTGTTGTTTGTGGATAACATTTTCCGCTTCTCACAGGCGGGTTCAGAAGTATCCGCTCTGCTGGGTCGAATGCCATCAGCGGTCGGTTATCAGCCAACACTCGGCACTGAGCTTGGCGAACTTCAGGAACGCATTACGTCAACCAACAAAGGGGCGATCACGTCCGTGCAGGCCGTCTACGTGCCTGCCGACGACCCGACCGACCCGGCTCCGGCGACAGCGTTCTCTCACCTTGACGCATTCATTTACCTGGAACGAAAGATTTCGGAAAAGGGTATTTATCCTGCCATCGATCCACTGGGATCGTCCAGCCGAATTCTGGACCCGCAGTACGTTGGTGAGCGGCACTACAAAATTGCTCGTCGAGTTCAGCAAAATCTGCAGCGTTATCGTGAGCTGCAGGACATCATCGCAATTCTGGGTGTGGACGAGTTGAGTGAAGATGACAAACTGGTTGTGCATCGAGCTCGCCGAATTGAACGCTTTCTGTCACAGCCGTTTCTTGTGGCGGAAGTCTTCACCGGAAAACCTGGTAAGATCACCTCGCTGGATGACACCATTCGCAGCTTCGAAGAACTGTGTGATGGCAAGTGGGACCATCTGCCGGAATCCGCCTTCATGTACGTCGGCGTGATTGAAGAGGCAGAAGAGCAATACAAGCAGATGCAGGCAGAAGCCAAGTAATCACAGGACACCATCGTGGCTGACCTTCGTTTAGTTTTAGTAACACCCGAAAAGACTCTGTTCGATCGCCCCGTGGCGTCGATCCGTGTGCCCATGTTTGACGGCAGCGCCGGGATCTATCCCGCTCGTGCTCCGCTGGTGGGGCGACTGGGGATCGGCGAGCTGAAGTTGAACGGCACGGACGGTGGCAGCGAGTCGTACTTTGTTGAAGGCGGCTTCATCCAGGTGAAGGGTGAGCAGGTTTCTGTTCTGACCAATGAAGCGATGCCGGCCTCAGAGATCAGCCGCGCCGCGGCGGCGGCGGAACTGGAACAGGCACGTGCTGAAAAGGCCACCTCGGAAGAGGAGTTGAATTCGCTGGCCAGAAAACTGGAGCGAGCTCGCAAGCTGGTCAGCATGGCGACCGTCGATTAGACTGCGAAAATGAGTTGAGGCAGAGCACTGCATGATTCGTGCTTTGTCACCGTACGGCTCAGGGCACTGGCAGAGCCAGTGGCACACATCAATACAGGGCGGACGCTGAATCAGTTCCGAGCGTTAGCTCGGACAGACCACCGAAGGTGGAACCCATGGCCAAAAAATTTGACGCTCGAATTGACGATCTGGTGATGGAAATCCGCACTGATTGGGATCCATCCGTAGGCGATCTGTCAGAAGAAGACCGCCTCTGGGTCTCAACCGCGATTCACAACAAGCCGCAGAATGCAATCAATATTGCATACGAACGCAGCCACACCGGTTTCACTCGCACGATCACGGTAACGCTCGAAGACATTCAGAGGTTGTACCTCGCACGCGAAGAAGCCTGAGCCACCTGGACGGGCTGACAGCGAAAGTCGTCAGGATCACCGTTCACCGGAGCGTCAGGCCGACCGTCTTTGAGACGAATAACCCTGCCTCAACAGGCAACGTTACAAGGGGCTTTTCATGGATCGACGCACGTTTCTGCAGGCTTCCGCCGTGGTGACAGCTGCCGCTGCTTCAGACACCTGCTCTGCATCACCAGAAGGCGACGCAGTCGAAGCGCTGACAGTGAATCTGAATCCTACGATTCAGCATGCGCGCGAGATGGCTTTGGGGATTCTGAAGCCGTCGGCCAAAGAGCTCGAACACGGCCTTCGTCTGCATGCTGACTCGCTGGTCTTTGATGCTTACGGGTTTTCTCCACGCTCCGCCGTTGATGGTGATGCATTGGCAGCAGCTGCGGCAGCCGGGGCATCGCCCGCCGAGCTGAACGACATGCGCGAAGACATGACGATGACTCGTTGTGTCAGTAATCCCGAAGAGCAGAGCGAGTACCTTGATGGGTGGCGAGCGTCAGGTGTGACGTGTATTTTCCAAAACGCTGGTGAAGAGGGACAGGACCCGCAGCGACTGATAAAACGTCTGAGCCATTTTACGTACGCAACCGATATGCTGAAACAGTTCGTCGTCAAGGCGGCTGTTCCCGACGATATTTCTGAAGCGAAGAAGCAGGGCAAACACTGTCTGTACATGACGGGCAATGGCGTGCCCCTTACGCAGCAGTGGGTTTCTCAGGAGGATGAACTTCGGTATGTGAATGTCTTCTTCCACCTGGGAATTCGGATGATGCATCTGACATACCAGCGCCGCAATATGATTGGCGATGGTTGTGGGGAAGAATCAAATGCCGGTCTCAGTGATTTCGGCCGTTCGGCAATTGCGGAAATGAATCGCATTGGCGTCATTCCGGATTGTGCGCATTCCGGCTGGCAGACCAGTCTTGAAGCAGCACAGGTGTCCAGCAAACCGGTCGTGGCCAGCCATTCCGTTTGTGGAGGCATCTATCCTCATATTCGCAGCAAGCCGGATGAGGTGATCAAGGCGATTGCAGACAGCGGTGGCTATATTGGCATCTGCTGTATTCCTCGCTATCTGCGTGGCACCGGAGATATTGCAGCACTGCTGGATCATATCGATTACGTGGTCAGAAAATTCGGCATCGATCGCGTCGCCATCGGCACGGACGTGGCCTACACGTCGCAGAATTACGCTGCGGAACGCAGGAAAGTGCCCCGTCAGCCAAAGGGACGACCTGAATTCCGATCGTTGTGGCCGAAGGATGATTTCGAAACCACCGCAGCCATGACGGACAGCATCGCCTGGACGAACTGGCCGTTGTTCACTGTGGGGATGGTGCAACGCGGCTACAGTGACGACGACATCCGCAAGGTACTGGGCGGCAATGTCATGCGGGTTGCTCAGGAATCGCTGACGGCGGGTTGAGGCGATCAGCAGCGAAACTCTACCTGTCGGCCGGGGGTACGGTCGACGCGTCCGTTTGCGCCGTGTCCGAATATGATCTTGTGCTGAATATTCCGAGCCACAGCAACGTGCCGGTGAGCGGACAGATTGTGGAAGTCAGTATTTGCCGCCGTGGGTCGGAAGTTGTGACACCTCAAAAGTGCATCCTGCACTGGGCAGGCGTCATCAATGAAACTCCGGTGGTCGCCGGATTCGTTTTCAAGTCACTCGGCGACGCGATACGGCAGTGGATTCCGCACAACGCACGGAATGAAATTCGCTTCCCGGTGAATCTTCCCGCTGTGGTTGCCGTCGACTCTGATCATGATGTCATGGGGCAGGTCGTCGACTATTCGCTTAGCGGGCTTCGACTGCTGACGGAAGAACCGGTCGAATTGGACAAGGAATTAGTGACCACTGTTAAGGTTGAACATTCCTCAGTTGAGCTGACGCTACGACCGCGGTGGGTGCTTGATACAGGTGCGGGCCACCAAATTGGATGCACGATGCCCGCAGAGCAGGGTATTCTGTTAGCCGGTCGATATCACACCCAGCCGACCGATTTATCGACGCCGCTGCGTCCCCAAACCAGAAATTGGAATGGAACTCGGGAAGAAGACGACGGTGCCCGACCGTTCGATTTCGAGTTCTCCGGCGATTGATCCACAGACCTGTCGGGGTCCGTGAGCTAACCGTATCCGGTAAGTCGCCGGGATTTCCAGACGATTCATTTCGCTAGATTTCGCAGTCTCGCGATTACGTCCTGGATTCGGCGGGTGGCTTCGTCAATCTCATCTGCCGTATTCTGACGACTGACGGAAAATCGCACTGAGCTCAGACAGACATCTGCGTCGCAACCCATGGCCAGCAGCGCGGGAGCCGGTTCAGCGGATCCACTGGCACACGTGCTGCCCAACGAACACGCCACTCCCTCCAGGTCCAGATTCACCAGAATTGCTTCACCACTCAGCCCAGGAAATGCAATGCTGAGCGTGTTTGGCAGTCGCGGCGCCTCAATGCCGTGCACGACCGTTGGTCCGCAGTGCTGTTGCAAATGACTTTGCAGCTGATCACGCAACGTGCGAACGTGATTCACAGGCGTCGATTGATTGGCTGCGAAGGCTTCCAGAGCCTTTGCCATCCCTGCGATTAATGGGACAGGTTCCGTACCGGCTCGTCGGCCTGATTCCTGGTGACCTCCGTCCAGCAACGGCGGCAACGGCACGCCGCGGCGCAGTAACAGACCACCGACACCCCGAGGGCCGTGAAATTTATGAGCTCCAAATGCCAGAGCTGTGGCTTTCAGTTCGCGAAAATTGACGGGGATTTTGCCCACCGCCTGCACCGCGTCAATCAACAGGGGCACCTGATGCTGTTCGCATAAATCCGCCAACCTGGACAGGTCCTGAATGACGCCTGTCTCGTTGTGAGCCAGAATGACGGTGACCAGCTTCAGAACGTCCCACGGCAGATCGTCCAACTGGTTGTTCAGCAGTAGTCCGTCAGCATTAACGTTCAACGTGACCAGCTTCAATCCAGCCTGTCGAGCCCGCTCACACCCGGCGATCGTTGCCGGATGTTCGCCAGCCGTCATAGCGATTGCACCTGTTCGCCCGAGTGTCAGTCCGTAGATGGCCGCATTGATGGACTCCGTACCGCCGCTGGTGAAAATCACTTCCGACGGATCAGCACCAAGGATTTCAGCGATTGTATCGCGACACCCGTCCAGTACCGGCCGCGCATCGCGGCCGAAACTGTGCTGACTTCCCGGATTGGCAAATGCCGTCTGCCACGTTACGGCCATCGTCTCCGCCACTTCGGGCAGAATCTGAGTGGTCGCGTTATTGTCCAGATAGATTCGTTCCGGGGACATTAACCGACTTCCGCCAGTGACCGTTCCAGCAGTTCTTTGCTGGCTTTAATGCCGGCGTACTCATCCAGCTTTCCGCCTTCGTATTCAATACCGATCCAGCCTTCGTAGTCGGACTCGACGACAATCTTCATCATCTTCTTATAGTCCGTCTCTTTGCCCCACCGAGTGTCAACGGTGACGAACGGCCGCGATTCATCAAAATCGTACGTCTTGGCGCTCACGGCTTTTGCATAGGGCAGCAGTTCTTTCGTGCCCTCATAACGGTCGTACCATTCGTTTTTGTTCTTGTCGATGCCGAAGTTGCCAAAGTCCGGCAGCGTTCCACAGCGCTTGTGATCGACCTTCTGCATAACGGCCGTCAGCCATTTGCCATTGGACGACAGCCCTCCGTGATTTTCCACAATTACGTCGATGCCGTGTTCGTCACCAAATTCCGAAAGAGCTCGCAGACCATCCGCTGCGCGGTGGATCTGATCTTCATAACTGCCTGAACTGCCGGCATTCACCCGGATGGCGTGGCAGCCCAGTTCCTTCGCGGCTTCCACCCACTTGTAGTGATTCTCGACGGCTTTGACTCGCTTCATCAGGCTTGCCGCCCCCAACTGTCCTTCACCATCAATCATGATCAGCAGTTGGGTGACGCCATTGTCGGCCGCTCGTTTGTTCATTTCGGCAAGATAAGACTTATCCTCTGCCTTGTCCTTGAAGAACTGATTGACGTATTCGACTCCTTCGATGCCAAACTTGTTCTTTGTCGTGGCGGCGAAGTCAAGATTATCCAGTCGGCCACCCTTCAGCTCCTTGTGCAACGACCACTGTGCCAGGGAAATTCGGAAGCTGCGGCGTTTGCTCACGCCGTTCAACGCTGCAGAAGTCCGGCCCGCGAGACCTGCCGCAATAAGACCAGCGGAAGATGCGAGAAACGAACGACGATTGGCGGAAGGAATCATAAGTCACCTGTTAGTGAGATAAACCGTATGCGGCGTGACGTCGCCGAAAAACTATTGAGGACAATCTGATGTCTGGATGTTACCAACGCAAACAACCGGTCTGCGGCCGGATTGCAGAATAATCTGCTTCGTTTTCGAGCTACAGCGTTTTACGCTGATTCAGGGCCGTGACAGTCGCGTTCCAGCCTGAGAAAACGACGTGCCCACCAGCTGGCTCGCTTCACGGAAATCAGTCAATTGCCCAACGGCTGCTCGGCTGCTTCGAGAACGTCGATACTGCCACGCACCACACCGTACATAGCGACCAGTCGCTGCGTTGGTGAGGAAATGGTTCCGTCCAGGGCGGTCAGGACCTCATTCAGCATGCCTCGGCGAGTCATCGTTCGAGTCACGGTCTCGTAACAGGACTCGCGCCACGCCGAGTCTTTCAGCGTGCTGACCGTAGTCAGCAGGACACCGGGCGTGTCGGCTTTATCCGCGACGCATGCGACCAGGTACACGGCCGTGGCCGCACGCAGACCAGGCACGCTGGAGCCCTTCTCCAGCAAAGTCACTCCTCTTGCCGTGCCGTCGGTCTGATAGACTTCAGCAGCGGCGACCAGACTGTCAACGGCTGCGAATTCCGCCATTGCGTCGGAACGTCCGGAAATCAGTACTGCCAGCGATGCGTCTACCGTCTGCGCCTCAGGCAGGTCCTGACCGGAACAGGCTGCGGCAACAAACAGCAGGCCACCAAGTCTGTCGAGTCCGATTTCCTGCCGAAGACCATCATCTGCGGCCATCGCCTGTTGCACGATCGTTGCTCCACCACGATCGACAACGCGCGCCAACATCGTAATCAAACGCAGCCGTCGCTCTTCGGCCACGCGTGAAAAGCGGTCGATGCCACGGCGGTAGGCATTGAATTTTGTTTTTATTTGCCCCTCATCAGACAGGCCCAATTCAGCGGCGATCTGCTTCTGCACCTGTCTTTCGCGTTTTTCGATTGCGGTGGACGCTTTTCTGATGTCCACCGTGGGTGGAAGCACGGACGTCATCACCTGATACATCGATTGAATACTTTTTACGGCGGCGGCATCATCGCCTCTTTTGACGCAGGCGGTGGCAAAGTCGGCAATGCCCTCTGCCTGAAGTCTGACGACGGATAGATTCGGAGTCTTTGCGGCGATCACTCCTTCGAAGCCGGGCATCGGCATGGTTGCCGCATCGGAGAGTGCGGATGTGGCCTCCGACGCTTTCGTCCAGAAGGTGCCAGCGGCATCTCCCTGTGACAGGACGGCCCTTGTTCTTAACGCCACCCCAGTACCGTTTGGTGCTGCTGCGACAAGAGACTCTTTTTTCACCACGTCTGCATTTGCTGCGACCATCTGGCCGGCAACGACGGCAAACGTATCACTGGCTGTGAGGCCCTTCAGCGATGAACCCCACTGCAGTGCCGAGTCCCACTGGCCGAGCGCCGCAAGATGCAGTCCAACAGCTGTGAACATTGGTTCGTTCCATGAGAACACTTCCAGCGGCGGCAATGGCAGCCGACCTGCGTCGGCGAGCGAGGATGCCGTGGAGACCCAAGCGGCATGTCGTACCGCATCGATCTGTGAAGAAACGGACTGATCCCGCTGCAGGCTGGTAATGAGCGTGGTGGCTCCGGCAACATCGCCGGAATCAACCAGCACGGCTGCCAGGGCGATCGCAGATTCCAGGGCCAGGCCTCCGGACTTTGGAATGCCGCCTGCCAGCGACCTGGCATCGCCCAGCAGTTCGTTTGCGGCTGCTTTGTCTCCCGCGATTCGCTTTTTCCAGTACTCGGCCGTCACCGGTACGATGCGATAATACGCGGTGTTCCGTCGTGCCTGGCTGGCAACGAAATTCATCTGTTCGAATTCTTTTTTCGCTGCGTCCGGCATTCCCAGACGAAGCCACGCATCGCCGGTCAGCCGCCGACAGAACGCTTTGTCGCGATTGCCGTTTTCGCGCGCTGTGCTGATCATCGTATCCACCAATTCGATCGCTTTGCCTCTGTAATCGATCACCTTTGGCGCGGTCGGATCCTCCACGGTTGGCTTGTCGTTGACAGGATCTTCCAAATCATCGCTGTCGTCACTATTGAACTTAGACATGTCGTACGGCTGATTCAGCAGTGCTTCTTCACCCGACGGACGATTCAGCATAAATACCAAACCTAAAGTCGCCACCAGCAGGACGGCGCCGACAATCCCGTACATCACCATGGGGTTCCTGGCCGACGATGGCTTCGCCAGTGTCTTCTCTGTGGCGAGCGCTTCGTCACTGATTCGCGCAGGGGCTCGCGTCTTAACTTCCGATTCCGAGCCGCCCGCGGTAAAGACCGGAACCATGCACTCTTTGTTCGCGCATTTGACCTGCCGGCCGACGGCCGACTTCGGAATAAATCCCTGCGTATCGCACATCGGGCAGACCACGCGGTGCAGACGCCCCTTGACTGGTTTGCGAGCACACTGAATTGCCTTTTGGGCGGTTGGACTCTGAGCAATCGCAAATGGATCGTCGCTGGAGGCAGCATCCGGCTTCGCCTCAGGTTTTGCCTTGTCGCCGGCGGTGGCTCCGGATTTCGCGGCTTTTGGTTTGGAGGCTTTCGACTTGCCCGTCTTTTTTGACGATCCGTCCATCGCGGAGCCACAGAACGGACAATCCTGGGCATCGTCGTCCAGTACTGACTGGCCACACGAAGGACATGTTGGCAGATCCATGACGATTACTTTCCAAAGTGAGCTGATTCTGCCGCACAGATTTGGCGGAGTGTACAGCTGACTGATGATTTGATGGGTGATACACCGTTGACCGGGGCTGCGGTGTTCAACAGCTGTATCGTTGTGACGGGGCGGGTCCTATTTTATCCCATAGGCCTGCCGGACGCATCAAGGAACGGCCAATCTCAACTCTATCTTGACCGGAATGATACGAATACTCAAACGATCGATTTACCACAGTGCACGGCCCCTGGACGCATTCCTGCCGTTGGGCGGGGCCGATTGCAACGATTGTGATAGTGGATCGCACTGCGCAGTCCATGTTGGAAATCGGTGGGCACAACGTCTTCTTGTGCAGCAGATTCTACCGCTGCGCCCCTTCTTCAGGGACTTAGCGTACGAAGTTGTGGATCGTTTCGGATGTTCAGACTAGGCAGTTCAGCGAATTGGCTGCGAGCTGGCTAGCAACACCTGTGGTATTCCGGGTGTTTCGAGGTCTGCGGCGGTGGGGACTTCTACTTCCGGTCACCATGAAGGCGATACGGATTGGGGATACCACCTTTACTTGCTGGTTTCAACAACTGGAAAAACGATGAATTTTACATCGCGATCAAAAACTCGTTCCGCAGCTCGCCACCGTCACCATGCTGGCAGCCCTGCCGAAATCGAAACGTTTGAGGCACGACTGTTGCTGACGACACCGGCGCACATCCTGACGCCCACAGGCACGATTGCGGATGCAACGCCCGAGTTCACGTGGGAAGCCGTCGACAATGCAGAAAGCTACGACTTGTGGGTGACAAGTCTGGAAACGTATGAAACCGTTCTGGTGCAGACCGGCATTGTCGGAACTTCCTTTACTCCGGCCGCCGAACTGTCTCTTGGCCGTATCCGAATCTGGGCACGGGCAAATCTGGTCGGCGGTACGATGTCCGCGTGGTCGGCTGCGTCAGAAGCGCTCATTAGTTCTGCGCCAGTCGTGACCGGTCCAGCTGGTCAGGGGCCTCAGCATCTGACAGCCGACAGTACCCCGGAGATTACGTGGACATCAGCAACGGCTGCCAGCCGTTTTCAAATCTGGGTCACGGACCTGACAGCAAAGGCCAATGCCGAAGCGGCAGCAGTCGCGGCCGGATTGTCGGCCCCCGTTGATTCCTCAGCGTATGCTCAACAATACACGGTGGATAATCTGACGCCGGTGCTGGACGCCAATGGAGATCCTGTTCTGGACGTCTACGGCGATCCGACATTTCAGGAAGTTCGTTCGTTCGTACTGACTCAGGACCCCAACGATCCGACCAGTGCAGAACGTGAGTTGGCAACGGGGCGGTATCGTGTCTGGGTCCGTTCCATCGATCTGAGCGGTCGGATTTCGGCCTGGAGTGTGGCCTTTTCTTTTGACGTCGGAGAAATGCCGCAAAACCTGTGGCCGAATGCTCCAGCGTTCGAAGACTCGCCCACGCTCAGTTGGGACTCGGTTAACGGAGCCACTCATTATGAGGTCTACGTTTCCCGTCCCGGTATTTCCGGACCGTTCTTTCGGTACACCCTTCCGGCGACAGCAAATGCCACCACGCACTCAACTCAGATTCTACAGTCTCAGGCAGGAACACCGGTTGTTGACAATGGCGACGGTGTGCTGACTGCCGGTGAAATTCCGCAACTTGACGCAGACGGCAACCCGATTCCGTATCTGCTTGCCAACGGGGACTACAACTTCTGGGTGCGGGCCGTCAACAAGGGCGAGGGCTTGCCAAATGTCTATGGTGTGTGGAGTTCCACAACCAGCTTCAGCACGCTGGTCGGACCAACCATCGAGGCGCCAGTGGCCGATCAGGGATTCGTAACGACAGCGCAGCCAACTGTCGAATGGACACCCATCCACGGGGCGGCGCAGTACGAAATTCTTGTTCACAAATTCAATTCACGTCCGCCGTTCCTTGACGCGACAAGCTCCACAACGACTTACACTTTTGCGACAGCTCTGCCACAGGGCCAGTACACGATCTGGGTCCGAGCCGTCGACACGCGCGGTGACTTTTCTCCGTGGAGTGCCCCATACACAATCACCGCCTCTGGTGGACGACCAGTCGTCACTTCGCCAACAGAGTCGGAAGTTGTTGATTTTCCCGTGTTTACCTGGGTGGGTGTCGACGGAGCTGCGTCGTACGAAATCTGGGTCGCGTATCTGGGGGTTGACTTCACCTTTATCAACGTGGAGGGCATCACGGGCACCAGCTACATGCCCATCGATCCAACGGACCCGAATTCCGTGCCTCTTAACGCTGGCGACTATCGAGTTTGGGTGCGTGCCATCTTTGCCGACGGCACCAGAGGGCTGTGGAGCAATCCTGTGACCTTTGTCGGCGGCATCATTGTTGATGCGGATGAAACTCAGAATCCGGTCGAATTGCTGGCCAAAGTCGACATCGGTTTGACCACGGCGGAAGTGCCGCACGTCACCCGCTGGGTGCCTGAAGATCTGCCCTCGCAGCAGCCAATGGAAGCAAACGACACTGATGTTAGTCCGGATGCCGGTCCGGTATCTGACCGGGTCGATGATCCCGCTGCCATGATGATCGAAAACGCAGCGGCGAACACCCTGCCTGCCGATGTCCTTGCCCGCATCGCTCAGGAGTGCATCGACACCGAATGGTGGGACAACGCCACATGAGTCGGTTGAGGCAGCGGAAAAACGCCAATTTGGTGATTCCGCGCGGTCTGGCGCAGAACGTCGGATCTGCCGCTTCCTCGCAAACGACAAAGTACGCTGCAACCCCTCCGTATTTGCAGTGTCTGGTTGCCCGAGGCACCGGGTGTCCGTAGACTGACCGCCTCAGCGCGGTTCCGCGCTGTCACTCGCTGCGGAGGACCTGTTTTCGCAGCAATTTCCTACGTTTTCTGACAAAGTCCCGTGAGATGAGACACGTACTTTCTGCGCTGGTTGTGAATCAGCCGGGTGTCCTGGCCCACATTTCCGGAATGCTGGCATCGCGAGCATTCAATATCGACAGCCTGGCCGTCGGCGCCACAGAAAACGAAGAGTTTTCTCGCATCACGTTCGTGGTGAAAGAGGACCGGAAAAAATTTGAACAGGTCCGCAAGCAGCTCGAAAAAATCGTCACCGTCGTGAAGGTCCAGGACTACGTCGAGCAGGAATTTGTCGAGCGCGACCTGATGCTGATCAAAGTCAGCACTGCCAACGGGCAGCGTTCAGAGATTCGTGAACTGACGGATATTTTCCGCGGCCGAATTGTGGACGTCGGCTCGGAACACGTGATGATCGAGATCTCCGGCCAGGAGAACAAGATCGAGGCATTTATCGACAGAATGCGTGAATTCGGCATTCTGGAGATGGTTCGAACCGGTCGAATCGCGATGCTGCGTGACGAAACGATCACTCAGGATCTGCCGCCGGACGTAATTCCTGAATGTTCGGAAGCATCCGCGTCCTGACCTGATCTTGCTGTGTTCCTGCTGTATTCTGGCATCCGGAATCAGAGCGGCGACGCATGTTCTGAAAACCTGCAGGTGGCCCTGCGGTTACTTTCCGTGACTGCATTTTCGAGAGCCAGTATCTGCTTCGCTCAGCGGGCAGTAATCCCAACAACCAATCGTATCCAACTTCACTCTTCAATACCCGGAACCGTACTCTCAACGAGGTCAATTCGATGGCAGCTAAAGTTTATTACGACGACGACGCAGATTTGAGTCTGCTGAAAGACAAGACGATCGCCATCATTGGCTATGGCAGCCAGGGACATGCTCAGGCTCAGAACCTGCGCGACAGCGGGTGCAACGTGATTGTCGGTCAACGGCCCGGCGGACCAAACTACGACCTTGCCAAAAGCCATGGTTTCGAACCGATGTCTGCGGCTGACGCGACTGCAGCGGGCGACCTGGTCAACATTCTGCTGCCGGACGAAGTCCAGGGCGACGTTTATCGCAGCGACATTCGTCCAAACCTGAGCTCCGGCAATCTGCTGATGTGCTCACACGGTTTTAACATCCACTTCGGTCAGATTGTTCCGCCGGAAGGTGTGGAGTGTGCATTAGCGGCTCCCAAAGGTCCGGGACACCTGGTTCGCAGCGAATATGAAAAAGGCGGCGGAGTCCCCAGCCTGATCGCTCTCAGCGAAGGAGCTTCTGAATCCTCACGTCAGCTGGCCCTGGCTTATGCCAAGGGTATCGGCGGCACACGCGGCGGCGTCATTGAAACAACGTTCGCTGAAGAAACTGAGACCGACCTGTTCGGTGAACAGGTTGTGCTGTGCGGCGGAGTTTCTGCATTGGTCAAAGCCGGCTTTGAAGTTCTGGTCGAAGCAGGTTACCAGCCGGAAATGGCGTACTTTGAATGTATGCACGAACTCAAGCTGATCGTGGACCTGTTCTATGAGGGTGGTTTGAACTACATGCGCTACAGCGTGTCCAACACCGCCGAATATGGTGACTACACCAGCGGACCACGAATCGTCACAGAAGAAACCAAGGCCGAGATGAAGCGAATTCTGGACGACATTCAGTCGGGCCGATTTGCTCGCGACTGGCTGCTGGAGAACAAAGCCGGTCAGGCTTCGTTCTACGCAACTCGCCGTCGGGAACGCACACATCAGATCGAATCTGTGGGCAAAGATCTCCGCCGCATGATGACCTGGATCGACTCAAAGGAAGTTTAGAGCAGTCTGCGTTTTCTTGTGATCAGATCCGACGCGCGGGTTTCGGTGCATTCGCTGGTTCAGAGGGGACGCGGTGTTGTCGCCTTGACTGACTGGTTTTGCAGGCATGTCGTTCGTGATTTTACTCTCCCGCTTGCGGGAGAGTCGAGCCTGAGCGAGGAGAGGGGAACCGCGCTGGAACCTCCCTTCGCTTCGGCTCGACCCTCTTTAAAAGGGAGGGCTAAGTCGAAAGCGACAGCAATACAAGCTCGACGCGCCAGCGAGTGGATCTCGTGCGTTTGTGAAACACACTTGCTTGCGCTGCGAGCTTGTATCGAAAACGGCAAAGCACTCATGATTGCTCACCAGCAAAGCTGGTGGTTTACCGTCGAGAATCAACGCGACCCGTTGTCAATCCCCGCATCGGTCAACCATGGTTCAATCGCGGTCGCCCAGCGTTCGTAGCCCTCTTCGCTCAGGTGCAGAGCATCGGGCATGATGTCTTTGGATATCGTGCCGTCAGGTTGCGTGAACACGTCGCCAATGTCCAGGTAGTGGACTCGCTGACCGTCAGCCAGACGTCGGATGCTCTGATTGATGGCGATGTTGTTCAGCCGCCGCACGTCCAGCGAAGAATTTCCGCGCGGGAAAATACCCTGCAACAGCACTTTCGTGTTTGGTGATCTTTCGGCAAGGATTTCCAGAATGCGTTCAACGCCCTGAGCCACCTGTTGAGGGTTCTGCAGGAAATGGCCCGTGTTGTTGGTACCGATCATCACCACGGCCACTTTGGGTTTGATGTTGGCCAGGTTGCCGTGAGTCAGTCGCCAGATGACATGTTCAGTTCGGTCGCCACCGATTCCAAGGTTGATGGCTTTCCGATTGCCGTAGTACTTCTGCCAGACGTTCCGGCCTGCCCTTTCCCAGCCCTGAGTGATGGAATCTCCGATAAACGCCAGGTCGACGTTCCCCTTCCTGGCATTGGCGGTCAGCTGAGCGTCTCGCGCCCGCCAGCCCGCTTCGTCGCCACGAGTTGCCGGAAGGACGGCCGGGTTGACGTCGTAGAATTCGTGCAGATCGACGTAGCGTTTCTTCAGGCCTTCCAGAATCGGAGCGTATGCGGGATCGCCGTGGACACTTGTCATCTCTTCCGGGTCGAATTGCAGGTCGAACAGATTCCACTCGCGAGTCCGCGGAAAGAACATCAGTTTGTAGCGATCCGTGCGAACGCCATCGTGCCTTGGAACATTGTGGACGGCCGCATTTTCGTAGTACGCATAGTAAATGGCATCGCGCCACGACGCCGTTGGCTGGCCCGCATTCTTCAGGACCGGCACCATGCTGCGGCCCTGCATTTCTGCAGGCACAGCCGCTCCGGCAACATCCAGAAACGTCGGGCCATAGTCAATGTTCTGAATCAGCGCGGATGCTTTTGAACCTGGCTCAATCACGCCCGGCCAACGAATCAGAAATGGCATCCGCAGAGACTCTTCGAACATCCAACGTTTGTCGTACCAGCCGTGTTCACCCAGATAGAAGCCCTGGTCGGAGCTGTAGATCACGATGGTGTTGTCCGAGATTCCGGCTTCGTCCAGATAGTCCAGCAGCTGACCAACGCCATCATCGACCGCCTGCACGCACCGCAGATAATCCTTGATGTAGCGCTGGTACTTCCAGCTGATGACCTGTTTGTCGCTCAGTTTTCCGGCCTTCATTTGCGCGATGAACGCTTCATTTTTCGGTTCGTACTGAGCATCCCAGACCGCCTTCTGGTGGTCTGTCATGCGGGCATATTCAGCGTTGGGATGGTCGTTCTGGAAGTGATTCGGAAACAATCCCTCTCCGTGGAACTTCATGTCATGAGCCCAATGGAAATGATCCTTGATGGACATTTCATTCTGCTGCAACAGTTTTGTCCGACCTTCGTAGTTGTCGAACAATGACGCTGGCTCAGGCACGTCTTCGTTTTTGTACAGTGAAAAATGGCGTGCCGCCGGTGACCAGTTGCGATGTGGAGCTTTGTGCTGACACATCATGATGAACGGTTTATCGGGATCACGTTTTTCCTTCAGCCACTCCAAGGCCAGATTGGTAATAATGTCCGTGCAGTAGCCTTCACGCCGTTTGCGCTGGCGATCCATCTGAATGAAGTCCGGGTTGTAATAATTGCCCTGCCCCGGAAGTATCTCCCAGTGATCGAAGCCTGTTGGGTCAGTGGATAAGTGCCACTTGCCGATGACCGCCGTCTGATAGCCGACGTCCTGCATCAGTTTTGGAAATGTCGTCTGCGATCCATTAAACCTGTTTCCGTTCCGCAGAAAGCCGTTAATGTGACTGTGCTTGCCGGTCAGGATGCACGCCCGTGACGGCCCGCAAATAGAATTCGCACAGAAGGAATTCGCGAACACGGCCCCTTCGTTGGCGATCCGGTCAAGATGTGGTGTCTTATTGATCTTCGAGCCGTACGCCCCGATCGCCTGCAGGGCGTGGTCATCAGAAAAGACGAACAGAATGTTGGGACGTTTGTCTGCGGCCGACCCTGTTGCCGACAAACCAAAGGACACCAGCAGACTCAGTGCGACCACACAACAATGAAAGAATCTCTTCCATTGCCGAATATGATTCGCCCGCACTGCAGCACCACACCGTGGCAGTGTCCCATGTTCTTCCGAACAGCGGCCTTGATGCGAATCGAGGGTCAAGCCTACATTCAGATTGAGTGCTGTGCGCGTTCCGGACACAGTTGAATTGATCATATGAGTGCTCTCGCGGAGGGACGTAAGATTTAATCGTCCGGGCGTATCGCTTGTCACGACCCGGGGCAGACAGTTTACTCTGGATTGTCCATCGCTCAAGCAAGTCCATTCCCCGACTGCGCCACAGCCCCCGAATTTACCTGCGTCCGGAATGTCCGGCGCGCTGTTACGAAACGAATCGATGAAGACCAGCCGACTTGCCACTCTGACGGTAACCGTCGTGTGCCTTACGGCATCAAGGCACGCTGAAGACACCGTGCCCGTTCATCCGTCCTTTACCTGTCGTTCTTACCGGCTGTCGCCTCCGATCCCCACCTGTTCGGCGCATTCGGTCCGCGGACACAGACGCGGCAGTTGTTTTTGCTGCCGATTAATGAATAGACTTCGTGGAGTTTTCGTCGTCACGGACCATTGTTTAGCGGCGGGCCCAACGAGCTGTCGCTACGGACGCGCGGGGCGTTGCCCAAGCGGTTAAACGATACGCCGCAGATTCGGGCTGTCGCTCGGAAACTGATCATTCGCTCCCGTTGGTGGTTGCAGGGATGCCAACAAGTCCCATGGTTGTTTGCCCAAAGACTCAAAGTAGCTTTTCGTTAACATGAATATCGATTTTCACGATTGTCTCGCCCCCTATAACGACCACGGCGTGATGTTTCTTTATCCGGACATCTGGCAGCTGGATGAGGAAACGGACGGCCAGGATATCATGATCACGGTTTCCACCGCCGGAATCTGTTTCTGGACCCTGCGCATTATTCCGACCAGTCCCGCTCCACCGCAGGCCGTGGAAACGTGTGTTACCGCGTTTCAGGAAGAATATGACGATGCGGAAGTTGAGAACGTCAACAGTATGCTGGCGGAGATGCCAGCCTATTCCCGGGACGTCACGTTCTTTTGTATGGAACTTCTGAACACGGCAGCCCTGCGAAGTGTCCGCACGTCAGATTTTACGCTGCTGGTTTGGTGGCAGGCGACCAGCCAGGAACTGGATGATCTGCGCCCGATGCTTGATGAAATGACGGAATCCGTGCGAGCGACTGCGTTGATGGACTGAAGCACCGGCGTCGGGGTATCATTCGCCAGCTTCCCACGTCTGCTGGTCTCAAAGGTCTGGCGCCTCGTCTCCGATTTCAATTGCATGCGACGGTGGACGAACTCTGGTTTCCGACCATGGAAACTTGCCGTGAAAAAGAGAGCGATGACACGTCATCGCTCTCCATGAAACAATTCTCATCAATAACATGCCCGTCGTAAGCCATCCCGCACCCGCAGAGTTTCGCACATACGCCGCACAGGCGAGATTTGTGCCCGTGTTTCGTCAACTGACCTCGGACACTCTGACCCCCGTTACGGCTTACCAGAGACTGTGCGACGGGCCATGGTCGTTTCTGTTCGAAAGTGTTGTTGGCGGTGAGAAGATCGGCCGGTACAGCTTCGTTGGCAGCAACCCGTTTCTGTCCATCACAGCGTGGGACAGGCACGTCCGAATTCGCAATGCCGACGGAACAACGAAGGAATGGGACAGCGACGATCCATTACAGGATCTTGATGCGCTGGTCGCCGAATATGAATGTGTGCCCGTCCCTGGCCTGCCTCGATTCTGTGGCGGTGCCGTCGGCTTCGCGGGTTACGACGTGATCCGATACAGCGAACACCTGCCCAATGTTCCCGAGGATGATCGCGGTCTGCCCGACATGTGCTTCGCACTGTACGATGGCATGGTTGTCTTTGACCACATCCGCAAAGTTGTGCTGGTGGTGGCTTTGGCAGACACAAAGGACCGCAGCCCCGATGATGCTCGAGCCGTTGCCGAAGAGCGACTGGAACAGATTTGCGTTCGGCTGGCCGTCGGAAACGATTCCGTGCAGTTGACCGATATCGATCTGACCGTCGAACCGGATCTGCCGATCGAATCCAACTTTACGCAGGAATATTTTGAAACCTGCGTCGAAACGTGTCGCGAGTACATCAAGGCCGGCGACATATTTCAGGTCGTCTTCAGTCAACGACTGGAGCGTGCCAGCAACGCGAAACCTCTGGACGTTTATCGTTCGTTGCGAATGGTCAACCCGAGCCCGTTCATGTTTCTGCTGCAGACTCCGGAACTGCACCTGGTCGGCAGTTCCCCGGAGATCATGGTTCGTGTGGAAGATGGCGAAACGACCATTCGTCCACTGGCCGGAACCAGACGCCGCGGACGCACGGAACAGGAAGACAAAGAACTGGCCGACGAACTGCTGGCCGACCCGAAAGAACGGGCAGAACATGTGATGCTGATTGATCTCGCGCGCAACGACGTGGGGCGAGTCGCTCAGTTTGGCTCAGTCAAATTGAGTGACGTGATGGTCGTGGAACGTTACAGCCACGTGATGCACATCACATCCAACGTCGTTGGTCAGCTGCGAGAAGGCATGACGGCCGTGGAAGCTCTGCGAGCGGGATTGCCGGCAGGCACGGTTTCGGGCGCACCCAAGGTGCGAGCGATGGAAGTCATCGACGAGATTGAACCACATAAACGCGGTCCGTACGGTGGAGCCGTCGGCTACATTGACTTCACCGGCAACATGGATACCTGCATTGCCCTGCGAACGCTCGTGATTCACAACGGCATCATTTACGTGCAGGCCGGTGCCGGTATCGTGGCTGACAGTGTGCCGAAACTTGAATATGAAGAAACATTGAACAAAGCCCGGGCCATGCTGAAGGCGATCCACGTTGCGGAAACACAGCTGTCAGAACAGGCCTCATGACGACCACCTGGAACCAGCTCAAAGGGCATGACGAACAGCGTGAGTTGTTTCGTCGTTCGCTGCAGCGCGGACGTTTGTCTCATGCGTATGTTCTGGCGGGACCGGAAGGCATTGGCAAACGTCAATTCGCTCGCCTGATGGCACAGTCCGTGTTCTGTCGCAATCATGAGCTGACGGAACTGCAGGTGTGCGGCGACTGCCGGGCGTGCCGGAGTTTCGCCGCGAACACATGGCCGGACTATATCGAAATCGGCGTGCCTGCCGGAAAAACGGCCATCCCGATCGCGGCCATCGCCGGAGAAGACGGCAAACGCGGTCGCGAAGGATTGTGCTACGAATTGTCGATGTCCCCTCAGGCATCTGATCGGCGAGTGGCCGTGATCAATGACGCCGGCCTGCTGAACACAGAAAGTGCCAACGCCCTGCTGAAGACGCTGGAAGAACCGCCGGCGCATTCACTGATCTTACTGGTGTGCGACAACGCGGACACGCTGCTGCCCACCATTCGTTCTCGCTGCCAGATCGTCCGCTTCTTTCCGCTCAGTCAGCCTGACGTACAGCAGATTCTGTTGGCTCAGGAGATTGTGGAATCCGAAGCTGAGGCCGCCTCCATTGCGACGTTGTGTGAAGGCAGCATGGAAACCGCTCAGCAACTGCTGAGTCCGGAATTGCGAAAACTAAAGACTTCAGTGGCCGCTCAACTGGAGCAAATGGAAGCCATGAAACCGCTGAAGGTTGCCGCCACGGTTGTCGGAGGCATCGAAGAAATGTCCTCCAGCACAGCAGAACAACGCCAGAACGCTCAGTGGCTGCTGCGATTTGTGGCCGACGCCATACAACAGCAGCTCCGAGCACTCGCGAAGGGCGATCTATCGGATGCCATGACGAAACGGATGGGCGCCAGAAATGGGCTCGATCTGCTGTCCCCCATGCTGGAGCGAACCATCGCAGCGTCACGCCAGATCGACGGTTCATCGCCGGTCAGGCTGGTTATGGAAGCTTTCTTTGACGAAGTCGCTCGCCTGTTTCGACAGGCAGCGAAGCGTTGACACTCACCAGGTGACTTCAATCGATCGATTTCTTGTGTGTGCCACTGGCTTCGCCAGTGCCCATGTGTTTTTGCTTCGTTAAACACAGCACTGGCAGAGCCAGCGGCACACAAAATATCTCTGATCAGTGTCTCCCACCGCTCGCCATGCATGCACACAACCAGTGGGCGACTCTGGTAGTCTCTTTAATCGCTTCATCAATGGATGGCCCACGTTATGCTTATCGAAATCAAGTCCTCGTTCGACAATAACTAAATAAGTCCGTACTCATGAGTCCCTTGAAATGTTGTGTCAGATTGACGGTATGTATTACTGTCTTCGGGGCAGTGTTTTTGACGGGTCTTTCATGTGCACATGCCCAGGGTTTGGTCAAACAAAAGCAAACGGATTCCAGAAATCAGAAGTTCGATGTGGATGAACTGTTTCGCCGTTCGATCGTGATCGACGGAACCGTCAACTACTACTCCACGGCAACAGGTAGCGGAATCGGACAACCCGATTTCAGCAGGGATAACAAAGGCCGTACTGTAAAAGAGGCCACCGGAATTGATATCGGCGGAACTACACTCAGCCGGTTGGAAAGTCTGCAGGCCCAGGCCGCCAGCCTGATGACCGGCCGTTTTAAGGGGGCCATGTTGATCCGTTCGGCTGCCGACATTGATGAAGCTGTGCGATCGAACAAGTACGGCATCATTTTCTATGCTCAACAGCATTATCCGCTCAATGGAAGCGTCGAAAACATCAGGCAGTGGTATGACGAAGGTCTGCGCATTATGCAGCTTCAGTATTCGGCACGCGATTCGAACCAGGCAGCGGGAGAACGGCTGGGCGGCGGTCCGACTCAGAAGGGCGGATTGACAACACTGGGCAATAAGGTCGTCTATGAATTAATTCGCCTTGGAATAATTGTCGATTTGTCACACTGTAATACTCAGACAACGATCGATGCAGCGGGCATTGCCAAGCAATACAACATCCCGATCACTGCCAATCACGTGGGAGCCCGAAACGTGAAAACCAAAGACGGCCGCTGGCTGGCGCGTTATGCAAGGAACGCCACAGACGAGAAGATGCTGGCTGTCAGAGAAACGGGAGGAGTTGTTGGAGTCATGGGCTACGGGCCCTACCTGCGCGGCCCGTACCAGAAGTTGCGCATGCAGTCGTCAGAGGAGAATATTGGCCGTGCCACAATCGACGAATATGTGGCCCACGTTGAATACATCGTTCAGCTGATCGGCATCGACCACGTAGGACTCTGCACCGACGGCTATCTGGATGGAACGATGGCTCATAACCGCAAGGCCGACGGCGTTCTTGACAGTCCCCGTCGCTGGAAGGAAGTTATCATTCGCCTGCATCAAAAGGGATACAGTGAAGAGGATCTCAAAAAGATAATGGGGCTGAACTTTCTGCGGGTTTATCGGCAGGTACTCAGACCATCGAATGCCGCTAAGTTGCGCTAAATGAAAGGCAGGAATTCAAACGATCGGTTTGCGTGTGTGCCACTGGCTCCGCCAGTGCCCTTGTGATTTTGCTTCATTAAGCACAGCACCGGCAGAGCCGGTGGCACGCGGCGATTTCTCAGTTCCACGTGTCCTCTCCGATGCCCTGAGGCACAGGCCTCGTTAGACTCTGTTCATGGGCAGACGAAAACCGGAAATCCGAATGCGAACCTGGGGGATCTATTCCCAGTGGGATTCCAGCTCAAAGCAGCTGCCCAAGATCGTTCAGGTCACCACTCGGGTGCCGGCTGAAGTCGACATCGAATTCGGTTTCGTCGTCAATGTGAAAGGCGCAAAGAACCAGGAACTCGAGTACTGCATCGATCACCCTGGAATTCTGGACGACGCGGGGAACCGCAGAGATCCATTCAGGGGGACCGTCTACGTCAAAACAAACGATTGGGATTTTTTCCTGGGTGACACGATCTGGAATCCGGTCGACGACAAGCTGGGCGCATGGCATTTGACGCTGGAAATGAACGGAACGTCAATCGCCGAAAAATATTTTGACGTCATTCCCGCGACAGAACGGAACGGTTCGGAGCGAGACCGGCCCGACGATGCGTAGCCAGGTAGCAACAGCGTCGGTGTGTTGCCAGGCCTCGTCATCGCTGCCAACTGCATGACGGTGCTGCGTTTCGGTTCACAGCTACAGCGAATTACTCTGACTTGTGGCCGCGGCAGACGTATTCCCGCCTGAGGAAACGGCAGGCCCATGAGCCAGACAAGTCACGACAGCAGACGTCCCCGGCGGTCATCGCCCGCAGGCAGTCTTGTCTTGTGTTTCACTTGTCGTTCTTAAGGCGCTTGTCCAGCGCAACTCGGCAGTAGCTCAGCAGGCCGAGGTCCTTCAGTTCTGTCGACAGCCGTTCAGTGGACTCGCATGCGAGCGTTTCGTCTGCAGATTCCACGAGCATTTCGGCAAACCGTACGCGTGCCCGTTCAAGCGTTTTTCGAACCGTGGCGTCGCGATGTTTTCGTCGAGTTGCCGGGAAAGCACCTCCGCCATTTCCCGCGCGTTCATATCCGGTGCCTGAATTCGCAACTGCAGCACCGCATAGTATCGCCTGTTGCCGGTTTCCAGTTTTGCCCACGCCTGATTCAAAATATCCTCGGCAAGGGCCTGCTCGAAGGACGTCTCGTGATCTTCCAGATCCGCAGGCGCCACTACGGGGGCAACGTTTTCGACATCGATTTGATTTGCCCATTTTCCCTGCGTTTGAAAGTAATCGTTGACCAGGTTGATCAGCACTGTCTTCACGTAGTCTCGGAACCGTCCTTTCTCCGGACTTGCTCGATGAAAGTTGCCACTGAGAAAGCGAACTGCAAATTCATGCGACAGGTCTTTCGCGGTTTCTGCGTTCTTCACCGCGCCAAGCAGGTAGCGGTAAACGCAGCGGGAATATCGTTCAAGCAGTTTGTGTTTGGCTTCGTTCTGAGCCAGCGTGGCACCGTCGTGTGCCTCTCGCAGCATCGACCAGCGTGTCGCAATACGGCTTAGACGACCTGCATCCGTGTCATCAGTCATCGCCATTCTCCAGTGATGATCGTCCGGCGTTCACGGCAGTCTGCGTGCCACGTCGGCGATTGTGACCGATGATTTTACAGCCCGTCATGGCAGTTTTCCAGCAGCGGGCGACGCACTTCGTATTGGTTCGGGGACGAATCCGTGCAGCAGGAATGTATGATCGTGCTCGCGCCACAACAACATGCAGAAGAGTTGGCGCAGCAGCTATCCGTCAGGAACCCGGATGTGGTGGACTGGCGTCTGGAATTCTCAAAGGGGCTGGTGAACTACGGCGTTCGGCTGGCGTCGATTGCTGAGGATGAAGAATCGCTGCTTAAATTGACGGAAGCGATCACGCATCTCCGCAATCTGGCGACGATTGATTCGCGTGCGACCGAGATCAGTCGAGAGCTTGGTCTCGCCCTGCACATGGCGGGATTGGTTCACGACCAGCTTGGCAATTCGAAACGTGCGATTGAGAGTCTGCAGGAAGCAATCAACGTTCTTGCTGTCTGCCTGCAGAGTCTGCCGGACGATCCTCACGTTGAGCTCCTTTTGGAGGATTCCAGGGCAGCGTTGCTTGAGATTGCCGATTCGGTAAATGAGTCAAACAGCGTCGATTCAAGTGGTTCCGGCGACAATGTTGGCGGAATCGATCAGCCGCGCCGGGATGGGAACTGAGGCACCTTTGCGGGATCAGACTGGGCGGGGCAAATTCCGCTAAGTCCATGGATGTGAGTTCTGTGGGCTAAGGTGTTCAGGCAAAGTTTGCCGAAGTGAATTGTGGCCCGCGTCAACGGAGCGGGTGACATGCGATACATTTCGACTGTGTTGATTGTGTGGTTCTTTGCCGTAACGTCACAACACTCGAACGGCCAGCAACCTGCATTGCCGTCGAACCCCGTTGGTGCACCGGAGCCGACTCAGCAAAGCACTGTTCCCGGTACCCAACAGACGCAGTCGACAGATGCTGCCGCACCGGCACAAGGCAATGGTGCGGGGTACTGGCTTGTACGCCACGCGTCACGAAACGGCGGACATTTCACCGGCGTCGCGGCGGTGGTGGAAACGCACTACACCGGATATCTGACCAACGCCGGATCCGTCCTTGCGGCTGGCGGGGACATGAGAGTTGGTGGGCTGACCGGCCAGATGCACATCGTCAACGCAACAATCGGCCTGCACGGCACGTTGAACCAGTCGACCGCAATTCGTATCGGCTACTCCGTACCATTGAGTGACAGTTCCAATCGTTCGTTTGACGGCGAGTTGATCCTGTCATTGATCCGACAGATTTGACCACCCGGTTCTGATTCGTGGACCGATCGGCACTCGCCGCCGCCGGCTGGGAATCTCCGGTGTCTACGAATTGCGTTCAGCGGTTTGGCATCGCGGTCACAGCAAATTCGCCCCTGTCACGTGGCGGATTTCCCGTTTCTTCTCCGAACACTTCTGTGCCCTGGGGATTGCCGAAATTGCTCGATATCGGCGACGACCCCAGGCAGGCGAATCTCCCGTCTTGCTTCGAAACGGTCCGCGATGGGCGGCATTTTGCGTAGCAATCTTCCGAGCAAACTGGTCAGAGGTGTCACACCCTCCATATGAGAGCTGTCGACTCGATACCGGATCTCGTCGACAACAACAAAACCAGCTTTTTCACACGGGAGATGGGACAATGAAACGGTTTGACATTCGAAAAACAATCACAGGAAAATCTGCACGACGTCGCCCCATGCCTCAGGTTGTGGCGGTGGCCACTGAAAAACTTCAGAATCGAGTCGTGCTTTCCGCTTCCCCAGGCACTGTTATTGAGCTGGATGATGGAGACGTGCTGGAGGCCGACAATGACGACGTCATGACAGATGCGATCACCAACGTTAACCCATGTTCCCCAGAAGAGTGACAAAGTGGATGGGGTGGAAATGTTTTGGCCGTGTTTTCGACGACTGAATTTGATAACTCCAGTGTTTGAAATCCAAAACGCGATGTAGTGACGACC
>JBDONA010000049.1:0-1646 GCA_039831575.1 Fuerstiella sp. | reverse complement strand
TGTAGACCCGAAAAATGACAAAGTCCAGAATCCGGTTGGTGAATCGATTCAGTCCAGCCGTCAGAAAGAAGGGTTCTTTTTTCCCATGAGCGAGGTGGCATGGCAGAATAAAAATGCTTTCGACCAACGAGATGATCAGCATCGCAATAACGGCCAGTGGCAGCACGGCGAAGAACTTGCCCATGACGCCGGTGACAAAAAACATCGGCATGAAAGCAAACACCGTTGTCGCAATCGACGTCGCCACGGACGGTACAACTTCCAACGTTCCGTCGATTGCCGCCTGAACAAACGGCTTGTCCTGCTGTCGATGAGAGTAGATATTTTCACCGATCACAATCGCATCGTCGACCACAATGCCGAGTGCGATCAGAAAAGCGAACAGGGAAAGCATGTTCAACGTCTGATCAAACTGCCACAACACAGCGCAGGCACCAAGGACGGAGATTGGAATTCCCAACGCGACCCAGAAGGCCAGGCGAAACTCCAGAAACAGCGCCAGCACAATAAAGACGAGTATTAACCCCTGCGCACCGTTACGCCGCAGCAGATCCAGACGGTCACGCACGTTGACGGCGGCATCGCCCCACGTCGTGAATTCATAACCAGGCGGCAACTTAGTCGTGGCGACATATTCGTTCACTGCATCCGCCATGGACAACAGGTCTTCCCGAGCGGCCGCTTTCACCGAAATTGCCAGGCCCGGCTGACCGTTGATGCGGCTGACGGAAACGGTGTCGACAAACTCGTCCTTGACAACGCCCAGGTCACCAACTGTCAGCGCAATGCCGTCACGGCGAGTAATCAGTGGAATCCGCGAAATCTCTTCTCCCAGGACCTGCTTGTTCTTGCCACGCAGTAGATACGTTGCCCGACGATCCTTGATGTTACCGCCGGGAAGTTCGAGGTTACGCATGCGAATCCGCCGCGCCACTTCGGTCAGTGTCAGCCCATATTCCCGCAACGTCTTTTCCGGAATCTCGACATCGATCTGATACTCGCGTTCGCCGGTGATCTCAGCGACGGAAATCTGCCGTATCTGCAGCAGGTCTGCTCGAACACGTTCGGTGATTTCACGCAGCTGCAGTTCCTGATCCGCCGCATCGGGAGCTGTGCAAATAACGCCAACCGTGATCGCCGAATTACGAATCGCCACCTGCTGAACTCCCGGCTCTTCAGCAAGGTCCGGAAAACTGGGGATGCGGTCCACTTCGGACTGAATTTCGTTCAGCACTTTCTGAACACTGGGTACGTCCGTTTTCACTTCGATGACAATGTTGGCGACACCTTCGCCAGCAACCGATGTGACCTTCTTGACACCGTCAACGGAACACACAGCTTCTTCGATTTTCTGACAGATACCGCTTTCGACTTCCTCAGGACTGGCCCCGGGATACGGAACTGTGACCAGAATGATCTCAAGTTCGAACTGCGGAAACTCTTCGCGGCGCAGTTGCGTCCCGGCGAACAGTCCGACGGCCAGCAAAGCGACCATAATTGTATTCATGGCCGGTGACTGGCGAATGGCCCACGCGATAACAGACCTCATTCGGTCGGCTCCTTCGCGTCATCCAGCAACATACCGTCCTTCACCACAGCCAGAGGCGACACGACAACCCGGTCATCCACCTGCAGGCCACTGCCGT
>JBDONA010000308.1:0-6783 GCA_039831575.1 Fuerstiella sp. | reverse complement strand
TCCTGTTCCGGAGATGTCATCAGCAACGTCCATTCTGCGGCCAGGTCTGTTCCCCGGGAATAGACTTCGATCGTGCCTTCGCGGGCCACGATCAGATCGTCAAAGCCGTCCAGATTCATGTCCAGCAATTCGACCTGCGTGACGCCGGTGACCATCGGCAGGCCTTCCGTCGGCACAAAAGCGTTTACGACGGTCGGCTGGGAATCAGGAATCGCGCCTGCTTCTTTTGCGGCCGCAAGAAACTCCGCATCAAAGTTCAGCAGCAAATATTCCAGTACGTTTTTGTTCAGCCGACGCTGATCAATTTGTGTGGCCAGCTCCGGCAATAACAGATTTCCGACCATCATGGCGGGCCCCATCAGTGTTGCGCCATTGCTGCCGTTGAATTTTCTGAGAGCAATTGTAATCGTTTTCACCAGGTCCATTCGGCGCTGTTTTCTGATGGATTCGTTAAGCGGGACGAGCAGTGTTTGGGCAGACTTCAACGTTTCAATAATCTGCAGTGCCAGTGCCCGGGTCTTTTCGTTTTTTGAATTCAGGCTGAGCGCCTGGCGCTGCATCAATTTTTGCAAAGCGAACAGATTCTGTGGCGCGAGATCGAATGACGTTTGAAGTGCATTCAGTAATTCCGGTGATTCTGTGTAGTCGCGGTGGCCGTCCATGGCCATCGCCAGAGCAAAACGAAAATCCGCCGCCTTTGGCTGAGCGTCTGCCGCGTCCCGCAACAGCGCAATCCCGGGAGTGATACTCGGCGATTCCGGTGAATCATCGTGGACAAGAAGTTTGCCCATCAGCAAATCCGCCAGAGCGGCATCGTATCCGTCGGGCGACATCTCACGATACGCTGTGATAGCTTGTCTGGATTTCTCAACGGCCTCGCGATAGGCCTGCACTTTTTCCGGAGAGCCGGATCGCGTGAATGGAGATTCCCGGTCGATCAACGACAACACTCGCGAGACCGCTAGATTTCGGCGAGCAAGGCGGTTCTGAGGCAGCAGGTCAGCTAATTCCGCAAATGTTTTTTCGGCGTCCGACCATTCCTTGTTTTCCAAATGACCGACGCCGCGGCTCCTGAGCGTGATCGCCCTGGCGTATTGCTGCTTCGTCAGGGCCACCGGTTGCGGGTCTTCCGTGCCGGGATCCCCAGGGGTCCCGGTTCCGGCATTCTGCTTGCCGTTATTGCAGCCGGAAAACCCCAAAACCACGGCCCATAGAATCAGCCCGGATACAAAGCGTTGTGACATCATTCAGGTTCCAGATTCATGCGACCGAATCAACTCAACTGCATGCAGATCGTCGTCCCGGCATAGATACCCGCTGCACGGATGGCTGTGTTCACGACAGACTCTAAAATGCATACGCATCGTACCTCTTTCCGGCCCGGACAAAAATCCGTCGGACGTCCGGATTTCGGAGACTTTCCATCGAAAAAAACAGCCAGCGACGTCGTGTTGAGTCGCGATGTTCCGCTTCTGCTGCGACCGGCGCAAGAAAAGACCGCGCTGGTAACCAGCGCGGCCTTTGGTCTTCTGAGTGTTGCAGGCGAATTTGCAGTGTTTATTCGACGTCCGGTCGTCGACGTTCGCCGCCGTCTCCATCACGTTGAGGCCGATCACCTCCCGGACGATCGCCTCCCGGTCGACCACCGCGGCCCTGCTGCCCGCCACGTCCCTGGCCCTGACCCTGTCCGCCGCGGAAACGCTCAAGCATCTTGCGGAATTCGTCCTTATCGACAAATCCATCCTTGTTGCCATCCAGTCGATCGAAGCCCTCTTTCATGTGATCCGGAGCTTCTTCTTTGGACAATTTGCCGTCCTTATTGGCGTCCGACTCAGTAAACCGAGCCATCATCTGTTCCGGGCCGAATCCCCCGCGATCACCACGGGCACCTTGCGGACGGTCACCGTCGCGTGGTGGACGGTCGCCATCACGTTGTGGACGATCTCCATCGCGCTGCGGCCGATCTCCGTCGCGCTGTGGCCGGTCACCATCACGTTGTGGACGATCTCCATCACGCGGTGGCCGGTCGCCGCCGGGGCGACCCATCGCTCCCATTTCGTCGGCCGTGATTCGGCCGTCCTTGTTGCGGTCCATCCGGCGCAGGACCACGATGGCCTGATCGATTTCTTCGGATTCCAGTACGCCATTATGATTTCTGTCCAAAGCTCCGAGCACGGGTCCGCCAAACGAAGGACGTCGCCCGTCGCCTCCTCGAGGAGGTCCACCGCCAGGACGACCACGTTCACCTCCACGCGTTCGGTCCCCGTCCCGTCCACGCTCGCCGTCGCCGGGTCGGTCTCCATCACGTCCGCGTCCCCGCTGCCCTCGTTCTCCTCGGCCTTCTTCGCGTGGCTGGTCTCTTTCCTGAGCACCGTCGCGCGGCTTATCACCGTCCTGTTGTGCGACCGCCAGGTCAGTCGTCATTACCGTTGCGGCGCCGACCAGCAGCCATGTTGCAAGCTTTTTCATATTTCTGTCCCGTGGAAGTGATGAAACGTCGTTCGTGATTGTTGAAGTCAATGTCCTTAGTTCAGATAAACCGCCGAAAGGCGGATTCGGTGTCGGTGTTTTTAGACAATCCTGGCAGACCAGGGAATCAACATTGCAGGACGCGTCCGACGTTCAGCGACGAAATCAGCCATGAATGACTCCAGCAATCCTTATCAAGCTCCCCTCTGCAGTGGCCGCACCGCACGTTGGAAGATCGACCGCTCTGGAGCCGGCCGACGAATCCTGGAGATGGTCGGTGTCTCAATCACCGGTGTTTTTCTGGGTGGACTACTGCCTCGATATCCTGGATATGTTTACAATCCCGGCGGCCTGGGCGGGCTCATCTGTCTGAGCGTGTGGATCATCGTCCGAGCATTTGTCATGTGGCGAAGCCGAAAACAGCTGATCCTTCCCGAGCTGAACGCCACGGAAACCTTTCACCGCCAGAAGCAAACCGCCGATGTCACTGATCCCGATCATTCTTGAAGACCTGACACAGGCTCGTGCCTATGCCAATGACATGCTTAGCCACGTCGACGAATCCATGTGGTTCAGGCAGCCTGCCGAGGGAATCAACCACGTGGCATGGCAGGTCGGGCACATGGCCATCGCACAATACGGTCTGTGCCTGAAGCGAGTGCGCGGTGTGCAGTCAGACGATGACCAACTGATTCCGGTCGAAGAATACGGAAAGCTCTTTGGCAAAGGTTCGGTCCCGTCACCCAGCGAGCACGATTATCCATTGCCTGTCGAAATTCGCGGGGCATTTGACAGCGTGTTTGCCGCCGTGGAACGTGAAGTTGCCGCGCTGGACGAGAGTACACTTAACGAATCCGCCGGCCCCGCCCATCCGATGTTTACATCAAAAGGCGGATCGCTGCGGTTCAGCGCGAAGCACGAAATGCTGCACGTCGGACAAATCGGACTGCTGCGACGACTGCTGGGGTGCGAGATACTTCGCTGACGTGACAGCGTATTACGCTGACTTGTGGCCGCGACAGACGTGTTCCAGCCTGAGAAAATGGCCTGCCCACGAGCCAGAACGGTTCACGAGAATAAGTGAACTACTTTAGTCCCGAACGCGGCGACGTGCTACGGAATCGCATCCAGCACCGCTTGAAACGGCAACTCTTCCAGACAGCCAAACCGTGGATCGCTCTGCAGCCGGGCCTTTGAAATGGCGGGCGACGACAGGCCACACAAAAACCGAGCCAGCTGCACACGATCGGGCAGCTGATCCTGTAGTTCGGCCTGGGCATTTCGAATTCGCTCGGCCACGTCGTCTGCCAGTGACGTACTCACCCGTTCGTCGAGTCCGCGTGCGGGCGGATTCAGGCACGACGAACAGTGTCCGCAATCATCGTCCAGTGGTTTGCCGAAATGGTGACACAGGTGTGCAACCTGACACTCCCGCAGATCCACCAGACGAATGACCTGGTTAAGTCGATCCAGTTCGCGGCGTTCCCGCTGCATGCCCTGATCGTACAGATGATCCACCAGCGCATCATGGTTTTCCGGCAATCGCAACCGGCGGTAGCGATTGCGCACGCCCGTCGCCTTTAAGTCCAGCATTTCCTGATTGCCAAGATAGTCCAGTGCCGTTACGAATCGGTCACGTGGCTGCTGCAGCTTACGGGCTGCGGCGTCCAGGTCGATGTAGAACCAGGTTTTCTTCTTCTTTGATTCAGCCAGCATGCCGCGCAGAAAGTCGCGACGTTCTCCTTCAAACTGTGCCAGTATTTCGGCCGACGACATCAGCGGTTTGAATTGATATCCGGAATAGAACGGAGTGCCTCCGGCCAGATAGCCTTCCAGTTCCAGGTAGGTCATCAACGTCCGAATGACCAGAATTCGGATATCCGAACTCCGCGCCAGATCGTTGTAACTGACATCAAAATGCTCGTCCTGGTCATAGATCTCTTTGACAAAACGATCCACGGAATCTCGCGTGGGTGTATCGCCCAGAACGAAATTCTCCAGCACGGTCAAATCTTCAGAACATGCCAGGACCTCACATGTGGCGGGTGCTCCGTCTCGACCGGCGCGCCCGATTTCCTGCGAATAGTTCTCCAGACTTTTGGGCATGTTGTAATGATAGACATAGCGGATGTTGGATTTGTCGACGCCCATGCCAAACGCAATCGTCGCCACAACGATGCCGTGATCAGATTCCAGAAACCAGTCCTGCACCGATTCCCTGACGTCCGGTTTCAGTCCGGCGTGATACGGCTTTGCCGAAAAACCGGCGGCTGTCAGTTTGTCTGCAACCTGCCTGGCCGTTTTCTGCAGCGTGACGTACACAATCGTGGGGCCGGTTGGCCGTTCCTGCAGCCGACTGATTAATTCGCGGTTACGGTCGTTGGCCGTCACTGGCGTCATCAATAGTGTCAGATTGCTGCGATAGAATCCGGTGCATGTGGCACAGGTTTTGTCGATCTCAAAGACACGGCACATGTCCAGCAGCACCGGTGGAGTTGCCGTTGCTGTCAGAGCAAGAATCCGTTCGGCCTTGAACTGCTCTGCAAATGTGGCCAGCTTGAGATAGTCCGGTCGGAAGTTGTGTCCCCACTCAGAAATACAGTGCGCTTCATCGACGGCAAATAGCGAGATGCGAATTTGCTGCATCTGCTGGCGAAATCTCTCGTTGTTGAATCTCTCCGGGGCCACGTACAGCAACTTCAGTCTGCCTGAAGAAACGTCGTCCATCACCTGACGATAGTCGTTGGCAGACAAAGTCGAATCCAGTCGCTGAGCGGCAATACCGCGTGCCGCAAGGGCATCGATTTGATCCTTCATCAGTGCGATCAACGGCGAAACCACAAGCGTGAGTCCATCAAACGCCAGTGCCGGCAGTTGGTAGCACAACGACTTTCCGCCTCCTGTGGGAAACACGGCCGCGGCCGAACGGCCTGCCAACAGGTTCTCAATGACGGCCTGCTGGCCGTCCCGGAACTGGTCGAATTCAAAGTACTTCTTAAGAAGTTGATTTGCATCGTACGACATGGTGTCAGTTCTTACTGAATTCCGTCTGCAGATTCCAGTGTTCCATGGATTCTGCCGCGGACTTTCAGGCATTGACGCGCGTAGCAACGGTCAACGCGCTGTGCGCGGGTCTCCTGACGCCCAACGCGCAGTTCCTGACGTTGCAAGAATTTTCTTGCCCCTCACCCTAGCCCTCTCCCCTGGAATTCGGATCAAGTTCAAACCCTTCGACAATACGTGTTTTTCCGAATTCCTGGGGAGAGGGGACCACAAAATCGCAACTTCAAAACGCGCTGTGCAGGGTTTCCCAACCCCGCACTGGCCTCCGACCGGATGCTGCCCCGGAAACGCCGGCACATCATATTGTCCCATCAATGATAGCCTCTTGAATCAGCCTGATTTCCCGATACGCTTCTCACCCCTGCCCCAACTTCCAACCGACCTAAAGCAGTTTATTCATTGTCCTGGACGATATTGGCTCGTGGGAGTAACGAAACTGCTATTGATAAGCGTTCTCCGCGGCCACAAGTCAGCGTGAAACGCTGTAGAAAGTCTTCCCATGCGTGGTGTGTCTGTCCCTCTGGTTTTCTGTGCAATGTGGCTGGCCATTCTGCCTGCTGCCAGTGCCGACGAAGTCAGGAACAATGATCGTCCGATTCAGGCCCTGCTGGTGACCGGTGGCTGTTGTCACGACTACGATCGGCAGAAACTGATTCTGCCACGCGGTATCAGTGCCCGAGCGAACGTGCGGTGGACGGTCGTGCATCAGGGCGGCACGACAACCGATACTCCGATCCCGTTGTACGACGATCCCAACTGGGCGGACGGTTTCGACATTGTGATTCACAACGAGTGCTTTTCACACGTCACCGATCTGGAGTTCGTGGACCGCATTCTGCAGCCGCATAAGGACGGACTGCCGGCGATCCTGATTCACTGTGCGATGCATTGTTATCGAGTCGAAGACGATCGCTGGTTCAGATTTGTGGGGCTGCAGTCGCCCGGACACGGGCCTCATTATTCGTACGCGGCAGAAAACGTGAAGCCGGACCATCCGATTATGCAGGGATTTGGGCCCCTGTTTGTTGCTCCCAAAGGCGAGCTGTATCACTCAATGAAAGTTTTTGATACCGCGACGCCGCTGGCTCAGGCAAATCGTCAGGCCGACGGCATGCCTCAGGTCTGCGTGTGGACCAACGATTATCAGGGTACCAGGGTCTTCGGCTGCACGATGGGTCATTACAACGAAACGATGGCCGAACCGAAGTACCTGGACATGATGGCCAAAGCCGTGTTGTGGGCGGTGGGCCG
>JBDONA010001083.1:0-6787 GCA_039831575.1 Fuerstiella sp. | reverse complement strand
GGCGCGTCCGTCGAGTCAACCGAATGGCGGGTCTCTGCGACCTCATGTACAGCGAGCAATGGAATCAATACTGGAATACACTCGCCACTTAAAAAACACTATCCGTCACTGCAACCGTCAATACGGATTCGTCCGGTGGTCTGTACACCTACGGCAATAGACCTTAGGCTTCGTTTGAATAATGACCGTCGACAAGATTTTGAAATTGCCAGACCGTGTCAAACAACATCACACTGAGTGAGACAGACCGTGATCTGCCGAAGCACGTAAAAAACGGCTTCATGCGTTATCGCGACTTCAAACCGCTGACTCAGGGCGGTGAGGCCGTGTTACAGACATGTCATGACGAGAATCTGGGGCGCACGGTCGTCATGAAGACGCTGCTGCCGCAGTTGCAGAATCTGGAAGTTTACAGGAAACGATTCCTGAGAGAGGCGCGCGTGACCGCGCAAATCCCTCATCCGGCAACCGTCCCCGTGTACGAGATCAGCCGCGACCGTGAGGGCAACGCCTACTTCACGATGAAGCGACTGGGCGGCCGCGATCTGTGCGACATTCTGGATCGAATCGCTGAAGGTGACGCCGAGACAATTGCCGCGTATCCGTTGGAGACGCTGTTGAATGTACTGGTCCATATCGGCCAGTGCCTGTCTTACGCTCACAATCTTGGCGTCGTCCACCGTGACCTGAAACCTGCCAACATCATGATCGGCGACTATGGTGAAGTCACGTTGCTGGACTGGGGATTGGCGAAGGTCTGGAACATGGAAGACAACGACGAGATCGACGAACTGCTGCGCAGCGGCCAGCAGCAGATTTCCGGCAGACTGACAGGTCGGGGTGACGTTCAGGGAACGCCATTCTACATGTCCCCCGAACAGGCGCGTGAGACCGGCGATGTCGACGGCCGCAGCGACATCTACAACATGGGGATCATTCTGTACGAAATCCTGACGAATCAGAGTTTCATGTCGGGGCGGAATTTCAAGGAAATCAAACGTAAGATTCTGGATGGTCCGGTTCGAACGCCGGCCGACGTGCTGCCACGTAACGCTGTGCCGCCTGAGCTCAACGCGATCTGTCGCAAAGCCTTACTGAAGGATCCTCAGGACCGTTACAGCAGCATGGATCAGTTGACGGACGATATCCGTGCGTATCTACTGTTCCAGCCTGTGTCCGTCTATAAAATGCCCGCCCTCATTCAGTTGTTGCGTGCCAGTAGTCGAAGAAGTTTCAGCCTCAGCTCGGCGCTATGGCTGTTGATCGGCGCGGCGATTTGCATTGTCGCACAGCTGGTCTGGCTGGCATTCACACGCTGATTTGTGTTCGCGGTTCCTCGCTGGTGCCGGAAAGGCCAATATGAAACGTTTTCTTCTCTTGTTCGTCCTGATCAATGTGCTGCATGGCTCCTGTGTGCCTGTTTGTCCGTGGCTGGCAGCCGCCGAAAACCGAACCGCCGTCGTGGAGCGTGTCGGCGTCGACATCCGCTATCTGGCGTCTGATGAACTGGAAGGCCGTGGCGTTCAGACGAAAGGCATCCATTTGGCCGCCGATAGAATCATCGCCCAATACAAACAGGCGGGGCTGAAACCAGGAATGCCTGACGGCAGCTACAGGCAGCCCTTCGAGATTCAGTTAAGAAACTCCGTCGTTTCCACAGACACGTCAGTCACCCTGAAAAACAAGTCCGGAACGGCGATCCGCCTGCGAGTAGGTGATCAGTTTCAGCCGCAGAGACGCGGCAAGAACGGTTCGGCGTCCGGACAATTGGTGTTCGTCGGTTACGGGATCAGTTCCGCCGAAGACGACTACGATGAATACAAGGGTGTCGATGTCGCGGGCAAAGTGCTGGTCATGATTCGTCGTGAGCCGCATCAGGGGAAGTCGGACGGTGCGTTTCAGGGATCAACAACAACTCCACATTCCTACATCGACCAGAAACTGAAACTGGCAAAAGAGCACAAGGCCGTAGGCGTCATATTTGTCAATGACCCCCATACCGTTCAGTCCGCATCAGCGGACGAGTTGACAGCACCAACCGGATTCGGCACGCAGGAATCCGGAATTGCTTTCGTTCACGTTCGCCAGAGCGTGGTCGATCAGATATTGCAGCAGATTCCCCTTTCCGTCACACACGAGGGGGATGAGAAGAAGCTCTCCAGTCTGGGCGAAGTCACGAACTTCATTGACGCCACGTTGCAGCCTGTGTCCCAGCCACTCACGAATTGGACGGCCGAAATCGCGACAAAATTCGACACCAACTCCGTGACCACACACAATCTGATCGGCATCCTTGAGGGAGAAGGAGACCTGGCGCACGAAACGATTGTCGTTGGCGCTCACTACGACCACCTTGGTTACGGTGGGTATGGATCACGAGCGAGAAACCGGCAAGGTGAAATTCACAACGGTGCCGACGATAACGCGACTGGAACAGCTGCGGTTCTGGAGATCGTGCGTCGCATGACTGCCGGACCAAAACCGCAACGCCGCATTGTGTTCATCTGTTTCTCCGGCGAGGAACGAGGATTGCTCGGCAGCAAGTACTACGTACGCAACCCGATTGTACCGCTGGAAAAAACCGTTGCCATGCTGAATTATGACATGATTGGCACGCTGCGAAATAACCGGATTGAAGTCAACGGTGTGGGTACGGCAGCCGAGTTTCGTCCAATCGTTGAGGCTGCCGACGAAGCATCCCCTCTGGATGTCACCATCGTGGCACACCCGTTTGCGGGCAGCGACCACCTGCCATTCTTTCAGAAACAGATTCCCGTCATGTTCTGTTTCACCGGTGTGACATCGAGATACCACACACCAGATGACGACTTCGAAACGATCAACGTTGAGGGAGTGGTTTCTGTCATTGACTACACAGAGCACCTGCTGCGGAGTATCGATGCGCTGCGGACAGCCCCCGGGTTTCAGAACGTATCGCGACGCTCTCGAATTCGGCGGATGCCGTTCCTGGGTATTGCTCCAAATCTCGGCGGCGATGACGGTGAAACAGGTGTTCCCATTCGTACCGTCGTGCCGGACAGTCCGGCGGCAGCGGCCGGGCTGAAAGTGGGCGACGTCATCGTGAGCGTCAACGAAACAGAAATCAAAGAATACGTGGACCTGATCAAGTTCCTCCAGGCCAGCCAGCCCGGTCGACGGGTTCGTCTGTCGATCGTTCGAAACGACGAGCCACTGGAACTGCGGGCGACTCTGGGCCAGCCGAAGTAAATGCGAGCAATCCACTATTTGATGGCGAACTGCACTTTAAGGCCGACTACACACCGCACCACGCAGCAATCGGTCTGGTCGAAGTAAAAGTTCTGACAGCCGGCATCTGCGAAACGGACCTGCAGCTGAAGCAGGGCTACATGGGATTCAGTGGCGTATTGGGGCACGAGTTCGTCGGCGTCGCTCAGTCCGGCCAGTTCGCGGGTCAGCGCGTGGTTGGCGAAATCAACTGCGCCTGCGGTCACTGTGACTTTTGTCACCGCGCTTTGCCGCGGCATTGCGAGAACCGAACGGTGATCGGAATCCTGAATCACGACGGTGCCTTTGCGGATTCGCTGTTCGTGCCTCAGGAGAACCTGCACCGCGTGCCGGATCATGTGTCGACGAAGTACGCCGTGTTCACGGAACCCATCGCGGCAGCGTGCCGAATTCTGGAACAGACGAACATCAACGGTGACCACAATGTGGTGATCCTGGGTGACGGGCGACTGGGAAATATTTGTGCTCAGGTGATCTCCACCACGAAAGCGAATGTTCTTGTTGTCGGCAAGCACGAGAGGAAGTTGCGGCGTCTCAAAGAACTCAGCATTCAGACGGCACTGCTGGCAGATTTTCAGCCAGCGTCCACAGCAGACTTCGTTGTTGATTGTACAGGCTCACCCAGCGGATTTCCTTTGTCACTGCAAACTGTCAAACCGTGTGGCACTGTGATTCTGAAGACTACTGTCGCCGCCGAACAGCCCCTGCATCTTGCTCCGGTGGTGATCAACGAAGTGCGAATTATCGGTTCCCGCTGCGGTCCGTTTGCTCCAGCACTGCAGATGATTGCAGACAAAACGGTTCGTGTAGAGTCTCTCATTACAACGGAATATCCGTTGGAGCAGGCCATTCAGGCATTTCGACACGCCGAACAGCCCGATACACTGAAGGTACTGCTGCATGTATCTGACAGTGTTTAAGCTCAGAAGACGGGAAGAAACCATGCCGGGATCTACTGTATCACGGCCGCGGGCCGGGTTGATCTGCCTGACATTGACATTGTTGTTTGCCCTGACCGGTCCATCGTGCATGGCCGTACCACAGGGCAGGCAACTGTCTGACGTGGAACTTCGCGCGAAAATCATGCGGTCTTTGCGGGATGGCGTCGACTTTCTAAAGCGTCGTCAATCCGGCAACGGGTCGTGGACCACAATCGGAGACGAGTCAACATACAAATATGGAATCACCTCACTCGCCATTCTGGCCCTCATCAACAGCGACGTTCCGGTTAAGTCTGAGCCGGTTCAACGCGGCCTCGCCTTTCTTCGCGCTGCACCTCCCAACCAGCCGGAATTCGTCTACGAAGCGTCGTTGATGGTGATGGCTTTCTGTGCGGCGGACGAAAAGAAAGACATTGCTAGAATTGGGCGACTCACCAGGGACCTGGTGAAAACTCAATGTACGCGAGGCCCCAATAGTGGGTTGTGGGGATATCATCTGGTCGGACGAGGCGGTTCGCCAGGCAGCAATGGCGAAGACCACAGCAACGGACAATTTGCTGTGCTGGCGCTGCGCGACGCCGCTCACGCCGGGATTGAGATCGACCGCAGAGTGTGGCAGCGAACGCATGAACACTGGCTCATAACTCAGCGCAGTGACGGTGGGTGGGGCTACAAGCCCAACGACCCGGCCAAGGGCAGCATGACCACAGCCGGACTGTCAACGCTGGCTGTCACAACACGCATGCTGCAGGACGACAGCGATGTTGACAGAAATGGTCAGCCGGACTGCTGCGCACAGCATCCAGTGCCCGACGCCTTTGAAAAAGGACGGAAGTGGCTTGCCAGGAATTTTTCCGTCAACACAAATCCACCGGGACAGAACTGGCACTATTACTACCTGTATGGCCTTGAACGTGCCGGGCGGCTGGGCAACGTTCGTTTCTTTGGACAGCACGATTGGTATCGCCAAGGCGCTCGCTACCTGGTTGCCGCGCAGAATGGTGATGGCGGCTGGAGCGAACGAAGTGGTTCCACGCCTGTGCTGTCTTCTTCTTTCGCGTTATTGTTTCTGGCGAAGGGCCTGTCCCGCGTTGTGGTCAACAAGCTGGACTACACGTCCGTCGGTCAGGAAGAGGATACAAACGGAGAGTGGAACCGACATCCGTACGACGTTCCGAATCTGATCGACAAAGTTGACGGTTTGAAAGGCTGGCCGCCACGCTTAATCAGCCAGGTGCTTTCGCTCGGGCGTCTGAATGGCGACACCGCAGTCAATGACCTGAATCAGGCGCCGGTGCTCTACATAAGTGGCAAGGATGCACCGACACTCACGGACGACCACGTTGCCTGGCTGCGTGAGTATGTGGACGAAGGTGGCTTTATCTTCGCAGTCGCCAACTGCAGCGGTGGCACGTTTGACGATGGGTTCCGTGACCTGATCGAACGAATGTTTCCGGACGGCGATGCGTCTCTGCAGCGGCTGCAGGCTGATCATCCGGTGTACCGCAGCGAGTACCTGTTGAAGAAGACAGACTCGATTGAACTGTACGGCGTCGACTTTGGCTGCCGCACGGCCATCATTTACTCACCTGAGGATCTTGGGTGCCTGTGGCAGAAGTGGATGCGACACGAGCCTGCGGGCAGATCCACAGACCTGAGTCAACGAATCATTCGTGCCAACCGCATTGGCATCAATGTGCTGGCTTATGCGACAGGACGAGAGCCTCCTGTCAAACTCAACAGTGGAGAGGACAAGAACAGGAAGCGACGCTCCCGCATTCGACGCGGCCTGATTGAGATTGCTCAGCTGCGCCACAAAGGCGGCTGGGATACGGCACCAAAAGCCCTGGAAAATCTGTTGCAGGGGCTCAACGAGACTGTTGGCATCGGCGTGGCCCCGAAACGAAAAACAATTCCAATCACGTTAAGTGAACTGCGACGGTTTCCGCTCGCCTACATGCACGGTCGCTATCGATTTCAACTGTCCCAACAGGAACGGGATGCCCTGCGCGACTATCTGAGTCGCGGACCGGTGCTGTTCGCTGACGCCTGTTGCGGTTCGACCAGATTTGACCGCAGCTTTCGCGACTTGATGGGGCAGATTTTTCCGGACCATCCGCTGCAGGCCATCCCGGTCGACCACGAATTATTCTCCGATGTCACTGGCCACCGCATTCAAACCGTGCAACTACGGAAAATGGTGCCCGGCGGAGCAAACGCCGCCATGCGGTCCAGAACAGAGAAAGGCCCACCCGTGCTGGAGGGTGTCGAGATCGATGGCCGATATGCGGTCGTCTACAGTCGCTACGACATCAGCTGTGCTCTGGAGAACCAGGCATCGCTGGCATGCGACGGATATGTCGAGGAAGACGCCATGAAACTGGCAATCAATATTGTTCTGTATTCAATGCTCCAGGATATCAGCTGGTCAAAGGTCAATAACACGACGGACTAGTTGGACAGCGCCGGTTTCGGTTGTAAGTGAGGGTGAGATTGAGGTTTCGGCGAATTCAAAGAGTGACGATCCTCCGTGTGCAAAACAGTCACACGGACTCACGGAGGATCGCCATGATGACTTT
>JBDONA010000345.1:0-6788 GCA_039831575.1 Fuerstiella sp. | reverse complement strand
AACCGCCGTTTGTTGATATCGCCCGAATCGCTGAACTTGCGGAAAGCGGTGCCAGCCCTTTGGTAAGAGAGACAGCTCGCCTGAAGCTGATCGAGTCGCGATATTCACCCGATACCGTTGACCCTCCGAGCTTTGTGCCATCGGGCGGAATTCGTCAGATCGGATTCACCAAAGCGATCCCTCCTACTGACATCATCCATCCAGACTTTCTGGATGGATTGTCCGAATCAGGCGACCGATATGACGAGCGTGATTTGGTGCCGGGCTGGCTGCAGGAATTCGTCGGTGTCCCCAATGGTACAGAAAGCGTCATTCAATTGATGAGCGGGAGCGTCTATCAAGAACGAACGGAAGTCTTGCGTGATCCGTTTCCGCCTGTCGCGGAGGACGACGAATTCACGCCAATTCAACCTGCCCCGACGGGAGACGTATACACGATTCTTGAGGCACCTCTTGGCTTCGCCGGACCGTCCAGCGTGATGCCATCCGAGTCGCAGCAAAACGTCCACTTCGTACCAATTGAAGATCGATGGCGAATTGGCTTCTCGGAATGGGATCGTTATGGGGGGGGCAATCCGGACGTTGACGATCAGCCGTACGAAATTGGTCACTGGTGGGACCCATACAACCAGAACAAGTTCAAGGGAGATTATCCGGTTATTGGACAGCACACGTTTTTGAACATTACTGCAACGAATGAAATGCTGAACGAATATCGAGAAGTGCCAACCGCAACAACACCGTTTGAGAGTACGGTCAACCCGAGTCAGCAGGAGTTCTTTGGAAGGCCAAATCAGTACTTCTTCAACAACAATCTTAGACTGAGTTTCAATCTGTCGCACGGTGATGCCGCGTTCAAGCCGTTCGACTGGCAGATTCGCGTAACACCGGTCTTCAATGTGAATTACCTGAGTGTCAAGGAACTGGGTGTTGTCAACCCGGATGTTCGGGCCGGAACTACGCGATCCCGAGATAAGGTCGCACTTGAGGAATGGTTTGTCGAAGCAAAACTGGCAGACCTCAGTCCGAACTACGATTTCATGTCGATGCGTGCTGGCTCGCAGTTGTTCGTTAGTGACTTTCGAGGACTCGTTTTTTCAGACACAAACCGTGCGTTTCGACTTTTTGGCACGCGATTGGCCAATCGCGACCAATTCAATCTGGTTTACTTCGACCAGACAGAAAAAGACACCAACAGCGCATTGAACACGACTGAAGACCGGCAACAGAACACTCTGATTGCGAACTACTTCCGGCAGGACTTTATCGTTCCGGGATTTACCACAAGTTTCAGCTTTCATTACAACAACGATGGGCCAAGTGTGAAATTTGATCGCAACAATTTCCTGGTACGGCCCGATCCTGTCGGGGTGTTTCGGCCCCATCGCGTGGAAGCGTACTATTTCGGCATTGCCGGGGACGGACATGTCGGTCGCGTCAACGTCAATCATGCGTTCTATCATGTCGTAGGCACAGACAGCTTCAGTCCAATTCAGGGGCAAAAGTCAAAGATTCGAGCGAACATGTTTGCCCTGGAGCTATCCGTCGACCGTGACTGGATCCGGTTTAGGACGTCGTATTTTTGGGCGTCGGGCGACAATGATCCGAACGATAGGAAAGCCGAAGGGTTTGATTCGATTTTTGATAATCCGAATTTTGCAGGTGGTCAGTTTAGCTACTGGCAACGACAGGCGATTAAGTTGTTTGGCGTTAATGTCGTTCAAAGGGAAAGCCTGGTTCCAAACCTGCGGTCCAGCAAGACACAAGGGCAAAGCAACTTTGTGAACCCTGGTTTGCATTTACTGAACGCTGGGATGGACTTCGAACTCACACCGAAAGTCAAGGCAATCGCAAATGTCAATTTCCTTTGGTTCGACGAGACGAACGTATTGGAGAGAGTTGCATTTCAAAGCAACATCGGGCACCACATTGGCACTGACCTCAGTCTGGGAGTTGAGTACCGTCCGCTTCTGAGTGACAATGTACTTCTCATCGGAGGTGTCTCTGCATTGGTTCCCGGCAATGGGTTGGATGATCTATTTGGTGTGACAAGATCTGTAACTGTAGCCACAGCCCAACCGGGCAAAGCGGAAACGCTGAGCGCACTGTTTATCAACATGATTCTTAACTATTGATGGCTGACGGCCCGTCGTCGATGGGCGAGACCGTCGTCGCGTCCAATCGGCGGAACATGCTGCTCACAAGGGGCCTCGCGTTCTCAAGGCAATCGTCTTACTCCTCTGCAGTCAGAACAAGTGCACTATCCCTTCGGCGAATTGATTTGATAGCATCTGCCAGCCCAATCTATCAGCACAACACTTGGTCCCTCTTCATTTGAGGGGCTGTAGGCAGCCATGACGGACGGACACAAAAATGGCCCTGAAAGTGAAGTCAGTCGCAATTCCGGTCACTTGTTTGTTGTTGTGCGTCGTGGGCGGCGGCAGCCGACTGTCTGCTGATGAGCCGTTGTACACTCCACCAGGGGGCCGCAATCCTGCTTCCGCCACATCATCGCTGCCGCACAAATCACCCGTAGCCTATCCAGTACCGCAGCATCTGATCGGAATTGACTATTCCAAACAGACCGAAAAGCAGGCGACCCTGAAAAGTGTTGGGTGCGTTAAGTGCCACACTAACGCCCATGATCCACACTATAGCCCGGCCGTGAAACTTGGCTGTGTGGATTGCCATGGTGGTGATCCGTCAGCTGCTGATAAGCGCCGAGCGCACGTGCAGCCACAGTTGGCTAATGTCTTTATCAGCTCGGCCAACCCCGTTCGCTCTTACACCGCCTTGAATCATGAGCGGCCCGAGTTTATTCGGTTCGTTAATCCCGGTGACCTTCGTGTTGCACATATCAGCTGTGGCACGAGCGGATGTCATGCTAAAGAAACATTGGAAGTCAAAAAGAGCATGATGACTCACGGCTGCATGTTGTGGGGCGCTGCCCTGTATAATAACGGAGCAACGCCCAGCAAGTGGTCGAAGTACGGCGAAAGCTACAGCATGAATGGGGTTCCGCAGCGGCTACAGACCGTCCCCACACCGAGTCCTGAGGAGACTGCAAGAAAAGGAGTGCTGCCGTATCTGGATCCACTGCCAAGATTTGAGGTGGCACAACCGGGCAATGTGTTGCGAATTTTCGAACGCGGTGGCCGATTCATTCCGGATATCGGAATTCCAGAGCGTCTGGAAGAGACCGGCAGGCCGAGGACTCGCCTGAGCAACCGTGGTTTAGGCACCGGGACTCGAACGGATCCCGTCTTCCTGGGCCTTCAGAAAACTCGGTTGCTCGATCCGACTCTGAACTTCATGGGGACGAATGATCACGCGGGAGACTTCCGGTCAAGTGGATGTACGGCGTGTCACATGGTCTATGCTAATGATCGCTCGCCCGTTAATTCAGGTCCCTACGCGAAGTACGGAAATCAAGGACTTGCGGCCGCCTTGCCGGACGAATTTGTCGGACACCCAGACCCCACAATTCCGAAGCACGAACCCGGGCACCCTATCGCACACCGATTCACGAGCGCGATTCCGACAAGCCAATGCATCGTTTGCCACATTCATCCAGGGACGTCTGTCATGAATAGCTACCTTGGATTTATGTGGTGGGATCTGGAAACAGATGGCGAGTTAATGTATCCGCGACGTGAGAGGCATCCCACGTCGGAGCAGTTTACACAATCGATCATGTCAGACCCCAACGAAGCGACCGCCCGTGGGAAGTGGTCAGATCCGAATTTTCTTGCAAGAACTTCTGAGTTGAATCCGCAACTGGAGCATACTCAGTTCGCGGATTTTCATGGGCATGGATGGGTTTTTCAGGCTGTCTTCAAGAAAGATCTCGCCGGAACGATGCTGGATCATTTCGGCAATGAAATCCATCATCCAACATCCGAGCAACGACAGCTGGCCCTAAAGATTCCGGAGTTAGAAAAGGAACTTCATCGGGGGCGCAACTGGACCGAGAGTAACCCAGCTTTGCTGGCGGAAGTTCGCAGGAAAGAAATGGAACTGCTGGAGAAACGAAAAAACGTGCCCGTGCATATGCTCGATATTCATCTGGAAAAGGGAATGCACTGCGTTGACTGCCATTTCATTCAGGATGTACACGGTGACACAAAGCTCTACGGCGAGGTGCGTGCAGCGATCGAGATTCAGTGCATCGACTGTCACGGCACCGCCACGCAGCCGGCCGCCGTGCTCGCAAATGGGCGACGTCAATTGCGGACGTCAGGTCCCGCTGCCAGGGAACGCGATGGGAAAACTGTGGGACGCAATCTTTCGATAATGCGGACACCGTTTGGAAAACGTCGCTTCGAGAATATCGGCAATCGGATCATTCAGAATTCCATGGTAGAGAAAGATCTCAGCTGGGAGCTGACGCAGGTTGTAGATACGATCGACCCAGGACACATGAAATATAATCCCATTGCAGCACTTGCGAAAACGGTTCGGCTTGGTGCTGACGAAGGGTTTGCGTGGGGCGATTTCCCAGAGGACGGACGCCCGTGCGCTCATAACAACAACGCAATGTCATGTATCGCTTGTCATTCATCCTGGAATCCCAGTTGCTACGGCTGTCACCTTCCACAAAAAGCGAACGAAAAAATGCCAAGCCTTCACAATGAAGGTGATATCTCTCGAAATCATGTGGCCTACAACTTTCAGACACTTCGCGACGAAGTCTACATGCTCGCGCGGGATGGCAACGTCACTGGCAACCGTATCGGTCCTGCACGTTCGTCATGTGCGATCCACGTAGGTTCTTATAATTCGAATCGCGAAGCCGTCTATTTACAACAGCAGACAATCTCGGCAGAGGGCTTGAGTGGAATTGCATTCAGCACAAACGTCCCGCATACAGTGCGAGGAAAAGGGGAAACGAAAAACTGCACAGACTGCCACCTGGCCGAAGACAACGACAACAATGCTCTGCTTGCACAGTTGCTGATGCAGGGCACGAACTACCTCAATTTCATTGGGCGTTATTGCTGGGTCGGCGCAGGCGAACACGGGCTTCTCGGTGTTCCGGTGACTGAGCGTGACGAGCCTCAGACGGTAATCGGCAGTTCAATGCACCGAGTTGTTTACCCTCAGCGATTCCAGAAGCACGAAGAGCATCACCGGCAACTGAAACATGCTCACGAACATCCAGGCAACGATATCGGTGATCTTATATTCAGACCACACAGGAAGAACGAAGTTCTGAGTATTCAAACGCGTGGGGAGTATTGTTATGCAGCATGCGGTGAAGGCGGAATTCGGATATATGATGTCGCATTTATTGATCACAAGGGTTTCTCTGAACGAATTCTGACTGCACCGTTTTCCCCGCTTGGCCAGAAGTTCTATGTCAAGACAGCGTTTGCGACCGATGTTGCCGCACCAACGACAATTGCACCAGACCCGACGAGAACGCACAGACCCGAGAATTTTGAAAAGCCGATTCATGCAATGTATGGCTACATCTACGCTACTGATTTTCACGAAGGTTTGATTTCAATTGGGGTTGGCACACTGCTGGACGGTAATCCACTTAATAACTTCATTAAGAAAGATGTGGTTTTTAATCCTAACGGACTGCTGGATGGCGCAAGGTCTGTGACCATTTTCGGAACCTACGCTTACGTCTGCTGCAAAGCCGGGTTGGTCGTGGTTTCCATAGAGGACCCGAAGCGGCAGTTTGTGACTTCTATAATCGGCGCGGATCAGCTGCGGAATCCCAAAGCAATCGAGATGCAATTCCGTTATGGATTCCTGCTGGACGACGATGGCCTCAAGGTGCTTGACGTAACTGTGGCTTCTGCGCCGAAGTTAGCCGCCGCTCTTGACCTGGAACACTCACATAATCTGTATGTCGCCCGAACCTATGCATATGTTGCTGGAGGGCGTACGGGGCTGATTATCGTTGATGTGAAAGACCCAACAACTCCGCGGATTGATCAAATTTACACCGCTCACGGAAAGATTAACGATCTGCACGACGTAAAGCTGGGTATTACCTACACGAGCGAATTTGCATATCTGGCTGACGGCAAGAACGGCTTACGTGTCGTTCAGTTAACATCGCCGGCAACACCGGGGAATTCAGGTTTCAGCCCACGGCCAACGCCGGAATTAGTTGCGACGTACAAAATCCCCAAAGGGGGCGAAGCCCTGTGCATTTCGGAAGGAGTCGATCGAGACCGGGCGATTGATGAGTCGGGCAACCAGATTGCCGTTTTCGGACGAGTTGGAGCCGCGCCGCTGAGTCTCACTGACCAGCAACGAATGTACCTGCGTCCGAATGGTGCGCCGTGGACTGTCACTGATCCATTGCGAGATTGGACGATAAAGTCGTCTCGCTCACGCGAGATCCAGCTTCATAAGCGAACTGCCAATTATTACGGTCCTAGCCGTCACCCGGCACTTCAGAATCCTCCAGTGAAGGCCTCCCAAAATTGAATCTATCGCGTGCGTGAGAAGTTGTCGATGACCGCATGCAGGTAGGCTTTGCTGCCGTCGAGCAGTCGGATGAGCGTGGTATCCACATGCCAGAACTCGTTGGGCCGTGTGGCCCTGATGCCAACTGTTGGCTTCGCTGGATGAACACGCTGTCGTGGCCGACGCCAGTTGTGGACACGGACCAGTCGATACCACGTTGTTGGTGAGGCGAAGACTTTGCCGAGTCGTTGAGCCAGGCGGGCCAGTGTTCCGGTGGAGACATGGCGGTATTCGTCTGCGGTGACCACGTCCGTTCGAGCCTGCTTCAACCAACCTCGAGCGGTCGAACGTGGAACTCC